>NZ_VATT01000011.1:0-159870 GCF_005781225.1 Escherichia sp. E4736 | reverse complement strand
GGGCTTGGGGGCACTCCAATAAAGCCTGCTGGAATGCTTGGCTTTGCGCTATTTGTTGGGCTTGTTCTTGGCTTTGTAATTGAACATAAAGATTCTGAAGCTCAAGCCTTGCCTGCGCGTCACTTATCTTGCCATCATCGACACCTTGCCCGAGCATCTTCGCAGCAAGGACATATAACTTAGGTGTTGGTGCTGATGCCATGCGTGAGTCGTTCTTCACGCTAGCATCAAGGCAATTAGCCATATCGCTAAGCTTTGGATAGCGTTGTTCGCAACTTGCCTGATAGTCGCTAACCTTTGCACACCCTGCCAGCAGAAGCGGGATAATTAACAGTGATTTTTTCATATGATTAACTCTCCTTATCTTTGCCATCATGGCACTGTTGGGTGTAAATGAGTTATTAACTCAATCGACAATATCTTCACGAAAATACTTTTTATTATTAAGATCTTTCTGATTCTAACAAAACGGAAAGTAATATGAAGAGGATTATCGGCGTCGTTGCTGGCGCTATATTGTTATCTGGGTGCGCAACTATTGTTGGTGACGAAACACAGCTTGTGCAAGTGAACAGCAATCCTTCCGGTGCGAGCTTTAAGGTAAAAGACGAATCAGGCGTGATTGTTGCGCAAGGTAAGACCCCGCAAGGAGTAACTCTTGCCAAGTCAGATGGTAGTTATTTTGGCAAAAAGAGCTATCAGATCACTATGGAAAAGGATGGGTACGAGCCAGTAACCTTGCCAATCAAAGCCAATGCTAATGGTTGGTATATTGGTGGAAACCTTGTGTTTGGTGGGTTAATTGGTTGGCTTGCTGTAGATCCATTTAATGGTGGAATGTATACCTTGAAGCCAAAAGAGGCAAATGCATCACTTATACCGTCCACAAAGCAAGACTAATAAATGGAACCCACCATCAGGTGGGTTTTTTGTACAAATCTTTCAGCGTATCAAACACCATCTTCTTAACAAGTTCGGACTGCTCATCAGCGATTCGTTCCGCATCGTCTCGATAGCCTGAAATTTTGGATGGCTTTGATACAGCATCAGTCACTATCTGAACTAATTCTGAATTAAGAGAGCGACCATTGGATTTGGCTCGCTGTTTTAGTTTTTCCTTTAATTCGTAAGGTAGCCGCAGATTAAATTGCGGGTCATCTCTTCCCATTCTTGATGCCTCGCTTTTGTGAGTGGATCGGCATCTTATTATCTGCTGGTTGCATCCTCAATAAGACCACAGCGGTCCCTTTGTTTGATTAATAATGCATCACTGTGGCAATGCTGCGGCGATTCCTTGTATCTGGAGCAAATTAAATGACAGACATTACAGCTAATGTTGTAGTGAGTATGCCTTCGCAACTCTTCACTATGGCGCGTTCTTTTAAAGCCGTAGCCAATGGCAAAATTTATATCGGTAAAATTGACACTGACCCGGTAAATCCTGAAAACCAGATTCAGGTTTATGTGGAGAACGAAGACGGCTCTCACTTTCCTGTTTCGCAACCAATCATCATTAACGCTGCTGGTTACCCGGTATATAACGGACAGATTGCCAAGTTCGTAACTGTGCAAGGCCATTCTATGGCTGTATATGATGCATATGGTGCGCAGCAGTTCTATTTTCCTAATGTGCTGAAGTATGACCCCGATCAACTGCGATCTGAACTGGAGGGGCCTGGTGGAGCTGGATTTGTCGGAGGATTAGCAAAGCCTGTTACTTGGAGTGGTTTTGCCGGAGGTGCTGACCCAACAGGGGTTGTTGATTCTACTGAAGCGTTTCTTGCGGCTAATGCGACAAGGCGCAAAATTTATATTCCTGCTGGCACTTATTTGTTAAGTCAGGATATTGTTTCAGACCCACTTACATCGTGGGAAATGGAAATGGATGTTACATTCATTGGTGGGTATTGGTTAAGGCAAGTGCCATGGATGGCAGGGCTAGGGGGAAATATTTATTTCTATTTAGAGCGACACTGTAGAAATGTTGGGATTGCCCCACCAGATGGGATAGGAATTTTTGGATCTGCTCATACTGGAGATGGTGAACCGGGTAATGCTGCTCTTGCCGTAGCCGGGATGGCTTACAACGATGATTCATCAGGTGTTAGGTCTAGCGCATGGGCACTTTATGGTTCAACTGTAAGAAATGCAGGAACAATCGGAGCAAGTCACGGTCTTGAACTTGATATAGCAAACAGGGGGAATGAGCGTGAACTGTATCCTAATTCAATGTTCCCCAACGGTCAGACTGACGCATTATGGTTAGGCTCAGGTGGTGAATTAACCCAAGCTGGAGAAGTGTTGAATGCTGCATCGGCAGCAATTGGAATAATAGCTAACGACAAAACTGCTGGGAAAACAGCACGCTTTCTGAAGGGCATCGTATTTGGCAGCAATAGCCTTAAAGGAACCGACGGAGAATCAACAGGTCAAGGTGTGGCAATTGCTTTTGGTAATAGACACTCAATGACTTGGTACAACAATTCAAATCAGAAAACTTCTGAAATACTCTCTGTTTTGGAGGATGCAACCAGATCAACCAGAATGTTATTTAGTGATAATGGCGTAGTATTTACACGATTATCGTCTGGGTTACCTATATTTTCCATAGAGTCTGGGCCTACAGTTCCTGCCAATTATCTAGCCATGCGCTCACAGACAGCATCTAATGCTCCTGCTGTTGGCGTTGCTGGAAGCGATACAGATATTGATTTGAGGCTATCTCCAAAGGGGGATGGGGTTGTAAGAGTAGACTCATCTATTACACCATACTCACAGAACAGTAATAGCACGGTCGGAACTGCTGGTCGTGTGTGGTCTGGTGGATTCACTCAAACAGCCTTTACCGTTACTTCAGATGAGCGAGCTAAAACTGCACCTCTTGAAATCACTGATACAATACTTGACGCATGGTCAGAGGTTGACTTCGTTCAATTTCAGTATCTTGACAGAACAGAAGAAAAAGGAGAAGACGGAGCTCGTTGGCATTTTGGCGTAATAGCTCAACGTGCAAAGGAGGCGTTTGAACGTCATGGGCTTGATGTGCACCGATTTGGATTCTTTTGCTTTGACGAGTGGGATGATCAATATACTAAGGTTCAGACAAACGAAGGTGTAATGGTTACTAAAACTCGCATAACAACAGTTCCTGTGCAGGTTACTAAAACTCGAATTGTAAGCAAACAAGTGATGGTTACTGAGAGTCGTCAGGTATTAAAGGATGAGGTACTGGAAGACGGAACACGGATTAAACGAGTAGTGAATGAAGAGTATCAGGCTCCAAAAATGGAAATGATACCTGTTCTTAATGAAGATGGTTCACCATTTGCGCAAAATCCATTCGTGAGCGTCCCTGTAGTTGAAGATGTAGAAGAAGAGTACATCGAGACAGAGTTTCAAGAAGTCGAAGAAGAGTATGAAGAAGAGGCAGATCCAGAATATGAAGATATTCTGGTCACTCCGGCAGGCTCACGTTATGGGATCCGTTATGAAGAGGCCTTAGTCCTTGAGGCTGCATTACAACGCAGAAATAATGAAATCCTGAAGCGTATCATTGAGGCAATTAACTCATCGAAATGAAAATATTGTAAATCACACAATGTATTATAAAATAGCGGAGGTGGATTACCTCCGCAGAAAATTGATTAGGCTTTTTCTTTAAATCTAGATATAAAATCTGAAATTGAGTCTTTATGTTTTTCTGAGTTGATGTTTCCCTTTAAATACTCCCAAAATAAAGGTTCGATTAATTCGTAACGCTCTCTTGTCCTGTTCTTAACATTCTCATACGCAATTTGTATTGATTCGCTTGCTACTATTTCGCTAATTTTTGAATCAATGATGTCAGTCATTTTAGCAATTGATTCATTCTCCACGAACCGTGGTGAGTCTAATGATGATGTGAAGAAGCCAAGGAACTGAAATAAGTGTTCTGTAAAGTTATTTCCGCTTTTTGTATTTGGGTGATTACCTCTGTTTCTAGAGTATTTCCAAATAAACTCAGCTATACTTCTATTGAAGTAATGAATAATGTAAGCGTGTGAGTTTTGTGGTTTGTTAGAAAATGATAAATCATTTTTTGTGATGGACTTTTCATGAATGTTACCTGAAGAGTCTCTATATGCGAACTTATAATTGCTATTGCACAATGGGAAATGAGGGGTTGAGCCTGAGAATTTGTGAGGCTTAAAAAATGTTTTGATATGAGCGCTTGCTTCTTTATTAATATATGGCAATCTTTTAGTTATTGGATTGTTTATCCAGTCGCTATTTTCCACTGGTTTGCTAAACATCCAGTTTAAAGCAATTGCGTCAGTTTCATTTTTGTTTTGCCAGTCTAGATAATCAGTGATGGAAGAAAACATGTATTCGTTTAAAACAAAAAATTCATCTATATCAATGAAAAGACTCCATTCATAATTTAGAACCTCCTTGTTAATTGTTAGTGCATGAGCATAAGCCTTGTTTTGTGCACTAACACCATCTCCAACAATGTTTTTTATGTAGTATATGATTCCTTCATTATGAAGATTATTAAGTAGTTCGTCAGAACCATCATCATTACCATTAGAATATATAAATATTGCATCAAACCCAATGCTTAGATGGTAAGCTATCCACTCAATAAGATAAACACCTTCATTTTTGCATGTTGCAACAATGCATGATTTATGTTTTGGTGGAGATATTTTTCTTAAATTATGAATTAGTTCAATCCAGCTGTTTTTAGAAATAATTTGGTTCGAAAGCTTAGATAAAAAATCAAGTTTTTCATCTATAACAGATATTTTTTTGCTGTAGTTGGTTAGGTTTGAAACAAATGCTTTAAATAGCGCATCATCTGAAATATCAGAAAGCGTTGCTAATTCACTGATGTTTTTAGATAGATGATAAGAGATATATGTCTTATCGTCGACGCTCATTATTTCAATTAGCTTTTCAATCGTTCTTCCTTTGTCAATCAAATCTGATCTAACAATTCTGTTGAAAACAGATGTTAAATCATCATTTTTAAAATATATTTCCTTAAGCATTTCTATTTGATTAAGGGATGATTCGCTTAAGTCTTTTGCAGGAAGCATATCAAATGTTTCCCAGCCACTTGCTTTTGTTCTGTTTGCTGTTACTGTCTTCTCAATAGCATCACCTAATGATGAAACGCAGTATAAAAGTCTGTCGCTCTCACGTGAGAGATAGCATTTCAAATGTGACAAGTGCCCAACTCTAACAAAATCTATAAATTTTTCACCAGTATGAAGAAACGCTCGATTTCCTCCTTTCTCAACTACAAGGAAGACATTTCCATCAACGCTGTTCTGTAAAAATAAGCGTCCCTTATCAAAAAGTAAGCTTGATCCTTCGAACTTGCGGCCTAGTAAAAAAATCCCCACAGTGTACCCCTCGTAACGTTATGTGATTTCTATAATAATTTAACATATTTATATTGCATTTTGTAAATGCGCAACATGACGATAAGGCGTTGCCATTGGATGTTTGCTGGCAAGTTGTGAAAATTGCTGAAGGATTGTGAACCGCAGACACATCAAGCAAGTCAGCATTCTATGGCGTGCTGTGACTGATGAAACAAAACTGAGACACACAAAGCTTTGCACTGAATTGCAAGGCTTTGTGCTCTTCTGGAGTGCGACATGTTTTTGTGACAAAAAATTAGCGCAAGATGACAAAAAATCACCTTGCGCTAATGCTCTGTCTCAGGTCACTAATACTATCTAAGTAGTTGATTCATAGTGACTGGATATGTTGTGTTTTGTAGTATCATGTAGTCTATTTTTTAGACTAAATGCATTGTAACGCATTGATATTATTGATTTTTACTGTTTCGCGTTCAGCTTTTTTATACTAACTTGAGCGAAACGGGAAGGTAAAAAGACAAAAAGTTGTTTTTAATACCTTTAAGTGATACCAGATGGCATTGCGCCATCTGGCAGAGTGATTAACTGAACATCGCAGTAATCGAGGCGCTGGCGAGAGAGTGGAAATGGACGTTAAACCCGACCATCGCGCCGCTGGCACCTTCATCGACATCAATACGTTCTACATCCAGCGCGTGAACGGTAAAAATGTAGCGATGCGTTTCGCCTTTCGGCGGCGCGGCGCCATCGTACCCGGTTCTACCAAAATCGGTACGCGTCTGCAAAACGCCGTCTGGCATTGCTACCAGACCAGAGCCAAACCCCTGCGGCAATACGCGGGTATCAGCGGGTAAGTTAACCACTACCCAGTGCCACCAGCCGGAGCCGGTTGGCGCATCCGGGTCATAGCAGGTGACAACAAAACTTTTGGTTCCCGCAGGAACATCATCCCACGCCAGATGCGGCGAAATATTATCGCCATCGTAACCCATGCCGTTAAAGACATGACGATGCGGCAGCTTATCGCCATCGCGCAGATCATTACTGATGAGTTTCATGAACCCTCCTTTCTTGTTTGCAGAAAGTGTAGCCAGAAACCTTCAGGTTGACTGCTCGTTATTGGCAAAAAAATGTTTCATCTTGTACCGCACGGTTAACCGCTGCGGTCAGGCGCTGCAACTGTTCAGGGCGAATAATATAGGGCGGCATCAGGTAAATTAGCTTGCCAAAAGGCCGGATCCAGACGCCCTGTTCGACAAAGAATTTTTGCAGCGCTGCCATATTCACCGGGCGAGTGGTTTCGACCACGCCAATTGCCCCCAGCACGCGCACATCGGCAACCATTTCGGCATCACGGGCGGGGGCAAGTTGCTCGCGCAGCTGTACTTCAATAGCCGCCACCTGTTGCTGCCAGTCGCCAGATTCGAGAATCGCCAGGCTGGCGTTTGCTGCTGCGCAGGCCAGCGGATTGCCCATAAAAGTTGGCCCATGCATAAAGCAACCGGCTTCGCCGTTACTAATGGTTTCCGCAACCTCGCGCGTGGTAAGCGTGGCGGAAAGGGTCATCGTGCCGCCGGTTAAGGCTTTGCCGAGACATAAAATGTCCGGCGCGATTTCTGCATGTTCGCAGGCAAACAGTTTGCCGGTACGACCAAATCCGGTGGCGATCTCGTCAGCAATTAGCAAGATACCTTCACGGTCGCACATTTTGCGGATTCGTTTTAACCATTCCGGATGGTAGATGCGCATCCCGCCTGCGCCCTGGACAATCGGTTCAATGATCACCGCCGCGATTTCATGACGATGCGCCGCCATCAGGCGGGCAAAGCCCACCATATCGCGCTCATCCCATTCGCCATCCATACGGCTTTGTGGAGCCGGAGCAAACAAGTTTTCCGGCAGATATCCCTTCCACAGGCTGTGCATTGAGTTGTCCGGATCGCACACCGACATCGCGCCAAAGGTATCGCCATGATAACCATTGCGGAAGGTCAGAAAACGCTGGCGCGCTTCGCCTTTGGCCTGCCAGTACTGCAACGCCATCTTCATCGCCACTTCCACCGCCACGGAACCGGAGTCCGCGAGAAAAACGCATTCCAGCGGTTGCGGCGTCATTGCCACCAGTTTGCGGCACAGCTCAATGGCTGGCGCATGGGTGATACCGCCAAACATCACATGCGACATAGCATCAATTTGCGACTTCATCGCGGCATTGAGTTGCGGGTGATTGTAGCCGTGGATCGCCGCCCACCAGGACGACATACCGTCAACCAGGCGTCTACCGTCAGACAAAATCAGCTCGCAACCTTCGGCGCTCGCCACCGGATAAACCGGCAGCGGGGAGGTCATGGATGTGTATGGGTGCCAGATATGGCGTTGGTCAAAGGCAAGATCGTCCGTTGTCATAATCGACTTGTAAACCAAATTGAAAAGATTTAGGTTTACAAGTCTACACCGAATTAACAACAAAAAACACGTTTTGGAGAAGCCCCATGGCTCACCGCCCACGCTGGACATTGTCGCAAGTCACAGAATTATTTGAAAAACCATTGCTGGATCTGCTGTTTGAAGCGCAGCAGGTGCATCGTCAGCATTTCGATCCTCGTCAGGTGCAGGTCAGCACTTTGCTGTCGATTAAAACCGGTGCTTGTCCGGAAGATTGCAAATATTGCCCGCAAAGCTCGCGCTACAAAACCGGACTGGAAGCCGAGAGGTTGATGGAAGTCGAACAGGTGCTGGAGTCGGCGCGCAAAGCGAAAGCGGCGGGATCGACGCGTTTTTGCATGGGCGCGGCGTGGAAGAATCCCCACGAACGCGATATGCCGTATCTGGAACAAATGGTGCAGGGGGTAAAAGCGATGGGCCTGGAGGCGTGTATGACGCTGGGTACGTTGAGTGAATCTCAGGCGCAGCGCCTCGCGAATGCCGGGCTGGATTACTACAACCACAACCTCGACACCTCGCCGGAGTTTTACGGCAATATCATCACCACACGCACTTATCAGGAACGTCTCGATACGCTGGAAAAAGTGCGCGATGCCGGGATCAAAGTCTGTTCTGGCGGCATTGTCGGCTTAGGCGAAACGGTAAAAGATCGCGCCGGATTATTGCTGCAATTGGCAAACCTGCCGACGCCGCCGGAAAGCGTGCCAATCAACATGTTGGTGAAGGTGAAAGGCACGCCTCTGGCCGATAACGATGATGTCGATGCCTTTGATTTTATTCGCACCATTGCCGTAGCGCGGATCATGATGCCGACCTCTTACGTGCGCCTTTCTGCCGGACGTGAGCAGATGAACGAACAGACTCAGGCAATGTGCTTTATGGCTGGCGCAAACTCGATTTTCTACGGCTGCAAACTGCTGACTACGCCGAATCCGGAAGAAGATAAAGACCTGCAACTGTTCCGCAAACTGGGGCTGAATCCGCAGCAAACCGCCGTTCTGGCGGGCGATAACGAGCAACAACAGCGTCTGGAGCAGGCGCTGATGACCCCGGATACCGACGAATATTACAACGCGGCAGCACTATGAGCTGGCAGGAGAAAATCAACGCGGCGCTCGATGCGCGGCGTGCTGCCGATGCCCTGCGTCGCCGTTATCCGGTGGCGCAAGGAGCCGGACGCTGGCTGGTGGCGGACGAGCGCCAGTATCTGAACTTTTCCAGCAATGATTACCTCGGTTTAAGCCATCATCCGAAAATTATCCGCGCCTGGCAGCAGGGCGCAGAAAAGTTTGGTGTAGGTAGCGGCGGTTCCGGTCATGTCAGCGGTTATAGCGTGGCGCATCAGTCGCTGGAAGAAGAACTGGCCGAGTGGCTGGGCTATTCGCGGGCGCTGTTGTTTATCTCTGGTTTTGCCGCTAATCAGGCGGTCATTACTGCGATGATGGCGAAAGAGGATCGTATTGTTGCCGACCGGCTTAGCCACGCCTCCTTGCTGGAGGCTGCCAGTTTAAGCCCGTCGCAGCTTCGCCGTTTTACTCATAACGGTGTCGCTCATCTGGAACGTCTGCTTGCTGCCTCCTGTCTGGGGCAGCAACTGGTGGTGACAGAAGGTGTGTTTAGTATGGACGGCGATAGCGCGCCGCTTACGGAAATTCAACAGGTAACGCAACAGCACAATGGCTGGTTGATGGTCGATGATGCCCACGGCACGGGGGTTATCGGTGAACAGGGGCGAGGCAGTTGTTGGCAGCAAAAGGTGAAGCCGGAACTGCTGGTAGTCACTTTTGGCAAAGGATTTGGCGTCAGCGGCGCGGCGGTGCTTTGTTCTGATAGCGTGGCGAATTATCTGCTGCAATTCGCCCGCCATCTTATCTACAGCACCAGTATGCCGCCCGCTCAGGCGCAGGCATTACGTGCATCGCTGGCGGTCATTCGTAGTGATGAGGGTGATGCACGGCGCGAAAAACTGGCGGCACTCATTACGCGTTTTCGTGCCGGAGTGCAGGGTTTGCCGTTTACGCTTGCGGATTCATGCAGCGCCATCCAGCCATTAATCGTCGGTGATAACAGCCGTGCGTTACAACTGGCAGAAAAACTGCGCCAGCAAGAC
Source organism: Escherichia sp. E4736 (assembly GCF_005781225.1). NCBI lineage: Bacteria > Pseudomonadati > Pseudomonadota > Gammaproteobacteria > Enterobacterales > Enterobacteriaceae > Escherichia > Escherichia sp. E4736. The sequence continues at coordinate 149,943 of NZ_VATT01000011.1, read as the reverse complement.
TGCTGGGTCACGGCGATTCGCCCGCCAACCGTACCCGTCGGCACTGCGCGACTGCGCCTGACGTTGACTGCGGCACATGAAACACAGGATATCGACCGCCTGCTGGAGGTGCTGCATGGCAACGGTCAATAAACAAGCCATTGCGGCGGCATTTGGTCGGGCAGCCGCGCAATACGAGGAACACGCAAATCTACAGCGCCAGAGTGCCGATGCCTTACTGGCAATGCTCCCACAGCGTAAATACCCCCACGTACTGGATGCTGGCTGTGGACCAGGCTGGATGAGCCGCCACTGGCGCGAACGTTATGCACAGGTGACGGCCTTAGACCTCTCTCCACTTATGCTTGCGCAGGCCCGCCAGAAAGATGCCGCAGATCATTATCTGGCGGGCGATATCGAATCCTTACCGCTGGCGAATGCGACGTTCGATCTTGCATGGAGCAATCTCGCGGTGCAGTGGTGCGGTAATTTATCCACGGCACTCCGCGAGCTGTATCGGGTGGTGCGCCCCGGAGGCATGGTTGCGTTTACCACACTGGCGCAGGGATCGTTACCCGAACTGCATCAGGCGTGGCTGGCGGTAGACGAACGCCCGCATGCTAATCGCTTTTTACCGCCAGATGAAATCGAACAGTCGCTGAAAGGCTTGCGTTATCAACACCATATTCAGCCCGTCACACTGTGGTTTGATGATGCGCTCAGTGCCATGCGCTCGCTGAAAGGCATTGGCGCAACGCATCTTCATGAAGGGCGCGACCCGCGAATATTAACGCGTTCGCAGTTGCAGCGATTGCAACTAGCCTGGCCGCAACAACAGGGGCGATATCCTCTGACGTATCATCTTTTTTTGGGAGTGATTGCTCGTGAGTAAACGTTATTTTGTCACCGGAACGGATACCGAAGTAGGGAAAACCGTCGCCAGTTGTGCGCTTTTACAGGCCGCGAAGGCGGCAGGCTACCGGACGGCAGGTTACAAACCTGTTGCCTCCGGCAGCGAAATGACAGTAGAAGGCTTACGTAATAGCGACGCACTGGCGTTGCAACGCAACAGTAGCCTGCAACTGGATTACGCCACGGTAAACCCTTACACCTTCGCAGAACCGACCTCGCCGCACATCATCAGCGCGCAAGAGGGCAGACCCATCGACCCCGTGGTTATGAGCGCCGGGTTACACGCGCTGGCACAGCATGCAAACTGGGTACTGGTAGAAGGTGCAGGGGGCTGGTTTACGCCGCTTTCTGAGTCTTTCACTTTCGCGGATTGGGTAACGCAAGAACAACTGCCAGTGATACTGGTTGTGGGCGTGAAACTCGGCTGTATTAATCACGCGATGCTGACCGCACAGGCTGTACAGCAAGCCGGACTTACCCTTGCAGGGTGGGTAGCGAACGATGTCACTCCACCAGGCAAACGTCACGCTGAATATATGGCCACGCTCAAGCGGATGATTTCCGCACCGCTGCTTGGGGAGATCCCATGGCTTGATGAACCCCCTGAAAACGCGCTAACCGGAAAGTACCTCAATCTCACCGCTTTGTTGTAGCAATATATTTGGTTAAATTGCGAGCGAGATCGCGTCGTCTGCTGCCTGCAATTCAACCAATTAAATTTCAAAAGAATTGAGAAAAAATATTTACCCCCACAATATGCGGTTAGTGTGGGAATTGCCCAGGCGGCAGGGCATACGGGCTGCAGGCAGTTATCCACTATTCCTGTGGATAACCATGTGCATTAGAGTTAGAAAACGCGATGCAAGCGAGAGAATACGCGGCTTGCACGCGAATTGACGCGAAAGAAGGCTTAAGGAAATATTTGTTATTTTTCAATTAATTATATAAAAGCAATGGCAGTCATGAAAGTGACATCTCTTGCCATAAATCCGTCATCAGCCATCTTGACAATTGTTAAAAAAGCCGTTGCTTTGGGGATAACCCCGCAATCCTGGAGTTTTATCTCGTCACTGAGCAAATTATGCTCATGATTGATACCTTCGTTGACGGTGTAACAGAAATAATGTGGCGTGAAACTGTTTTTTTATCCAGTATAATTTGTTGGCATTATTAAACACGACGAGTAAAATTACATACCTGCCCGCCCACTCCTTCAGGTAGCGACTCATGAGTAAACCGTTCAAACTGAATTCCTCTTTTAAACCTTCTGGCGATCAGCCTGAGGCAATTCGACGCCTCGAAGAAGGGCTTGAAGATGGCCTGGCTCACCAGACTCTACTCGGCGTAACGGGCTCCGGGAAAACATTTACCATTGCTAACGTCATTGCCGACCTTCAGCGCCCGACGATGGTGCTGGCGCCCAACAAAACGCTGGCAGCCCAGTTGTACGGCGAGATGAAAGAATTTTTCCCGGAAAATGCGGTGGAATACTTCGTCTCTTACTACGACTACTATCAACCGGAAGCCTATGTGCCGAGCTCGGACACCTTCATTGAAAAAGATGCCTCGGTAAACGAACATATTGAACAGATGCGGCTTTCAGCGACCAAAGCTTTGCTGGAGCGGCGCGATGTGGTGGTGGTCGCCTCTGTTTCAGCCATCTACGGTCTGGGCGACCCTGACTCATATCTTAAGATGATGCTGCATCTGACGGTCGGCATGATTATCGATCAGCGCGCGATTCTGCGGCGCCTGGCGGAACTGCAATACACCCGTAACGACCAGGCGTTCCAGCGCGGGACTTTCCGTGTTCGCGGGGAAGTGATTGATATTTTTCCGGCGGAGTCCGACGACGTTGCGCTACGTGTTGAATTGTTCGACGAAGAGGTAGAGCGGTTGTCGCTTTTCGACCCGTTAACAGGGCAGATTATCTCAACCATTCCCCGCTTTACCATTTACCCGAAAACACACTACGTTACCCCGCGTGAACGTATTGTGCAGGCGATGGAAGAGATCAAAGAAGAGCTGGCCGATCGGCGCAAAGTGCTGCTGGCAAATAACAAGCTGCTGGAAGAACAACGCCTGACTCAGCGTACCCAGTTTGATCTGGAGATGATGAACGAGCTCGGTTATTGCTCAGGCATTGAAAACTATTCGCGCTTTCTTTCCGGTCGTGGACCCGGTGAGCCACCGCCGACGCTGTTTGATTATCTCCCCGCCGATGGCCTGTTGGTGGTCGATGAATCCCACGTGACTATTCCGCAAATTGGCGGCATGTATCGAGGTGATCGGGCGCGTAAAGAGACGCTGGTGGAGTACGGTTTCCGCCTGCCATCGGCGCTGGATAACCGTCCGCTGAAATTCGAAGAGTTCGAAGCGTTAGCCCCGCAAACCATCTATGTTTCTGCAACACCCGGTAATTACGAGCTGGAGAAATCCGGTGGCGATGTTGTGGATCAGGTCGTGCGTCCAACAGGGCTGCTGGACCCGATTATCGAAGTGCGCCCGGTAGCGACCCAGGTTGATGATCTTCTCTCAGAAATTCGCCTGCGAGCGGCAATTAACGAACGCGTACTGGTCACGACGTTGACTAAGCGGATGGCGGAAGATCTCACCGAATATCTGGAAGAACACGGTGAACGCGTGCGTTATCTTCACTCGGATATCGACACCGTCGAGCGTATGGAAATTATCCGCGACTTGCGCTTGGGCGAGTTTGATGTGCTGGTGGGGATCAACTTACTGCGCGAAGGTTTGGATATGCCAGAAGTTTCGCTGGTGGCGATCCTCGACGCAGACAAAGAAGGCTTCCTGCGTTCCGAACGTTCATTGATTCAGACCATTGGTCGCGCGGCGCGTAACGTCAACGGTAAAGCGATTCTCTACGGCGATAAGATCACCCCATCAATGGCGAAAGCGATTGGCGAAACCGAACGTCGCCGCGAGAAACAACAGAAGTACAACGAGGAACACGGCATTACGCCGCAAGGCTTGAACAAGAAAGTGGTCGATATCCTGGCGCTGGGGCAGAACATTGCCAAAACCAAAGCGAAGGGCAGAGGAAAATCGCGCCCGATTGTTGAGCCGGATAATGTACCGATGGATATGTCGCCTAAAGCGTTGCAGCAGAAAATCCATGAACTGGAAGGGCTGATGATGCAACACGCGCAAAATCTGGAGTTCGAAGAGGCGGCGCAAATTCGTGACCAGTTGCATCAGCTGCGTGAGTTGTTTATTGCGGCTTCGTGACAGGATAACGAAGAAGAGAGATGGCAAAAGCAAAATTGCCTGATGCGCTACGCTTATCAGGCCTACATGATCTCTGCAATACATTGAATTTGCGCGGTTTGTAGGCCGGATAAGGCGTTCACGCCGCATCCGGCATGAACAACGTGTACTTTGTCTTCAATAAGAAGCCGGAATTTTCTTTCGACTTCCCGTTAACCCAAAGCCTGTAATGCCTTTTCCAGTGCGTTATGTAACAACTGGCGGTCATGACGATAGGGGATATCGCTGGCCTCCAGTACGTCCTGAATGACTAATCTGTCGTTAACTGTAGAAACATCGACCTTCGGCCCAACAATAACCGCATCAATCACCTTTTTACCGACATACTGCTCCATAATCGCCAGCTTGTTTTCAAGCTTCAGATTCGCCGCAGGCAGGCTTAATTCTCTTCCCAAATTGCCAATATAAACCATCGGGGCTGGCGTGCGGCGTAGTGCCTGCGCCATTTCCTCAAGCAGCAGGATTGGCATCAGGCTGGTATAAAAACTGCCTGGCCCGATGATTATCAGGTCAGCCTCATTAATTGCCAGCACCGCTTCACGGGTGGCAGGTACGTTGGGGGTTAACAGTAGTTCCTGAATCGGCGTAGTTAGCTGGTCGATGTTGACCTCGCCGTAAACTTCATGTCCCTGATCGTCAATGGCCATCAGATCAACGGGATGCTCTGACATCGGAATTAATTGCGCGTCCACTTTCAACAGATTACGAATTAAATTGATGGCTTCCAGAGGCCGCACGCTAAGGTGATCCAGCGCCTTTAACATCAAGTTTCCGAGATTATGACCGGAAAGCTCGCCATTGCCGCCAAAACGGTATTCAAACATCGCGGAGGCGACGCTCGGTTCCGTTATCAGTTGGTTGAGACAGTTGCGCATATCGCCCCAGGCAATACCGCCTTCCGAGCGACGAATACGTCCCGTCGAGCCACCGTTATCCGTGGTGGTGACGATACCCGTTAAGCGAGAGCCTAAAGACGAAAGTGATGAGAGAACGCGTCCCAGTCCATGCCCCCCGCCGAGAGCAACGACACGATCAAGGTCAGCCAGCGTACGATTGCGCATATACATTCCTGAAGTCAGATTATCCGCGCTACAGTAGCGCAAATTACGGGGAAACAGCAATTAGCCTGCCAATATTGAGGATACAACTCATGGTTTTCTACCCCCAAAGGACAATATTCGCTCTGCATCCCTGATGATGTATATCAAAGTAAAACCGCCATTTTCCCTTATTCTGTAGCGAAATAGGCCGATCATGACGCTATATACATGATTACATAGCGAAAAGGGTGAATGGTAAAAATCTCATTTACGCGCTAGTATCGGCATAACCACTAAACACTCTAGCCTCTGCACCTGGGTCAACTGATATGGTGCTTTGGCCGTGACAATGCTTTGAAAGGTTGCCACCAGGGCGAAGGAAGAAATGACTTCGCCTCCCGTATCTGGAAAGGTGTACATGGCTTCACAACTGACTGATGCATTTGCGCGTAAGTTTTATTACTTGCGCCTGTCGATTACCGATGTGTGTAACTTTCGTTGCACATATTGCCTGCCGGATGGCTACAAGCCGAGCGGCGTCACCAATAAAGGCTTTCTGACCGTCGATGAAATTCGCCGGGTTACGCGCGCCTTTGCCAGTCTGGGCACCGAAAAAGTTCGTCTGACAGGCGGAGAGCCGTCTTTACGTCGCGACTTTACCGATATCATCGCCGCAGTGCGGGAAAATGACGCCATCCGTCAGATTGCGGTCACCACTAATGGTTACCGTCTGGAACGCGACGTGGCGAACTGGCGCGATGCCGGACTGACGGGCATTAACGTCAGTGTTGATAGTCTCGACGCTCGTCAGTTTCATGCCATTACCGGCCAGGATAAATTCAATCAGGTCATGGCTGGCATCGATGCTGCATTTGAGGCGGGCTTTGAGAAGGTCAAAGTCAATACCGTGCTGATGCGCGATGTCAACCATCACCAGCTCGACACCTTTCTGAACTGGATCCAACATCGTCCTATCCAGCTGCGTTTCATCGAACTGATGGAAACGGGAGAGGGCAGCGAGCTATTCCGTAAACATCACATCTCTGGTCAGGTTCTGCGTGACGAGCTACTGCGTCGCGGCTGGATCCACCAATTACGTCAACGTAGCGACGGTCCCGCGCAAGTCTTTTGTCATCCGGATTACGCCGGAGAGATTGGCCTAATTATGCCGTATGAAAAAGACTTCTGCGCCACTTGCAACCGCCTGCGTGTCTCCTCCATTGGTAAACTCCATCTCTGCCTGTTTGGTGAAGGCGGCGTTAACCTGCGCGATCTGCTGGAAGACGATACCCAGCAACAGGCGCTGGAAGCGCGTATTTCAGCGGCGCTGCGGGAGAAAAAACAGACCCATTTCCTGCATCAAAACAATACCGGTATTACGCAAAACTTATCGTACATTGGCGGATAAAACGTCAAAAGGAGAGATCAGATGAGTCAGGTAAGCACTGAATTTATCCCGACCCGTATTGCTATTCTTACGGTTTCTAATCGTCGCGGTGAAGAAGACGATACCTCCGGTCACTATCTGCGCGATACGGCGCAGGAAGCGGGCCATCACGTTGTCGATAAAGCCATTGTCAAAGAAAACCGCTACGCTATTCGCGCTCAGGTATCTGCGTGGATAGCCAGTGACGATGTACAAGTGGTGTTGATTACTGGCGGCACTGGCCTGACGGAAGGCGATCAGGCTCCCGAAGCATTGCTGCCGCTGTTCGACCGTGAAGTCGAAGGTTTCGGCGAAGTGTTCCGTATGCTGTCGTTCGAAGAGATTGGCACAGCAACGTTGCAATCCCGTGCGGTAGCGGGCGTAGCGAATAAGACACTGATTTTCGCCATGCCGGGTTCGACCAAAGCGTGCCGCACCGCGTGGGAAAATATCATCGCGCCGCAGCTGGATGCCCGTACGCGTCCGTGTAATTTCCATCCACATTTGAAGAAATAAGTATGTCGCAACTGACCCATATCAACGCCGCTGGCGAAGCGCACATGGTGGATGTCTCCGCCAAAGCGGAAACTGTACGTGAAGCGCGGGCGGAAGCCTTTGTCACCATGCGTAGCGAGACGCTGGCGATGATCATCGATGGTCGCCACCATAAAGGCGACGTGTTTGCCACAGCGCGTATTGCCGGTATTCAGGCGGCAAAACGCACCTGGGATCTGATCCCGCTGTGTCATCCGTTGATGCTCAGTAAAGTCGAAGTCAATTTACAGGCCGAGCCGGAGCACAATCGGGTGCGTATAGAAACCTTATGCCGCCTGACCGGGAAAACCGGCGTTGAAATGGAAGCGTTAACCGCGGCCTCCGTGGCAGCGCTGACCATTTATGACATGTGCAAAGCGGTGCAAAAAGATATGGTGATTGGTCCGGTACGTTTGCTGGCAAAGAGCGGCGGCAAATCAGGTGACTTTAAGGTGGAAGCGGATGATTAAAGTTCTTTTTTTCGCCCAGGTACGCGAGTTGGTGGGAACAGATGCAACCGAAGTGGCTGCGGATTTCCCAACCGTTGAAGCGTTACGCCAGCACCTGGCTGCGCAGAGCGATCGCTGGGCGCTGGCGCTGGAAGATGGCAAATTGCTGGCTGCCGTCAACCAGACGCTGGTGAGTTTTGACCATCCGCTGACTGACGGCGACGAAGTGGCTTTCTTCCCGCCGGTAACCGGAGGTTAAAATGGCAGAAACCAAAATTGTTGTCGGCCCGCAGCCGTTCAGTGTAGGGGAAGAGTACCCGTGGCTGGCGGAGCGTGACGAAGACGGTGCAGTGGTCACGTTTACCGGTAAGGTGCGCAATCATAACCTGGGAGACAGCGTCAAAGCATTAACCCTCGAACACTATCCGGGAATGACAGAAAAAGCACTGGCGGAAATCGTTGATGAAGCGCGTAACCGCTGGCCGCTGGGGCGCGTCACGGTAATTCACCGCATTGGTGAATTATGGCCGGGTGATGAAATTGTTTTTGTCGGTGTTACCAGTGCGCATCGCAGCAGTGCGTTCGAAGCCGGGCAGTTTATTATGGACTATCTCAAAACCCGCGCGCCGTTCTGGAAGCGCGAAGCCACGCCGGAAGGCGACCGCTGGGTCGAAGCTCGGGAGAGCGATCAGCAGGCGGCAAAACGCTGGTAGTTTTTAGCAGGCCGGATACCGCACAGCTGCATCCGGCAATTTCACCGCTCAGTACATGCGTTTACGCTGCGTCGATGCACAGCCCCATCATTTGCAGTATCCTTAAGATATTCCTTATATCTTCAGGAGAAAGTCATGGACAGATTCCCACGTTCTGATTCAATCGTACAAACCCGAGCTGGCCTGCAAACCTATATGGCACAGGTCTATGGCTGGATGACGGTAGGCTTGCTGCTTACCGCGTTTGTTGCCTGGTATGCGGCCAATTCCGCCGCCGTTATGGAGCTGTTATTCACCAACCGCATCTTTTTAATTGGTCTGGTAATAGCACAATTAGCTCTGGTTATTGTGTTATCAGCGATGATTCAAAAGCTGAGTGCAGGTGTGACAACCATGCTCTTTATGCTTTATTCAGCGCTGACGGGCCTGACGCTTTCCAGTATTTTCATTGTCTATACCGCTGCCTCTATCGCCAGCACCTTCGTCGTTACTGCCGGGATGTTCGGCGCAATGAGCCTGTACGGTTACACAACCAAACGCGATTTAAGCGGCTTCGGCAATATGCTGTTTATGGCGTTGATCGGCATTGTGCTGGCATCGCTGGTCAACTTCTGGCTGAAAAGCGAAGCGTTGATGTGGGCGGTCACCTACATCGGCGTGATTGTCTTTGTCGGATTGACGGCGTATGACACTCAGAAATTGAAAAATATGGGTGAGCAGATTGATACCCGTGACGCGTCGAACCTGCGCAAATATTCCATTCTTGGCGCATTAACCTTGTATCTGGACTTCATCAACCTGTTCCTGATGTTGCTGCGAATTTTTGGCAATCGTCGTTAATTCTTTTTTCACCACCAATATCCCGGCCATGTGTCGGGATTTTTTTATTTAAAACGATAACAAACAAGAGTCTGGTATAAAAAGCAATTTATGGCGTGGCGGTTGTGTTTTTCGCATCCATCTTTCATGGACGAAATAAGCTCCTTGAACTGGCGGGAAAATGCCATAGTGAAGAATTATGGAGTCCGGTTCGTTGCGCTGTTACAGGTGCATTAACACTCTATTACTATTTTATCGGCTTCTTTGGGATACTTGCAGCAATAGCGATAACGCTTGTCTGGCAAAGGCATCCGCGGTTTTTTCATTAGTCGTAAATGCACATACTAAAGAACTTAACCGAACTTCACATCGCCGCTTCATTTTTCGCCCGTAGCTTCTTCGCCTGGCTTTCCAGCAACAGGTAACAGATCAGCGCCAGCAGCAGCGGGATAAAGTAATACAACACACGGTAAGCGAGTAGGGCGGCGATAATTGTGCCTTTGGAGGTATGCTCCCCAGCCAGTAGCGCGATAAACACCGCTTCCAGCACACCAATTCCCGCCGGAATATGCACAATTACCCCAGCAATACTACTAACCAGCAACACGCCCAGTACAAAGAAATAGTTCACGCTTTGACCGAGTAACAGCCAGATAATCGCTCCCATTACCATCCAGTTAACGCTGGAAATCAGCATCTGGGCGAGGGCGAATTTCCATGAAGGCAGCACCAGCTTTTGCCCTTTGATGGTCATATGGCGGTGCTTCGCGAAAGCGCAAAACCACAAATAAACCGCGATAATCATCAGTAAGCCAATGCCGAGAATACGCAGCGTAGTTTGATCGACATACCAGTGATCCGGCAGTTCCACCACGCCTGCGGTAAAGATAATCCCTGCCAGTAAAATATAGCCCAGCCAGTTGGTGGTAATACTGAGCGAGAAAATTCGTGTAATAGTGCTGCCCGGTAACCCTAGCCGGGAGTACAAACGATAGCGCATACCAATGCCGCCGACCCAGGTACTGAGTGTCAGGTTGAAGGCATAGCAGATAAACGACACCAGCATCACCTGGCGTTTCGCCAGTTTGTGACCGCAGTAAAAGCGGGCGAGCAGGTCATAGCAGCCGTAAATCAGATAACTGATGACCACCAGCCCGACCGCACTGAGCAGCGCAACGCGATTGTAGTCGCGGATGACCTTCCAGACCTCTTCCCAGTCCACCTTTTTGGCGTAGACCACCAGCAACACAATCACCGCGATAAAAAACAGCCAGGTGAGGATCTTCTTTGCTAAGCGCCAGCGCGGATGTGATTTACTCATCAGGGCTTCATCCCCGAACTTTCAGTTTCGACCCGATCCTGCGTTTCCATTGCCGGTTGTGCGGGGGGATCAACTTGCGCCAGATGTGGCGTGTGCGCCGGAAGCCAGCCCACCAGCGCCGGGAAGTGGCGTAAAAAGTGGAACGCCAGCACGCTTTTGGTCAGGTTCCACCAGGTCCGTTTTGGCAGCATACTTTCATCCACTTGCTGGCAATCGGCGGTGATAATGCCGTTAAGATTGTCTCGCAGCGTCTGGTTAAAGTTTCGATCGTGGATGATGACATTTGCTTCGAGATTCAGCGACAAACTGAGCGGGTCGAGATTACTGGAACCCACCGTTGCCCAGTGATCGTCCATCAATGCGACTTTGCCATGTAGCGGGCGGCGGCGGTACTCAAACACCTGAACGCCGCCTTTAACCAGATAGTTATACAGCAAGCGTGCGCCGACTCTGACAATGGGCATATCCGGTTCGCCCTGAATGATCAGTTTGATCCGCACCCCGCGCCGTGCCGCTTTACGTAAGGCGTGTAAAAATCGATAGCCGGGGAAGAAGTAGGCGTTGGCGATAATGACTTCCCGCCGCGCCTGAGTGAGCATTTTCAGATAGTGACGTTCGATATCATCGCGATGTTCTTCGTTATCGCGCCAGACCAGCAATACCTGCGCTTCTCCCGGCTGGCGGTTTTCTTCCGCTTTATGATGACGTCGCCACCAGCGTCGTGCCGCGCTCTGTCCTGGCAGGTTTTCCAGTTCAAACTGGAGAATATCTTCAACAATCGGCCCTTCGAGGCGTACCGCGTAATCCTGTTTAGCCTCTGGACCGTAGCTGGACATATGCTCAGCGGAGTAATTCAGCCCGCCAATAAAGGCGATACGCGCGTCGATCACCACAATTTTGCGATGCATCCGGCGAAACACATTGGTGCGCATACCAAAAAGGCGAGGGCGGGGATCGTAGTAGCGGAACACCACGCCAGCCGCCGTCAGTTCATTGACAAACTCATCGCTGAGATCCGGCGAACCGTAGCCATCCAGCAAGACTTCCGCTTTTACTCCGCGTTGCGCTGCTGCCAGTAGCGCCGCATGCAGCTGTTTGCCGACGTCATCCTCAAACCAGATAAACGTTTCAAGAATGATGCGTTCTTGCGCTTCGCCAATTGCTTTAAACACCGCGGGATAATATTGCTCGCCATTTTCCAGCAACTGGATCTTATTGCCTTCGCGCCAGCTACATTTCATAAATGAATCTCCGCACTTAAAGGGGCATGATCAGAAAGGTGTCGCCATGTCCGCAGCGGCAACGCGGTTGGCGCGCTGGCGCTGGCATTTTTGACGTAGATCCTGTCCAGTCGTAGTAGAGGAAATTGCACCGGGAACGTGCGCGCCGGGCGCCCGTGGGCGCGGGTAAATATCTCATCCAGCCCGGCCTGCACTTTTAATGGATGATTAGCTTTTTGCCGCCAGTCGTTGAAATCACCCGCTACCAATACCGGTTCGCCGTCCGGCAGCTCATTCACCCATTCGGCGAGCAGCGCAATCTGCGCCTGACGGTGCGCCTCACGCAGGCCCAAATGTACGCACATCACATGAATCGCTTTCCCGGTCATCGGCGGAACAATGCGGCAGTAGAGCACGCCGCGCTTTTCCGCACCATCGACCGAAACATCACGATTCTCATAATGTTCAATGGGATAGCGTGACAGTATGGCGTTGCCGTGATGCCCTTCCGGATACACAGCATTGCGACCGTAGGCAAAATCGCTCCACATTGTGTCGGCGAGAAACTCGTAGTGCGAGGTATCGGGCCAGTTTTCCACATGTAGCGGATGAACTTCGTGCGCGCCCATCACTTCCTGCAGGCAAACAATATCGGCGCTGACGGTACGCACGGCATCGCGAAGTTCCGGCAAAATGAAGCGTCGGTTAAACGCGGTAAAGCCTTTGTGAATATTGATGGTGAGTACCTTGAACGAAAAGTGTTGTGTTTGATCGGGCATAATTTTCCCGTTTTGGCCTCTTATCTCATTGAAATAGTGTAGTCGGCGTCACAAAAAGGTGCGGTCTTACGGAATTTTCCGTAAAGTTCGGTACTCTGAGTAAGTAGAGATAAATTCTTCAGGAGAGAAGCCATGAAGTGGCAACAACGTGTTCGTGTCGCAACTGGCCTAAGTTGCTGGCAGATTATGTTGCATTTACTGGTAGTGGCGCTGCTGGTGGTGGGCTGGATGAGTAAAACTCTGGTTCACGTCGGCGTGGGATTATGCGTGCTGTATTGTGTCACCGTGGTAATGATGCTGGTGTTTCAGCGTCACCCCGAGCAACGCTGGCGTGAGGTGGCGGATGTGCTGGAAGAGCTGACCACCACCTGGTATTTTGGCGCGGCGCTGATTGTGCTGTGGCTGCTGTCCCGCGTACTGGAAAACAACTTTTTGCTGGCGATTGCAGGGCTGGCAATCCTTGCCGGCCCGGCGGTAGTATCTTTGCTGGCGAAAGATAAGAAGTTACATCACCTTACGTCTAAACATCGCGTACGCCGCTGACCCTGTCGTGGCCGTTATCACCAGTAGCGGCCACAAACTGTTCCACACAATATCCAGACTCGCATCCTTCAAATAAATCTGCTTGGTAATGTCCGTAAAGTGGCGAATAGGGTTAATCCAGGTCAGGTTTTGCAGCCATACTGGCATGTTCTCCACCGGCGAAACGTAACCGGAAAGCAGAATGGCGGGCATCATAAAGACGAACACGCCGATAAACGCCTGCTGTTGTGTTGAACAGAGTGATGAAATCAACAGACCGAATCCCACCAGCGATAAACCGTAAATCACCATCGTAAAGTAGAACAACGCCAGCGATCCGGCGAAGGGGATTTGATACGCCCAGATACCAATCGCCAGCACAATGGTGGCCTGGAAGGTGGCGACAATTAATGCCGGTACGGCTTTGCCGATGAATATCTGCCAGGTGGTGAGCGGCGAAACCAGTAGCTGATCGAGCGTACCTTGTTCACGTTCGCGGGCGACGGAAAGTGAAGTGACGATCATTACGCCGATAGTGGTGATCATGGCGATCAGCGACGGCACCACAAACCATTTGTAGTCGAGATTCGGGTTATACCAGTTGCGTACCACCAGCTCGCTGTTGTTGGGTTTCGGTTTTCCTTCCAGCAGCTCCTGCTGATAATTTTTGACGATCTGTTGCAGGTAGTTAGCGGCAATTTGCGCACTGTTGGAGTTACGCCCGTCGAGGATCAACTGCAACGGCGCGGTCTGGAAGGTATCCAGTTTGCGCGAGAAGTCAGCCGGGAAACGCACCAGTAGTAACGCCTTTTGTGTGTCGATGGTCGGGCGGATCTCCTGTGGGCTTTTCAGCAGCAGCACATGGGTAAAGGCGCTGGCGCGGGCAAAACGTTGAGTAAGTTCTACCGAGTGCTCGCCGTTATCTTCATCGTAGATGGCGATGGTGGCGTTGGTCACTTCCAGCGTGGCGGCGAACGGGAACAGGATCACCTGAATCAGCACGGGTAAAATCAGAATCGCACGGGTTTGCGGTTCGCGCAGCAGCGACTGCAACTCTTTGCGGATTAACGTCCATAAGCGATGAAACATGCTCTTCTCCCTAATCCAGCCGACGTTTGGTTTTAAGCCATGTCAGGCCGATAAACATCACCGCCGAAGCGATCAAAAACAGCACGTTCACCACCAGCACCACTGGAATATTCCCAGCGAGGAACAGGCTTTGCAGGGTGCTGACGAAATAACGTGCGGGAATAATGTACGTCACCGCGCGGATCACCGCGGGCATACTGTCTATCTGAAATATAAAGCCGGAAAGCATAATCGACGGCAGAAAAGCCGCGTTCAGGGCGACCTGAGCGGCGTTGAACTGGTTGCGGGTAATCGTGGAAATCAGCAGCCCCATCCCCAGGGTACTGAGTAAAAACAGGCTGGAGATAAAAAACAGAATCAGCAGCGACCCGCGATACGGCACGCCGAGAATAAACACCGACACCAGCATACACAGCAACATCGCCAGCATCCCGAGAAAGTAATAAGGGATCAGCTTACACAGCAGCAGTTCCGTGCGGGTAATCTCCGTAGAGAGCAGGGCCTCCATAGTGCCGCGCTCCCATTCTCGCGCCACCACCAGCGAGGTGAGAATCGCGCCGATGACCGTCATGATAATGGTCACCGCACCGGGGATAATAAAGTGCTGGCTGATCGCCGCCGGGTTAAACCAGTAGCGGGTTTGTACATCAATAAGCGGTTCAAAAGTCTGCCCGTTATCCTCCGCTCGCTGCATTTGCCAGATCTGCCAGATCCCTTCGACATACCCCTGCACAAAGTTAGCGGTATTCGGCTCACTGCCGTCGGTGATCACCTGAATCGGTGCGGTGGCGTTGGCGCGCTCCATCTGTTCGGCGAAATCCACCGGAATCACCACCAGACCACGAATTTTTCCCGCCTGCATTTTGGCGATCAGTTCCTGACGGTTATCGCTGATGGTGGCGTCGATATAGGGCGAACCGGCCATGGTGTGGGTGAAATCCAGCGCCGCTTCGCTACGCTGTTCCAGCAAAATCCCGACGCGCAGCTTGCTGGAGTCGAGGTTAATGCCGTAACCAAAAATAAACAGCAGTAGCAGTGGGATCACTACCGCAATCAGCCAGCTACTCGGATCGCGAACGATCTGCCGCGTCTCTTTGACGCACAGCGCCCGCACGCGACGCCAGGAAAGGATCGGATTACTCATTGCCATGCTCCTTATCCCAGTCGTGGATCAACTGAATAAAGGCTTGCTCCATAGTGGGGTCGGGTTGCTCATCGTTAGCCGACTGTGCTTTCAAATCGTCCGGCGTGCCGCTGGCGATTAATTTCCCACGGTACACCAGGCCGATGCGGTCGCAATATTCCGCTTCATCCATAAAGTGGGTGGTGACCATCACCGTGACGCCTTTCTCTACCATGCTGTTGATGTGCAGCCAAAATTCACGGCGGGTGAGGGGATCAACGCCGGAAGTCGGTTCGTCGAGAAACAGAATGTCCGGTTCATGCATCAGCGAACAGGCCAGCGCCAGTCGCTGTTTAAAACCTAATGGCAGTTCATCGGTGGCATGTGAGGCGATACTTTTCAGGCCAAATGCCTCGCTCATACGGGAGATTTTTTCGTTCTGCGCCCGACCGCGTAAGCCATAAACACCAGAAAAAAAGCGTAAATTCTGTTCGACCGTCAGGTTGCCGTAGAGCGAAAACTTTTGCGCCATATAGCCGAGATGCTGGCGCGCTTTACCTGAACTCTCTTTCAGATCCATCCCCAGTACCAGCGCCTGACCAGAGGTCGGCACCAGCAAACCACACATCATCTTAAAGGTGGTGGATTTACCCGCGCCGTTTGGCCCGAGCAAACCAAAAATCTCCCCACGTTTAACGGCAAAGTTGACGTGATCGGTGGCGGCAAAATCACCAAATTTCTTGGTCAGTTCTTTCGCTTCGATCACCGTCTCGCCAGGTGTGCCTTCCACCGTATGTAATATTGCGCCCAGCGGCGATTCCGAGGTTCCGGCACCGCCCAGCAAGTCAATAAACGCATCTTCAAAGCGGGGCGTGGTTGGGTTGATGTCGATTTCCGGCATCCCGTCGGCATGGCGAATATCGTCTGGCGTGGCCTCTTTTTTGAGGATCAGGCGTACCGATTTCCCCTGAATCATGCCGTCGCTGACCTGTGGCAGTTTCAAGGCGCGTTGTAGCAGTTTGCGGTTGCCCTCGTGCGGGCTGGTCATCAGAAAGCTGCGTCCGGCCATGGTTTGCGTCAGGGCCGTCGGTTCTCCCTGATACAGCAGCTCGCCTTCGTTCATCAGTAACACGTCACGGCACTGTTCGGCTTCGTCGAGATACGAGGTGCTCCAGAGAATTAACATTCCTTCGCCTGCCAGCTCATGCACCATCTGCCACAGTTCGCGCCGTGAGATAGGGTCAACGCCGACGCCGGGCTCATCGAGCAGCAACACTTTCGGTTCGCCCACCAGGGTACAGGCCAGGCCGAGTTTTTGCTTCATCCCGCCGGAGAGCTTGCCCGCCAGGCGCCCGGTAAACGGGCCAAGAGACGTAAACTCCAGCAGGCGAGCAAAAGTCTGTTTACGTGCTTCACCGGTGACGCTGCGCAAATCCGCGTACAGATTGAGGTTCTCCATCACCGTCAGATCTTCATACAGACCAAATTTCTGCGGCATATAGCCGAGCACGGCGTGCAGCGCAGCGTCGTTTTTGATCGGATCAAAGCCAATCACCGTGGCGCTGCCGCTGTCGGGTTTCAGTAATCCCGCCAGCATCCGCATCAGCGTGGTTTTGCCCGCACCGTCCGGCCCCACCAGCCCCGTCACAAAACCGGCATGAATGGTACAATCGAGCGGCGCGACGGCGGGCTTTTCCATGCCCGGAAAGCGTTTTTCCAGGCCGTTCAGCGTGATAACGGCATCATTCATGTCCTGCCTCGTTACCGAATTGTACCGTCACCGGCATTCCCTGGCGTAACGCATCATCGGCGTCGGTCACCACAATACGCAGGCGATAGACGAGGTCGGTACGCAGATCCGGCGTTTCGACGGTTTTCGGCGTAAATTCAGCGGTTGGCGAGACAAAGCCAATTTGTCCGTGATAGGGCTTATTCGGGCGACCATCGGTATAAAGCAGCACTTTGCGCCCCGGCTGGGCCTGGTCAAGATTACGTTCATCAACATAGGCGCGCACCCACACCGGACGTGTCAGTGAGACGGTAAACACCGTGCCACCTTCATTGAGCACCGTGCCTGGCTCCACCGCGCGGGTTAACAGCGTGCCATCAGACGGTGCTACCAGCGTTGAGTCCTGTAAATTCAGCTCCGCCTGCGCCAGTTGCGCCTGCGCCTGTTCGAGGCTGGCTTTCGCCTGGGCGATGTCCTGTTCACGGTTACCGGAACGGTACTGACGCAATTTATCCTGTGCTGATTTCAGCGTTGCCTGTGCCTGGTCGCGCGAGGAGCGGGCATTTTCCAGGTCATTTGCCGAAATGGTGCGGCTTTTCCACAATCCTTGCTGACGGGCATAGAAGTTCTGCGCATAGTCATAAGCGGCCTGTGCCTGTTTTACAGCGGCGGCAGCCTGAGCGATTTCTTCATCGCGATAGCCGGCAAGCATCAGATCATATTGTGCCTGCGCCACCGAAACGCCAGCCTTCGCTTGCATCAGCGCAATCTCATATGGCTTGTGATCCAGCTCGCCCAGCACCTGACCCGCTTTGATCGCATCACCTTCGTCCACCGCCAGCGATTCAACGCGACCACCGACACGGAAGCTCAGATTTACGGTGCGAATATCCACATTGCCATACAGCGTCAGGCCGTTATCCTGGCGACTTTGATACCACCAGTAGCCTCCGGCAATCACGGCGGCAAGTACCACTACCGCCAGTCCAATCACGACAGGTTTTTTCATCACTACAAACTCCTTTGCGATAATCCTTGCAAAATCAGGTCGATATGACAGGTTACCGTCTGGTTAATCAGTTCGGTCTTTTCTTCATCGAACGCGGTCCAGCCGGTACGTAACAGAATCGTTTCTTTGCCGAGACGAAACGCCAGAATCTCGCCGATCAGCGCATGGGTATGGAGGATCATGCGGGTGTCGTTGGCGTCGCAGCCGGTCCAGGCGGCAATCAGGCGTGTCAGGTGGCTGTGTAGCGGGCTAATCACCTGTTCATGCACCAGATGGTAGGCCGCCGTGGGAGAGAGCTGTTCACGGGAGATAAACTTGCTGAGGTTGACGGTGTCATCCTGGGTGAGCAGTTGGATCATGTTCCTGCAGGCGCGAAGGATCAGTTCGCGGATAGCGGCGCGATCCGGCTGTGGTTGTGCGAACAAGCGTTCGGCTTCCTCGGCGTGCGGACGGAACTGCTCGCCAATAAAATCGGCAATCCACTGGGCGCAGGCGAGGTACAAATCTTCTTTCGAACCGAAGTAATAGGTAATGGCAGCGATATTCTGCCCGGCCTGGGCGGCGATATCGCGGGTGGTGGCGTTCATTCCATACTCACCAAACTGTGCCAGTGCCGCAGCAATCAGCTGTTTTTTCGCCTGTTCACCTTTGGTTGTCATGGCAGGACTATTCATAGCACAGCCCATTCTTAATCAAATGATTGATTAAGATTATGACTCATTTTTAGCGTTGTCCAGTTTGGCCAGGAATTTTAGCAACGCCAGTCACAGGGATAATTTATGCGCTGCGTCACAAAAACTGCTACACTCCGCTCCCTCATGACATTGTGGTTTTTGTCATTTTCCTTTTCAGTATCTCCCTGAAAACTACACCGGTAACGGTCGGGGCGGTTCGGAGTAGTTATGTCTTTCGATTCTTTGGGTTTAAGCCCTGATATCCTGCGCGCCGTTGCCGAGCAAGGTTACCGTGAACCCACCCCTATTCAGCAGCAGGCGATCCCTGCGGTGCTGGAAGGCCGCGACCTGATGGCCAGTGCCCAGACCGGCACGGGCAAAACAGCGGGCTTTACGTTGCCGCTACTACAACACCTGATTTCCCGCGAGCCGCACGCCAAAGGGCGTCGTCCGGTACGTGCGCTCATTCTTACCCCGACCCGTGAACTGGCGGCGCAGATTGGCGAAAATGTCCGTGATTACAGCAAATACCTGAACATTCGTTCGCTGGTGGTGTTTGGTGGTGTGAGCATTAACCCGCAGATGATGAAACTGCGTGGCGGCGTTGATGTTCTGGTGGCAACGCCGGGACGTTTGCTGGACCTGGAACATCAGAATGCGGTGAAGCTGGACCAGATAGAAATCCTCGTCCTCGATGAAGCTGACCGCATGCTCGACATGGGCTTTATCCACGATATTCGTCGCGTGTTAACAAAACTGCCAGCGAAGCGCCAGAACCTGCTGTTCTCCGCCACTTTCTCTGACGACATTAAAGCGCTGGCAGAAAAGCTGCTGCACAACCCGCTGGAAATCGAAGTGGCACGCCGCAATACCGCGTCTGATCAGGTGACCCAGCACGTTCACTTTGTCGATAAGAAACGCAAACGCGAATTGCTGTCGCATATGATTGGTAAAGGGAACTGGCAGCAGGTGCTGGTGTTTACCCGTACCAAACATGGCGCTAACCATTTGGCGGAACAGCTCAATAAAGATGGCATCCGTAGTGCGGCGATCCACGGTAATAAATCGCAAGGTGCGCGTACTCGTGCGCTGGCCGATTTTAAATCGGGCGATATTCGCGTACTGGTGGCAACTGACATCGCTGCGCGCGGTCTGGATATCGAAGAGTTGCCGCACGTCGTCAACTATGAACTGCCAAACGTACCGGAGGATTATGTCCACCGTATCGGGCGTACCGGTCGTGCCGCAGCTACCGGTGAAGCGTTGTCGCTGGTATGTGTTGATGAACACAAGCTGCTGCGTGATATCGAAAAACTGCTGAAAAAAGAGATCCCGCGCATTGCGATTCCGGGCTATGAGCCGGACCCGTCAATCAAAGCCGAACCAATCCAGAATGGTCGCCAGCAACGTGGTGGCGGCGGTCGTGGGCAAGGTGGTGGTCGCGGTCAACAGCAACCACGCCGCGCTGAAGGTGGTGCGAAGTCTGGTAATGCGAAGCCCGCAGAAAAACCGTCTCGTCGCCTCGGCGATGCCAAACCGGCAGGCGAGCAACAACGTCGTCGCCGTCCGCGTAAACCTGCCGCTGCGCAGTAATCTTTTATGCCGGGCTATGCCCGGCATCTTCGCAACAAGTCTCTTTCTACCGCAATTTCATCCTGAGCAATTTACGATCAAGGTGCTGCAACTTATTATTAATTGCGCTATCTTTAATTATAAATTGCATGCCATATACAAAGAGGTTAGCGCATTATGGCACCAGAAACGATCGATCACTCAACCTTACATAAACTGGTTGAATCTGGCGTAGTGGATGCAGCACACGTTATTGGCACCCAAGGAGGCTGGTCGTTGACCGTGAAATACGGCCACACTGAACGGCCTCTTGCAGCACAACGCAGTCGGCAAATTCGCTTGTTTAAACGGCTGGAAACGGTTGTCAACTACCTGAAAGATGTTGGTATTGCCCGGTTTGAAGTCGACGCCTCTAATTACGACCCGGACGGTCAGAAGAAAACGACCCGACCTGACAGGGCAGAGGCATTAAAACGAGCTCATGAAGCTGCCGCGTATGATGCCTGGTTTCGTGAACAGGTGCAGGCCGCCATTGACGATCCACGCCCGGCGCTCTCTCATGAAGAGGCCAAAAGTCTATTTGCTGCCCGTAAAAAAGCCTTGTTGAAGGGGGATTAATGCGTCTGGAATGGAAGCCAATGTCCCTGTCTGACAGGGGGCAAATCATGGAATACATCAGTAAAGATAATCCGCAAGCGGCAATTGCCCTGGATAATCAATTTGAAGCCATTGCGGAACAGGCCAGTGAACGCCCGGATATGTACCGGGCCGGACGAGTCGCTGGTACACATGAAGCCGTTGTCAGGCCGCATTATGTGCTTATCTATCAAGTGGAGGGCTATACGCTCTCGGTATTGCGTGTTTTACATACCGCCCTGCAATGGCCGCCAGCGCAATAAGCCTGCGTGCATTGTCTTTTACTACGCAATGATGCTTCTTCTGCTGTGGGAAAATCTCACCTCCAGTAAACGTTATTGCGAGCCGCTTTCCAGAAACAGAAAAACCATTACCCCTGAAAACCGAAAAATGCCACAATATTGGCTGTTTATACAGTATTTCAGGTTTTCTCATGGCATTAACCGCCGCGCTTAAAGCGCAAATCGCCGCCTGGTATAAGGCGCTTCAGGAACAGATCCCCGACTTTATTCCCCGTGCGCCGCAGCGGCAGATGATTGCGGACGTCGCCAAAACGCTGGCCGGAGAAGAAGGGCGGCATCTGGCGATTGAAGCCCCCACCGGCGTTGGGAAAACGCTCTCCTATTTGATCCCCGGCATCGCCATTGCCCGCGAAGAGCAAAAAACGCTGGTGGTGAGTACCGCCAACGTGGCGTTGCAGGATCAGATCTACAGCAAAGATTTACCGCTGCTGAAAAAGATCATTCCCGATCTTAAATTCACTGCCGCTTTTGGGCGTGGGCGCTACGTTTGCCCGCGTAACCTGACGGCGCTCGCCAGCACTGAACCCACGCAACAGGATCTGCTGGCGTTTCTTGACGACGAACTGACGCCAAATAATCAGGAAGAGCAAAAACGTTGTGCGAAGCTGAAGGGCGATCTCGACACTTATAAATGGGACGGTCTGCGCGATCATACTGATATCGCTATAGATGACGATCTCTGGCGTCGTTTGAGTACCGACAAGGCCAGTTGCCTTAACCGCAACTGTTATTACTATCGCGAATGCCCGTTTTTTGTTGCCCGTCGGGAGATTCAGGAAGCGGAAGTGGTGGTAGCAAACCATGCGCTGGTGATGGCGGCGATGGAAAGCGAAGCCGTATTACCTGACCCGAAAAATCTGCTGCTGGTGCTGGACGAAGGTCATCACCTGCCGGATGTGGCGCGGGATGCGCTGGAGATGAGCGCCGAAATCACCGCACCGTGGTATCGGCTACAGCTGGACTTGTTCACCAAACTGGTCGCTACCTGCATGGAGCAGTTTCGCCCGAAGACAATCCCACCGCTGGCGATCCCTGAGCGTTTGAATGCGCATTGTGAAGAGTTGTATGAGCTTATCGCCTCGTTAAACAACATCCTCAATCTCTATATGCCTGCCGGACAGGAGGCAGAACACCGTTTTGCGATGGGCGAACTGCCTGATGAAGTGCTGGAGATCTGCCAGCGGCTGGCAAAACTCACCGAGATGCTGCGTGGTCTGGCGGAGTTATTTCTTAACGATTTAAGCGAGAAAACTGGTACTCATGACATTGTGCGTCTGCACCGTTTGATTTTGCAGATGAACCGCGCGCTGGGGATGTTTGAGGCGCAAAGCAAACTCTGGCGGCTGGCCTCGCTGGCGCAATCTTCCGGTGCGCCAGTGACCAAATGGGCGACGCGGGAAGAGCGCGACGGGCAGCTGCATCTCTGGTTTCACTGCGTGGGGATCCGCGTCAGCGATCAGCTGGAAAGGCTGCTGTGGCGCAGTATTCCGCACATTATTGTCACCTCCGCGACCCTGCGATCCCTGAACAGTTTTTCGCGTTTGCAGGAGATGAGTGGGCTGAAAGAGAAAGCGGGCGACCGTTTTGTGGCGCTGGATTCCCCCTTTAATCACTGCGAACAGGGAAAAATTGTTATTCCACGGATGCGCTTTGAACCGTCCATCGACAACGAAGAGCAGCACATTGCCGAAATGGCGGCCTTTTTCCGTGAACAGGTGGAGAGCAAAAAACATCTCGGTATGTTGGTGCTGTTTGCCAGCGGGCGTGCGATGCAGCGCTTTCTCGACTATGTGACGGATTTACGTCTGATGTTGCTGGTGCAAGGCGATCAGCCACGTTATCGCTTAGTTGAACTGCACCGCAAACGCGTTGCCAACGGTGAGCGTAGCGTGCTGGTGGGCTTACAGTCATTTGCCGAAGGGCTTGATCTGAAAGGCGATCTGCTCAGCCAGGTGCATATCCACAAAATCGCTTTTCCGCCCATCGACAGCCCGGTGGTGATCACCGAAGGGGAATGGCTGAAAAGCCTCAACCGCTATCCGTTTGAGGTGCAAAGCCTGCCGAGCGCCTCGTTTAACCTGATTCAGCAGGTTGGGCGACTGATTCGAAGCCACGGTTGCTGGGGCGAAGTGGTGATTTACGATAAACGCTTGCTCACCAAAAACTACGGCAAGCGGCTACTGGATGCATTACCGGTATTTCCGATAGAGCAACCGGAAGTCCCTGAAGGTATAGTTAAAAAGAAAGAAAAAACGAAATCCCCACGCCGTCGGCGGCGTTAATGATGTGAGTCAGGTAAGGAGTCGTAAATGGACTATCGCAAAATCATTAAAGAGATCGGGCGCGGGAAAAACCACGCGCGCGATTTAGACCGGGATACTGCGCGCGGTCTGTATGCCCATATGCTCAATGGTGAAGTCCCTGACCTTGAGTTGGGCGGCGTATTGATTGCGCTACGTATCAAAGGGGAAGGGGAAGCAGAGATGCTCGGCTTTTACGAAGCCATGCAAAATCACACCATCAAGCTGACGCCGCCTGCAGGCAAGCCGATGCCGATTGTCATCCCCAGTTACAACGGCGCGCGTAAACAGGCCAACCTGACGCCATTGTTGGCGATTCTGCTGCACAAACTCGGTTTTCCTGTGGTGGTTCATGGGGTTAGCGAAGATCCAACCCGCGTGCTGACAGAAACCATTTTCGAACTGATGGGTATTACGCCAACGTTGCACGGCGGGCAGGCGCAGGCGAAGCTCGACGAACATCAACTGGTGTTTATGCCTGTGGGCGCGTTTTGCCCGCCGCTGGAAAAACAACTGGCGATGCGCTGGCGGATGGGCGTGCGTAACAGTGCGCATACCCTGGCGAAACTGGCGACGCCATTTGCCGAAGGTGAGGCGCTGCGTCTTTCCAGCGTTTCACATCCGGAATACATTGGACGCGTCGCGAAGTTCTTTAGCGATATTGGCGGACGAGCGCTGTTAATGCATGGCACCGAAGGTGAAGTTTATGCTAATCCGCAACGCTGCCCGCAAATCAATCTGATCGACCGTGAAGGGATGCGGGTGCTGTATGAAAAACAGGACACTGCTGGCAACGAGCTACTGCCACAAGCAAAAGACCCGGAAACCACGGCGCAGTGGATTGAGCGTTGCCTGGCTGGCAGCGAACCGATTCCTGAATCGCTGAAAATCCAGATGGCTTGCTGCCTGCTGGCGGCGGGTGAAGTGGCAACCGTTAACGACGGTCTGGCACGCGTTTAACAATCATTTTAAGTTCTCCCCCAGCCGGATGATCACTGTCATCCGGTCTTTACTCCCCAGCAAAATCAAAGTGCAGCATCTTGATTGACCTTCCCGTGTGCGGCGCGCAGCATAAAAAAGCAACAGGCATATAACATAAAAGGAGTTAACCATGGAAAGTGGTCGTCGCTTTGATGCCCAGACGCTGCACAACTTTATCCTGGCTGTGTTTCGTCAGATGGGTAGCGAGGAACAGGAAGCAAAACTAGTAGCAGATCATTTAATTGCGGCAAATCTGGCAGGACATGATTCACATGGTATTGGCATGATCCCGAACTATGTGCGTTCCTGGCAGCAGGGTTATTTGCAACTCAACCATCACGCTAAAATTGTCAAAGATGCGGGGGCAATGGTCACGCTTGATGGCGATCGTGCATGCGGTCAGGTAGCTGCATATGAGGCAATGGCGCTGGGGATTGAAAAAGCACGCCAGCACGGCATTGCCGCCATAGCGCTGAGTAACTCACATCATATCGGGCGTATCGGTTATTGGGCGGAACAGTGCGCGGCGGCGGGATTCGTCTCTATCCACTTTGTCAGTGTGGTCGGGAGTAAGGCTGTTGCGCCGTTCCGTGGCCGGGACAGTCGCTTAGGCACAAATCCGTTTTGCGTCGTCTTTCCTCGAAAAGATGGTTTCCCGCTGCTGCTTGATTACGCGACCAGCACCATTGCGTTTGGTAAAACGCGTGTCGCCTGGCATAAAGGCGTACCCGTGCCGCCAGGTTGCCTGATTGATGCTAACGGTGTGCCAACGACCAATCCGGCGGTAATGCAGGAGCCACCGTTGGGAGCGTTGCTGAGTTTTGCTGAACATAAAGGTTATGCTCTGGCGGTGATGTGCGAAATTCTTGGTGGTGCGCTTTCTGGCGGTAAAACTACCCATCAGGACACATTGCAGAGTAGCCCCGATGCCGGTTTTAACTGTATGACCACTATTATCGTTAATCCGGAGTTGTTTGGTACGACGGAATGCACAGCGCAAACAGAAGCCTTTACCCAGTGGGTGAAAGCCTCGCCGCATGATGAAGATAAACCGATTTTGCTGCCGGGCGAGTGGGAAGTGAATATGCGCCGTGAGCGGCAGGAGTTTGGGATCCCGCTGGATGCCGGGAGCTGGCAGGCCATTTGCGATGCAGCGCGACAGGTTGGTATGCCAGAAGAGACGTTGCAGGCTTTCTGCTAACAATTAGCCAGCTAAAAAAAGCCCGTCCAGTGTCGGACGGGCAAACAAGGGTAACATAGGATCAATGAGGGTTAGAGCATATGCGTCTGTCGGCAAACAGACAGGGAAATACTTTTGCTGGATGTAGCGTAAACGTCATATCCAACCAACGGTTCGGATTTTGTAGGCCTGATAAGACGCGGTAGCGTCGCATCAGGCATCTGTTGTCGGATGCGGTGTAAACGCTTTATCCGGCCTACGAATTACTTATAGATAACCGCGGTACCGCTTAATTTATTGTTGTTGGTGGCGGAAGTAATGCTGTATCCACTAGCACCGGCTGCTGCCGCTTTCTCAGCCAGTTTCGCTTCCAGGGCATCGAGGGTGGATGCGCCATCGGCAGAAACTACGCCGATTTTGTTCATGCTCTGGGCCTGAGATGCCGTTACCGGTTCCGCCGCAAACACGCCAAATGACAGAGTTGAAAGAGCCATAGCAGCAACAACAGTATTGATAGTTTTCATAATTAATCTCTCGCAGGTGATTTTTGTTTAAGTGACGTTGTTTCGTCGATGTGATGAGTATCACGTTTTTTTTCGAGAGATAAAATCGAAGAGAATTGACCGCCTTGTTCAAATAAATTGATTGATATCTAACATATTGATAAACCATTTATTTGTTGTACTTATGGACCCGTTTTATATCGCGTGGCAGTCACGATAGCGTTAAAGGCACGGAATGCCACGCAAAATACAAATTATACTCGCTATGCATCGCGCCAGTTGCAGTTAACGTAACTGGCTGTCTTTCGAACCTCTGCGATTATATCCTGTATAAGCTGGTTTTTGTAAATCTTTCTCCTGCTGACAATGAATGCATAAGCGCACGCCAGGAATGGCTTCCCGACGGGCCTGCGGGATGGGGGCGCCACACTCTTCACATTCATACAGGCTTTCGCCACGCGGAATTTCATCCCGAGCGCGGGCAATCGCATCTTCAATTGTACTGTTGATCTGTTCGTTGACGGCGTCATCGTTAGCCCAACCGGATGCCATATCGTCCCCTCCATATCAATGCTTGTACAGTTAAGTGTAGCTAATATAGGGACGAACTCGGGCAGTTCAAGCGTCAGATCTCCGACCATTCCCGCAGCAGATTATGATAAAGATTGAGCAGCGACAGGATCTCTTCACTTTCGCCATAGCGGCTTTTCAGCGACTGAATATTGTTGTCCAGTTCAAACAGCATGGCGCGCTTTTTATCATCGCGGATCATCGACTGGATCCACATAAATGATGCCACTCGCACGCCGCGGGTTACGGGTGTCACGCAGTGCAGGCTGCTGGAGGGGTACAACACCAGATCGCCAGCCGGGAGTTTTACCCGATGTTGTCCGAAGGTGTCATTAACGACCAGTTCGCCGCCGTCGTAGCTTTGTGGATCGCTCAAAAACAGCGTGGCAGAAAGGTCAGTGCGCATCCAGCCGTTTTGTGGATGGCTGCGTACTGCGCCATCCACATGAAAACCATAAGTTTCATTGTTCTGATAGCGATTAAACAGCGGTGTGGAAAGGGTACGCGGCAAGGCAGCGGCAAAGAACAAAGCATGTTGGTTAACCGCGTTCAGCACCTCATTTTGCAGTGCGGCGTACAGAGCGCTGCGGGTGTCCACTTGCTGATTGCTCTTAACTTGTGCGCCTTGTGCACCGGTGGTGACTCGTCCATCAACCCATTCGGCTTGTTCCAGTTGTTCGCGAAACCGGGCGACGTCCTGTGGCGATAGCACGCCAGGAATGTGGTACATCATACAAATTCTCCAAAAAGTGGGGCCGTGCGCCCCACATCTGAATCAGAAATGCATATTGGCGGTGAGCAGGAACGTTCTTGGTTCGCCCGGGTGATAACGGTAGCCGCTCTTGTTGATCGAGGCGACGTAATCGGTATCAAACAGGTTGTAGACATTTAGCTGGAAGTCGAGATTGCGATTAACCCGATACCCCAGTTTGGCATCGGCGACCCAATAACCTTCGGTAAATGCTGGCGTTCCCACCGCGCCGTCTGAACCTTTATGCATACTGCCGATGTAACGCGCGCCCGCGCCAACGGAAATATCATCGGTTGCCTGATATTGGCTCCATAAGGTAAAGGCGTGCTCCGGCGTATATGGCAGTGATGATGAACCATCCTGAGCCACGTCCGCGCCATTTTTAATGGTCGCTTTTTGCTGGGTATATCCGCCAATCACCTGCCACGCGGGCGTGATATTCCCGGCCACGGATATCTCATAGCCTTCGACGCGTTTCTTACCGTATTGCGAGTAAGTCCCGTCATCGTTTTGCTCAACTTCATTTTCGATATCAGTACGGAACAGTGCGGCGGTAAGCAACAGGCGTTTATCCAGCACCTGCCATTTGGTGCCAATCTCACTGGTGTTGGCTTTTTGCGGTTTAAAGTCGGTGCGGCTGGCGCTGTTACCGCTGCCAGACTGCGCAAGGGCGAAGTTGTTGCCGCCTGGCGGCTGCTGGGAAACGGCATAGTTAATATAGACATTGCCGTTTTCCGTCAGGTGATACAGCGCCCCGGCTTTCCAGTTCACCAGATTGCCCGACTTGGCAGTGTCGATGGTGGTGACCGGAGAACCGTTTGCCACGCCAGCAGGGCAGGTGACTGCGCCGCGTCCACTGCCGCCGCAGGCGGTGGCACTGTCATATTCAGTATGATAATTATCCAGGCGGATCCCGCCGTTCAGCTCAAAATCACGGGTGATTTGCAGCGTATCGAAGGCATAAATTGCGAAGGTATCCGTCTGACCATCGGCGTTTGCGCCGTTGCGCGTCAGGCCGCCGGGATGAATGCTGCTGTCAGGATGATAAATATTCACCGCCGGTAACGTCAGCGGATTAACGCCGTAGTTAGTCTGCGTTTCACGGGTAAATTCCACGCCAGTACTGACATCATGACCGACAGAGCCGGTATAAAATGTGGTAGTCAGGTTGGTCTGGTTGGTGAGAATTTTATTACTCACATCTTTGGTGTTCGCCGTACGTGACCAGGTCCAAGTATTCACATCGCTGGTGGGCTGGGTAATATTCGACGCCCCGCCCATAATCGCCGTCATCAGGTAATCCTGCTTTACGCGCGACCAACGAGTCGTATTGCGAATGGTGGTGTTATCGTTGATGTCGTGCTCAAAACGCATGGTGGCGGTATCGGTGGTCGAATCGTCGTAATCGGAATCCGTGCCATAAAAGTTATGCGTATCTACTTTTCCGGAATGATTCAGTGCCGCTGTTCCCGCAGATGGGGCGGAATAGCCCGGCAAACCGATGGTCGGAATGCCGCCGTCTGGCGTGTTGTGCTGGGTGACATGCAGATAATTAAGATACAAACGATTCGCTGTGCCAAGGCCAAAAGCGACAGAAGGGGCGACGCCGTAACGCTCATTTTTGACTTTGTCGCGTCCGGCATCGTGCGTTTTTTCGCCCATCACATTCAGACGCACCGCGGAGGTATCGCCAATCACCTGATTGACGTCCAGCGTGCCGCGGCGGAACCAGGCGCTGCCAATACTGGCGGAGGCGTCAATGCCGGAATCATTGCGCGGCTGCTTGCTGATCATATTGATCGAGCCCGTCGGCGCGCTGCGCCCGTAGTCGGTGCCGGACGGCCCTTTAATCACTTCGACCTGCTCGGTATTGAAGGTGTCGCGCGAGACGCTGCCGATATCGCGAATGCCATCAATATAAATACTGTTAGAGGTATCGGCACCGCGCATATAAATGGCATCGCCAGTGGTGGAGTTACCGTTCTCACCAGCAAAAAATGCGCCTACGCCGGGGACGTTTTTGAGTGCGTCGGTAAGGTTAGTCGCGCCCTGATCTTTAATCACCTGTTCGGAAATCACCGTCATCGTGCGGGTCGTATCCGCTACCGGACGCGAGAATTTCGGATCGGCAGATTGTTGTGGCGCATAAAGCGAAGGCGTTGATGCTTCGACAACCAGCGTGTCATCCGCGTTAGTTTGCCCTTCGGCGGCGAGTGCCTGTGCCACAGGCGTGATGCCAATACAAAGACCGGCAAAGAACGTGAGCGAATGAAATTGTCTGGCAGGGAAATTGCGATTGTTTTCCATTTAGCAGGTGACTTTTTCTTATATGTTTAAGTTTTCACTGTCACGAGAAAGCATCTCTGCGGATGCGATGCCACTGTTAATCCCGTAATAGCATTCGTGAAAGTGATAATAATTTTGATAAGCATTATCACTTGGCGCGATTTTCTATCACCCATTGCGCGAAAAAGAAATACATTTATTTACATTGCGTTCATATTTGATGTTTTTTGATTACAAAACAGACGAAAACTGCATCCAGAGGCGAATGCAGTTACGTTGGTGGGGTTATTTGTAGATGGTTGCAGTACCGAACATCTGGTCATTTCCGCCTGCGGAATTAATGACATAACCTTTCGCGCCTTGTTCGCGCGCTTTTTCTGCCAGTTTATCCTCCAGATCGCTTAGGTTTGATGCGCCGGTCGCCGAAACGGTACCGGCGGGCCGTAGCTGACCGCTGTCCTGGTTACTCAGAGGCTGCGCGGCATAAGCCGCGAGAGAGATTCCGCTCAGGACGGTGGCAATCAGTAGTGCGAGGCACTTTTTCATAATGACATCCTCAGAAATACAACGAGTAGTGCCTGATAAGTGTAGGTCGCCTGTGCGATGCAAATGACGCAAAAAATTGACAGAGATGTGCTTGTTTTTTGAACGATATATTTTTACAAAATAAGACAAATCAATGACATGCATGATGCTGATTTTTATGGTGAATTGCCATAAACCATAGTCATGTTAAGGTTTTGGGGAATGATAAATGCAGCCAGATATTTACCCTGTCGCGTTATGCGGGTATCTTACGCCGCTGCTTAAAGGAGAATGCTATGTCCGCCCAGAAACCGGGGTTGCATCCGCGCAACCGTCATCACAGCCGCTACGATCTCGCCACGCTTTGTCAGGTCAATCCTGAACTCAAGCAATTCCTCACGCTTACACCCGCCGGGGAGCAAAGCGTAGACTTTGCCAATCCGCTGGCGGTGAAGGCGCTCAATAAGGCGTTGCTGGCCCATTTTTACGCCGTAGCGAACTGGGACATTCCGGACGGTTTTCTCTGCCCGCCAGTACCGGGCCGGGCGGATTATATTCATCACCTTGCCGATTTACTGGCAGAAGCAAGCGGAACAATTCCATCTAATGCCAGCATTCTGGATATCGGCGTTGGTGCGAACTGTATTTACCCGCTGATTGGCGTACATGAATATGGCTGGCGTTTTACCGGCAGCGAAACCAGCAGCCAGGCGTTAAGCAGTGCGCAGGCGATCATCAGTGCTAATCCGGGGCTTAACCGCGCCATTCGTCTGCGTCGGCAGAAAGAGAGCGGGGCGATTTTTAACGGTATCATCCACAAAAACGAGCAATACGACGCGACCTTGTGTAACCCGCCATTCCACGATTCCGCCGCTGCGGCACGGGCAGGTAGTGAGCGTAAACGCCGTAACCTTGGGCTGAACAAAGACGATGCACTGAACTTTGGTGGTCAGCAACAGGAGTTGTGGTGTGAAGGCGGTGAAGTCGCCTTTATCAAAAAGATGATTGAAGAGAGCAAAGGCTTCGCGAAGCAAGTGATGTGGTTTACCTCGCTGGTATCTCGTGGTGAAAACTTACCGCCGTTGTATCGTGCTTTGACGGACGTGGGCGCGGTGAAGGTGGTAAAAAAAGAGATGGCCCAGGGGCAAAAGCAGAGTCGCTTTATTGCCTGGACCTTTATGAACGACGAGCAGCGTCGCCGTTTTGTCAATCGCCAGCGTTAAAGCGTTGGCTCCCCCGGTGGCAGCGGTTCTGCCGGGGCCGCGCCCGGAGCCGGCAGCACCTGATAAGTCTGCACTGGCGCGCGAACACCCGCCAGGTCGAAATGCTTTTTCACCTGGCTGTCGAGGGCAAAGCGTACCGTCCACTGTTTGAGTGGCAGCGTGGTGAACGACACACGCAGTGTAAACGCGGTATTGCTTAAGCCGACAATCCCGGCAAAGTTCGGTTCACCAATAACCAGCCCGCGAATTTCTTCGTTTTCCATCAGTTCCGTTACCGCATCTTTCAGCGCCTGATTGGCTTTATCAGTATCTTCATGGCGATCAACATCGTAATTTGCCACCACTGAACCAATGCCACGGACAAAGTTGGCAAAGGTGGTAATCGAAGACCACGGAATGATGTGATACGCCCCGGTATCCTGGCGCACGCCAACGGATCGAATCGACATTCGTTCCACCGTACCCGTCAACGGCCCGATGGTCACTAAATCTCCGGTGTTCATACCGTTTTCAAACTGAATAAATACCCCGGTGATAATATCTTTCACCAGCGTTTGCGAACCGAAAGAGATAGCCAGCCCCAACGCCCCTGCACCTGCCAGCAGCGGCGCAATGTTGACGCCGATTTCCGACAACACAATCATGATGGTGATGGTACTGATGATCACTGCCAGCGCGTTACGAAACAGCGTCAGCAGGGTACGTGTGCGGGCGCTGGGCAGCGGGCGACCATGGATATCCGAGGCCAGTCGGTTTTCGATCAAACTGGCGAGCACCGTCCAGCCAACCGCTGAGAAGAAAAGAATGAGCGCGATACGGATCAGGATATCTACCGTTTTTTGCCCCGCACCGTTTTGCAGCCAGTTCCAGAAATCGAACAATCCCCATGCGCTCAACAGCAACATTACCGCCACGCAGACTGTCAGAATACGCGCCGTTTTCAGTGCCGCCGAAAGCCAGCCATTCAGCCGTTTTTGCAGCTCCGGATAGTTACGCTGAGTATGTGGCGAGAGGGTGATGGTTTTCGCCAGCCAGCGGGAAAACATACCGGAAACAAACGCTGCGATTCCAATAATCGCCAGGCTGCGCACCGTCGCGCCCATCATAAATTTCAGGCTATTGCCCGGATCGAACAACGAAAAGAAAAACAGCACGATAAAATAGGCGCTTGCCAGCCAGTGCCAGACCAGCGCAAAGGCGCGGATAAACAGGCTGAAAAAGGCCAGCGAATGCTCCGCAAAGTTGAGCAAATGCTGGGTAATCTCTTTTTTATTACGAAAGATCAGGTACAGCGCCCAGATGGTCATGCACAGCATGATTGCCACGTTTGCCAGCGCGCCAATTTGTACATTCACCTGATTAGAGATAATCGGCACTGCCACAATCAGGCCATAGCCTATCAAACTGCTTAACCAGCTAAGGCGGCGACTCCAGTAACGGGCGCTCTCGTCCTGAATCGTGAACGGGCGCAGCTCCGCCACGTTTGGGCAAAAAATCAGGCGTAGTACGGCTTTGAAAAATTCAATCAGGGCAAAGGCGTTGAGAAACAAACTTTGTTGGAAAGCGATGGTGCGACTGCCCGCATTCAGGTTGTCGCTTAAAACCTGACCGACAAATAATGTCAGAGCCAGTAACAGCAGGTCGATAATAAACGCCCCGATAATCATTGCCGGAAGCTGCAACCAGTTACTGCGCTCACGATTTTTTTGCCGCGCCCACTGGCCCATTTTGCGATACAGCGGCAGTGCGCACAGGCGAATCAGCCAGTAAAAACCAAACACTAAAACCGCTAACATTGAAAAATGGGTCAGCGCATTGCTGAAGGTTTGTGGATTAAACGGCTTATGCGGGGAGCCGGTGATATTGCGATAAAGTTGCCCGAAGCGGGCGGAAAGGGCTTCACCATAATGGCGGCTGACTTCGGTGACCTTTTGCAGCACAGTTTGCTCTTCAACCAGCGTTGGCGGCACGATCTTCGGGACCGGTTCCGCAGGGGGCGTCGCGGCGACGGTGCGCAACTGGTCGATCAACTCTTTACGCGAGGTGTCATTATCCAGCACATCCGCCAGTGCGCCATAGGCCGCTTTTTTTTGTTCGATATCCGGTTCCGGGGCCGATTCAGTCGTTGAGTCCGTTGTCGTTGTGGTTGTAACGCCGGGTATGGATACCGCGTGGGCAGGTGCGCCCAGCAGGCAGAAGAGGATGAACAGGATCCACCGCATGACTCCTCCAGTGAGAAAACAGTGCAAAAAGATAAGTATAGATGCTGGGGGAGGGGCGATTTTAAATGAGAGGAATCTGGTGTGCCTCCCTTTCGGGTGAAAGGGAGGAAGGGATATTAAGCAGGTTGCTGACAACGTGCGGGCTTTTTTGCCGGATGCGGCGTGAACGCCTTATCCGTCCTACAAGTTCATGCAATTTTAATAAGTTGCCATATATCCTGTAGGCCTGATAAGCGTAGCGCATCAGGCAATGTGTCTTATTAAGAGACGTGCTGTAAAAATTCCTGCAAGCGCTGGCTCGGCGGATTTTTGATCAACGCCTGCGGATCGCCATCTTCCGCAATCCGGCCTTTGTCGATAAAGATCAGGCGCGAAGCTACTTTCTCGGCAAAACCGATTTCGTGGGTCACGATCACCATCGTCATGCCTTCTTCAGCCAGATCCTGCATAACCTTCAGCACTTCATGGCGCAATTCCGGGTCAAGAGCGGAAGTCGGTTCATCAAACAACATCATTTTCGGTTTCACCGCCAGCGCGCGGGCAATCGCTACACGCTGCTGTTGACCACCAGAAAGTTCGGAAGGGTAGTGATGTGCACGTTCTGCCAGACCGACTTTCGCCAGCAGTTCACGTGCCAGTTTTTCCGCCTCTTCTTTGTTCGCGCCACGCACGCGTAGCGGGCCAAACATGACGTTTTCCAGCGCCGTCAGATGCGGGAAAAGGTAAAACTGCTGGAACACCATACCCGCTTCCTGGCGAATCAGGCGCTCGTCAACTTTCGGATCGTTAACCTTCAGGCCATCGACAATCAGATCGCCGGAGGTGATTTCTTCCAGTTTGTTGATGCAGCGCAGGAGGGTCGATTTACCGGAACCGGACGGCCCGATAATCACCACGACTTCGCCCTGGGCAATATTCAAATCGATATTGTGCAGCACCTGGGTTGGGCCAAAGTGCTTGGAGACGTTTTTAAATTCAATCACAGGATTTTCATCCTTCTTTCCAGTCGACGCAGAATAAAGCTCAGCACCAGGGTAATAATCAGATAGAACACCGCCACGGCGCTCCAGATTTCAAGGGCGCGGAAGTTACCGGCAATAATTTCTTGCCCCTGACGGGTCAGTTCCGCCACGCCGATAACAATAAACAGCGATGTATCTTTAATGCTGATGATCCACTGGTTACCCAGCGGCGGCAGCATGCGGCGCAGTGCCAGCGGTAAAATGACGTAGCGAATGGTTTCCCAACGTGAAAGGCCGAGCGCCAGTCCTGCTTCACGAAAACCTTTGTGGATTGACAGCACCGCACCACGCGTGATTTCCGCAATGTACGCGCCGGAGTTGATCATGATGGTGACCACCGCCGCAGTAAACGGGTCGATGCGTAAGTCGTTAAACGCCATCGGCAGGGCGAAGTAGATAAACATCACCTGGACGACGATAGGTGTGCCGCGGATCACTTCAATAAAGACCAGCGCGACGTGGTTGGCTATCCAACCACCGAAGGTGCGTGCAAAACCTGCCGCCAGTCCGATAACCAGGCCGCCAGCCAGACCGAGGACCGAAATCCACAGGGTCATTTTGGCGCCTTCAATCAGAAGCGGAATGGCAGGCCAGATGGCACTCCAGTCAAACTGCATATGTTGTTCCTGTTACCGTGGTGTAAATACCCGAGCCAGAAGGTTGGCGGGGAGAAACGCTGGCCCGGTATGCAAAAGGCCACCGGGCCATAAATTAAAGGCAATCATTATTTCGGTTCAGTACCGAACCATTTTTTGTAGATTTCGTTGTATGTGCCGTTCTCGCGCAGGGTTTTCAACGCGCCGTTGATTTTGTCACGCAGCTCGTCGCTACCTTTCGGGAACGCAATACCGTATTGTTGTGCTTCCAGAGAGTCACCTACCGCTTTGAACTGACCGTTCCCGGCGGTTTTGATGAAGTACAGAATGTTTGGTGTGTCGTGCAGGACGGCGTCTGCGCGGTTGGTACCCAGTTCCATATAGGCGTTATCGATGTTCGGGAACTGACGCAGATCTTTGGTTTTGATGTTCGCTTTTGCGTAATCAACGGAGCCGGTGCCGCTTTTCACAGCAACCACTTTACCGTCGAGATCTTTCACGCTTTTCACATCGTTATTGTTGGCTTTCACCATCACTAACAGGCCGCTTTTGTAGTAGCCGTCAGAGAAATCGATCGCTTTTTTACGCTCGTCGGTAATGGTAATGCCCGCCAGCGCCAGATCGATGTTTTTGGTTTGCAGTGCTGGGATGATGCCGCTGAAATCCATTGGTTTCAGTTCGTAATCCAGCTTCAGTTCTTTGGCGATAGCAGCCCACAGATCCACATCAAAACCAACGTATTTGTCGCCCTGTTTAAATTCAAACGGAACGAAGGCGGTATCCGTCGCCACAACCAGTTTTTTATCCGCGGCATGAGAAGAAACCGCAAAAGCCAGGGTCAGTGCAGCCAGTGAAACTTTTAATACAGACTTCATAGCATTTCCTTTTTTCTATCCACGGGACGATCCCCTGCGTGACATTTACGTATATGAAAAAATCGTGCCAGTTTTACAACTCTTTGATTTTTATAGGAGCAGTTAAAACGGGTTGCACAATTTATGGGGCAACATCTCCGGTCTGCACCATATTGGGGCGCCAAAGTGGTGCGCAAAAATAGTGCACTCAACACATAGGTTATTTAGCGTAAATTATGATGAAAAAACAATCTTTATGTAACGATTGTGTGATGTTGCTGATACAAATATTTTACTTTGACAGGCGGGAAAGACGATGAGTTGCACTAAAAAAGTGCGTAGAGGCGGGCAGCAATACAAAACGGCTTCCTGCCAGGAAGCCGCCTTTATCGCTTACTTAAGTTCTGCACCATCTGCGATGGATTTATTCGATATTAGATTCGATAAACCACAAGAATTTATCCAGGTCGCGGGAAGCGGCGGTCAGGATATCTGCGGTGTCGTCATCTTTCGCTTCGCCAATCGCTTTACGTACATCATTAGCGACAATCGCGTAACGGTCAGCCAGTTCTTTCAGGTGATCCTGAACGCTGTGGATGTCCAGCGGGTAGCTTTTCAGCGGGGTTTTGCTGTTAATAACTTGAGTGGTACCAAGGGCAACGCCGCCTAGCTGCACCGCGCGCTCTGCCATAGTATCCAGGTGATCGGTCAGTGCGGTACGGAAACCATCCAGCATCTCATGTACGGCAATGAAGTTAGCGCCGCGCATGTTCCAGTGCGCTTGTTTGGTAATCAAAGAGAGATCAATAAACTGGATAACCTGGCGATTCAGCAACTCAACTGTCGCTTTCTTCTCGCTGTCAGAGACATCGTTGCGGGTATAAAGCAGATTTGTCGCTTTTGCTTTAACTAATTTAGCGGTACTCATAATTTCATATCCTCTTGATGTTGTGTCCCAGTAATTAACGAGACTAAGTATAGCACCACCCTGGTGTTCCGCTATTCTGGCTGTCCCTATCACACTAATAGCGGTAACAAGCGTGAAAAATAAAAACCATATAAATTCACATAGTTATGTATATTGCTGGAGGCGATTCTTATTTTCTTTTTTACGCGAGCTATTCAGAGAGAATAGGTTTTAGGATAACAAGATATATAAAAAGGGCAGGGATGAAGAGTCGTGTAATATTCTGCATGGTTATGCATAACCATGCAGAAAGCTAGCTTTAATTAATATCTAATTCTTTAATTTTAGTCTCTTTGCGCGCTGTCAGCGTTGAGCCCATTGAGGCGGCAATAATCGCGCCGAGGGCCAGTAGTTGTATTGGCGCCAATGTCTCACCGAGGAAAATCATTCCGGAAACGGCAGCCAGTGCAGGTTCCATACTCATTAGCGTACCAAATGTCCGGGTCGGCAGACGGGTGAGGGCAATCATCTCAAGCGAATAGGGCAGAGCGGTAGAGAGGATAGCGACAGCCAGACCCAATGGAACAACCGACCAGTGCCAGAGCGCCTCTCCGGCCTGGAATGCGCCAATCGGCACGAAAATAAGCGCCGCAATCAGCGAACCGATTGCCACCGTCGCCGGGCCGTGTTCCGCACCGGCGCGTTGCCCACTTAATATGTAGATAGCCCAACAAGCACCGGCACCGAGCGCCAGCGCACAGCCGGTTAGGTCGACATGCGAAACATCCTGCCCCAGCGGCAGCAGGAACCACAGGCCGAGTACCACCAGCACAACCCAAACAAAGTCTACGGGGCGGCGTGAAGAGAACAGCGCCACTGCCAGTGGTCCGGTGAATTCCAGCGCCACCGCAATCCCAAGCGGTACGGTCTGAATAGAAAGATAAAAAAGATAGTTCATTCCCCCCAGTGAGATGCCGTAAAACAACAGCGGCAAGCGCTGTTCCTTGGCAAACCGCAGTCGCCACGGTTTAAAGAATGCGATAAGAATCAGTGTTCCCAGCGCCAGGCGCAGTGCAGTCACGCCCGGCGCGCCGACCAGTGGAAAAAGCGACTTTGCTAATGAGGCCCCGCCCTGAATAGACGCCATGGCAACGAGCAATAATAATATCGGTAACCAGACCGGCATTTTACGTAATGTCCCTGGCATCCGTTCCCCCATAAATTTGTATAGTCAGGTAAAGCGAGGAGTGTACTGGATATAACTAAAACTGGTTGAGCATTTGTTGAAAAATTTTTCCCCGATTTGACTAAAATGCGCCAGGATTGATTGATTCATCAGCTTGGCGATTAGGAATAATCTGGATGAACGGCAGTGAAAATATGCGTAATACTTACGCAGTTCACTGAAAAAATGATGTAAATTTAGATGGATAGCGGCATGTGGAAACGTTCTGTTACATGAAATGGCCCGTTAGACATCACAAATCGCGAAGAGTTTCCCATTAATTTTTGATATATTTAAAGCTTAGGACTTATTTGAATCACATTTGAGGTGGTTATGAAAAAAATTGCATGTCTTTCAGCACTGGCCGCAGTTCTGGCTTTCACCGCAGGTACTTCCGTAGCTGCTACTTCTACCGTAACTGGCGGTTACGCTCAGAGCGACGCTCAGGGCAAAATGAACAAAATGGGCGGTTTCAACCTGAAATACCGCTATGAAGAAGACAACAGCCCGCTGGGTGTGATCGGTTCTTTCACTTACACTGAAAAAAGTCGTACTAACAGTGCAGGCGATTACAACAAAACCCAGTACTACGGCATCACTGCTGGTCCGGCATACCGCATCAACGACTGGGCGAGCATCTACGGTGTTGTAGGTGTGGGCTACGGTAAATTCCAGGACACCAACTACCCGACCTATAAACACGACACCAGCGACTACGGTTTCTCCTACGGCGCAGGTCTGCAGTTCAACCCGATCGAAAACGTTGCTCTGGACTTCTCTTACGAGCAGAGCCGTATTCGTAGCGTTGACGTAGGCACCTGGATCGCCGGTGTTGGTTACCGCTTCTAATCACTTCGGTGATATAAAAAATCCGCCCCTCGGGGCGGATTTTTTTATCTTAGGATTTCGGGTCGAAAATATCGGTTCCGAGATGGTTGTAGTCCACCTTCTGTAACTGGAAGTTGGTGATGTAGATTGGCCCGGCTTTCTTCTCGGAAATAAACGGGTAGTTGATGTTGATTTCCTGCGCTTTAATTCCCGTCCACTGTGAGAAAAAACCTAAGAAATCATTGGCTGAACGGCGGGCTTTAATCACCCGATGCGCTTTATCGTCGCTGGAAATGACCATAAAAGGCACCTGGAAATTCTGCTGATATTTATCATCGTGGGCCAGGTATTGAACTTCTTTTCCGCGTTCTTTAAAGGCTAAACCGTGGTCTGAAAAATAAACCATGGAGAAACTGCTGCCGCTGTTGCGTAACTGGTCGTACAGTTTGCGCAGTAAATCGTCAGTTTGCGTCATGGTGTAGAGATAGCACGATGTTTCTTTCGATTGTACAAAGGTTTCGTATTTGCCTTGTGTCCGGTCACAGGCCTGAGGATGTGAGCCCATCAGATGCAAAACAATCAGTTGCGGCTGCGAGTGTTCTTCCGCCAATACCTGAGCGGTCATTGTCAGTAGTTCTTCGTCTTTAGCGTTCTTATCTGCTTCAAAATTACCGTTTTTCAGGAATTGCACTTCATCTGCACGTTTAGCGATGCTGGCGATAGCTGTATCGTATTCGCCTATTTGCCCCTGATTAGAAAACCACCAGGTCTGGAATCCTGCTCGGTTGGCCAGGGTCACAAAGTTATCCTGAAACTGTGGCTTGCCATCGACTACGCGGTTAAGCGTTAATCCGAGAGATTTCTGCGTGGAGCCACTGGCAGCAATATAATCAGAAAAAATCAGGCCGTTAACGCTGCTGGTAAACGGGGTATTGTTCCAGTGACCGCCAAAGGCACCGAGGGCATCGCGGCGTGCGCTTTCGCCAATGACCACCACATAAGTGTGATATTTGGGTTTAACTGCGGTGACTGTCCAGGTATCTTTCATCCCGGAAAGTTTCGCCATCCGTTCCTGCTCTTCAATCACCTCGTTATTGTTGACGATGACATCCCTGGCAAAACGAAATACCGGATAACCGGTGTCTTTAAGTTTAAATACGCCGCCCCAGGCGAGATTTTGAACCGGAGCGACAAAAAATGTCGCCACACTGAATACCAGACACAGGCTGTCGAATTTATTCCAGCGTGCTTTTTCATTCTCTTTTTTCCGCCTGATCGCAATCACGCCGAGCGCAAAAATAAATAAGCCGACCAGATAGCTATACCACGGGAAGATCGTAAGAATTTCGGTCGACTCTTCCATATTGGTGGAATGCAGCGCCAGCAATGTATTGAAGTTAGGCGCACCATACGCCTGAGCAAAAGGGAAATAACAGGCCGCCACCAGCGAACAGACGCCTATTAAGGTTTTTTGCACGCGCGGCAACATCCGCCATAACAAAAGCAAAATGGCAGTAAAAGCGGCGGTATAGAGAAAACTAAAGGGATAACCTAAACCAAGGTTAATCAATAGCGACTGTAAAAAGTAGAACGCAGTCCACGGGCTAAAAACCCGGCTACGGGAAACAAGCGATTCTTTAAGGGTTAAGTTCATATGCCACTATCGTAACAAACGCCATGTGCTTACCCTGGCGTCAAGGGTCAATACCTGCAAGAGTGCGTGAAGAGGGGGAAGGGTCCGCATCTGCGAGCCGCAATATACGCAGGGCTGCAAGAAGATAGAGCGAGCTGCCGTTCAGGTCAACTACTGAGGAACAAATCTTTTGCGAAGAGAATAGCAAATCCGATAAAAAGTGGGGGGGCAATCCAGAACAATCTAT
Organism: Escherichia sp. E4736; assembly: GCF_005781225.1. Classification (NCBI taxonomy): domain Bacteria; kingdom Pseudomonadati; phylum Pseudomonadota; class Gammaproteobacteria; order Enterobacterales; family Enterobacteriaceae; genus Escherichia; species Escherichia sp. E4736. The sequence continues at coordinate 108,954 of NZ_VATT01000011.1, read as the reverse complement.
GCCTGCAATAAAGCAGGAGTAAAGCGGCGTACCGCGACGCCGCTATTTATCGGAAGGTTTATCTTGCTGCGGTTTGTTGTTGACCATATCGCACAACATCGAGAGCAGCATTAAGCGTACTTTAAAGGGAGAGTGACTAAACACGCGCATACACCTCTTGAACTCATTCATAAGACCTCCTGACTTGCTAATCCCGTCGTTCCATGAGGGATGATTGCATTACATACAGATATAGCACAGGCTATATTATAAAGCATCAACTATCTACGAAAAACAATAACTTACAGTGTTATCAATAAGTTACGTTAGTTAATATCTGTGAGTATTCGGCAGTATTTCTAAGCTGCAGCGACATTTTTGCGACATTTTAAGGGGTTAAGTCGCATAGCATCTTCAAGGTGGCTTGGGGCGAAATGGGCATAACGCATTGTCATAGTGATGTCAGCGTGGCCGAGAATTTTTTGCAGAACCAGAATGTTCCCGCCATTCATCATAAAGTGGCTGGCAAATGTATGGCGTAATACGTGGGTTAGCTGACCAGAAGGCAATTCAATACCTGCACGTTCCAGGGCGGAACGAAAAGCGTTATAGCAGGGCTTCGGAAACAGAGCGCCTTTTGTTTCCGAAATTTCAGCCAGAAGTTCATCATCTAAGGGAATGGTACGGTTCCTTTTCCCTTTTGTTTTTATGAAGGTGACTTTTCCGCCAGCAATCTGGGAGCTTTTGAGTGTCGCCGCTTCATTCCACCTTGCGCCGGTCGCCAGGCAAATTTTTACTACTAACTCTAAGTAACTTACTTTACTGCGTTTGCATTCCAGCAAAAGCCGATCAATTTCTTCAGCAGTGAGGAAAGCCATTTCGGTTTCATCAGTGCGATACTGTCTGACGTTTTCCAGTGGGTTAGGGGCTGACCATTCTCCAATCCGTTTAAGCTCATTGAACATAGCCAGAAAGTAAGCATGTTCAAGGTTCATTGTTTTCGGGGAAACCTTGGATACTCTGTTAGTGCGGGCATAATGCCCATCAAGCCTTTTTGCGCGGTATGCTGTAAACAGTTGAGCATTAAACTCTGTGGCCAGCGGGAATCCCATACACTCCGCCGCCCATGTCATTGCGTCTTTACGCTTTTGACCGTTGCGCAAAGCTACGCCGTGGCGTTCGTACCACATGTTGATTAGGTCGCTTAGAGTACGGAGGTCTTTACCCTCGCCAAGCCAGGGGGAGTTCTCCACTTGCTGAAGCGTATAGTTCTCGTAGGCCAGGGCTTCGCCTTTTGTAGCGAATTTTTTACGAATACGCTTACCGGCTTTACCATTGCTTCGATCCACCGTGTAGAAATCGGCAATCCACTGGCCATTTGTTAATTTTCTTACAGACATAGCTTAGCTGTTTAAAATGCGTTGTTTTTGCTGCTGAAATTCTTCTTCAGTAAGAATGCCTTCTGCTTTCATTTCAGCCAAACGTTCAATTTTATCCATGACATCATCAAATGAAGATTTTTCGTTGGAGCTTGTAGGAGCGGTGATAACTTGTGGCTTGTCCAGACTATTCCTTGTCTCATTAACAAGGTTGGTAAAAGGAATTACGGAGGATTTTATAACGTTTTTTATGGTGTAATTCTGTCCGCTTGTTGAAATCATTATCTCACCAAATATCAGTCCAGTCTTTCCGCCAACGCTTACAATGTTACGAAGGCTAATATCGACCTGCTTAACACCAAATATCATCCCTTTATCGAGGAAGATAACGCGTTGGTTAGTTAAAGTTATTAACCAGGTGTTGCCATCCATCATACCGCTTACTATGCCAAGCGGTTCCTCGCCGGTGTTTAAAACTTCGGGAAGATGAAAAAATTCTTTTTTTGTACCAAATGGCGTATCTGAAACAGCGGCAGACAATCGTTTCATTTCTACTTTTAATTGGTCTTTAGATGCAGTCTTGTAATCTATCATTATAATTTTCCTTATTATTTTATAGTTAAGATAATACGACCTAAAATTTTTATATCTTCGATAGCGCAATCAAATGCCATCCCAACGCCACTCACTCGAACTTTGCCTACGGGGATGCGCGTAAGGGTTCTCACACTTGTTTTTCCTTCAATTTCAACTAACCAATCATCGTCGTAAACTTCGGGAAAGTGTTGATCAACAATGTACTGCATTGCGTTGTCAATCACACAGATTGGATTCTGTGGTAAAGGCTTACCAGGTAAAAAAGTAACCTTATCGAGCATTAGCAAACCGGAATCATAGAGTTTTCCGTCCACAATCTTCTTACGCGGCAGTTTCATGATGTCTAATTCGTCATCGTTAAACTTTCTTCCTTGCCCAGTCGCAAGCCATTCCAGAGTTGCTCCCGTTTCAGCCATGCATCTAACAACGATATCTGCTGGAAAAAAATCCCTCTTGTAGCGATTAGCCAGGCTGCTACTTGCTATATCAAGATGTTCGGCCAGGGCTAATTTTGTGTTGAAACCATACGCCTGGATGACTCTGTCCAAGACTTCTGATCCGCCATGAGAAAATTCAATTTGTAGCTTCACGAAAATTTTTCCTTGAAATCTTTCTCAAAGCGAGTTTAAACTCTGCTTTGTAGGTTTAAGTGAATATTGACAGTTACAGCCCTGTATTACCGTACAGGTTGACTAATGGAGTTTGCCTTATGCGTCCGAGCATTACAATCATCATACCGGAACCTTACCTGCCTTTAGACGAATATTGCCGTCGTACTGGTACAAACAAAGAAACTGCCAGAAATCTGATCGAATACGGGAAATTGCCCATTAAACCTAAGGGTAAGCAGAAGAAAGGCCTGGTTGAGGTCAACATGGCCGCGCTAACCATTCAGGCTTTAAGTGAATGTGATATTTCACTTAACGCGTAATTCATCCTACGGATTAGCGAGAGGCAAACAATGTTTGATTACCAGATCTCTAAACATGCGCGATTTGATGCGGCTTGCCGAGCATTTGCAATTGAGCACAATCTTGAAGATGTGGCTGTTGCCGTTGGTATAAGGCCGCAGATCCTGCGCAACAAACTAAATCCAGCGCAACCGCACCGTTTAACGTGCGATGAGCTTATATCCATTACGGATTACACCGAAGATGCACGTTTACTGGATGGGATGTTAAGCCAAATTAACTGCCTGCCATCCGTGCCTGTGAATAATGCCACTGAAGGCAACATGCAACTGTGTGCTCTTAGCGCCACTGCGTGCGTGGGGGCGATTGCTGGGGAAGCCGTATCAACTTGCCATATGACTGCCGCTCGTCGTACTCAAATTCTGGATCGCGCCCGCGATGCAATTCGTAGCTTATCCGTGCTGGCTTATACCGTGGAAAGTCGTTTTCACTCTACGCCCGTCCTGGCCGCTGCGGTAGCGCTGGTCACAATCAATGCCACCGGCCTGATATGAGAGAGCACTATGAAAGCGTTTGCCACCTACCTGAAAAATGAATCACCAGCAATGCAGTTGCCAAGTGGATCAACGGGTTGGATAGAACTGCCCAACGGGCAGCGTTGGAACCCCGGTCACATGTACAAATTCAATGGCCAGCAACAGCGCCGCCCGTGGTGGTGGCGTTTGATGGGGTTATAAATCTAAAGGGGAATAATATGCGCAAGCCTAAAAAAACCAGCGGCACGATAGTGTATTTCACCATAAAGCGCCATCTAGAAAGTAGCCGCCAGGGAGATGAACGCGGGCGCGTGTGGTTTCACAATCACTCTTGTTTGGACGTTCCGTTTTGTCGCGCGCCACGTCTTGTCCGTCGTCTGTCTTTCAACTTTGATCGTTAACTATCACAGCACGGTGGGAAGAGGGCGCTATGGCGATTAGTCAGGAACAGCAAAAGCGTGGACTTGAGCAATTAAAACAGATCCGCCGTAAATATTTCAGCGAAAGCAGTAAGGCCGCTGAATGGTGGGACGACTTAACACCAGAATGGCGCGGTGTGGTTCTTCATGCTGCTGCGATTACTTCAGGTTCCAGAGTATTTAAAGCTCATTTATGCAAATGCTGCTGGCGGGAGATTTATGAACGCCTGGGCTATCGGTACATGATTCAACTGCGTCAGGGGATATCACGGGCGCGATTAACATTTGACGGTTTTGGCAGTTTACGTGACAGCGATTTTTCGAAACGTACCGCGAATCGGCCAATAAAAAAAGCACATCCAATTTGTAGTAATAGTGGGGTGCAGATGGTGATCGCGCCTCATATCGTCCATAAGTTCCAGCAATAGAGGAATCACTAATGACCATTATTTCCGTTGAGGGTAAATCGTTGCGGGAAGAACTCGCTGTATGGGGCGTCCCTCATATCTATGTTGTATCGTTTGCAGCGAAAAACACCAGTGAAAATGGTCGCATCGCTTTGCATCCTTTCTTTTTCAATGACGCCGAACACATGATGAATCTGCGCCACTGGTTAGCTATTAATGCCGCTTTCTGGTGCTGCGTGTACCGCGAAGCACAGAGCAAAGATGCGCAGATCGAAGCGCTGGCAGGGATTCGCGCGATTTTCTATACAGCCGGGGCGCTGGGTGTTGGCGAGATAAAATCAATAATCCAGGAGTGGTGGCAGACAACCTATGAGCTGCATCTGATTCCGGCACCGAACTATTCAGCCGCCACAGTACTAACCCATTTTCACTAATTAACTGTCTGAATTTTTGGTCACAGTTCAAGTGGCCGGGGATTCTTTTGCCTTAAGGGAACCCAAAATGTATATGACACATCAGGATTTACCCGCAACAAAGCTTGGTACTGATCTACTGGACATGCTTGCTAAAGCCACGCAGGAAGGTAAAGCCGCAGTTGCTGACCTGTGTTCCATCCGCCTGGATAAGCTGGCCACTCATGCAGCAAATGAAGGTTTAAGCGCAGCGGAAATCGTTGAGTTGATCCGAGAAGAGGCCGAGGCTATTTGCAGCAAAGGCGGTGCGGCATGGCAATAAAAACACCACTAAAATGTCCTTCGCCATCGCTTCTTGAGGCCAGCATATGATGTTGGCTATAAAGGAACACTTCTATGCTGTCGATACGTGGCGGCGTGAAACTTTCGCATCTTGCATACCGGCAGACGCGACAATCACAGAACGCCGTTTGTGGGCTGTAAATCCGCAGGATTATGAATGGAGAGCCCGGTACCTTCATGAGATACCCGACTGGTTAGCCGGGTATTTTGGCCGTCGTTACGAAAAGCTGTTTGCTGGTCGTGACGGGCGTCGCTGTGCCAATACATTCCTGCGCCAGACTATCGGCGGGAGTGTATTGCCACGTCTGCGCAAAGTGGCTGCGCGTTACTCGCTGGCCGCTGACGCTGCCGATCTTCCTTTTGGTAAGTCGCTGGAGCGCTTGCCGTCACTAGACCGTCCTGATCTTAAAAAACTGGCTGGCCAGGTATCTGGTTGGATTTCCCAGTCACTTTATGACTTCACCGAACAGTTTGACTCCGGCACTGACGACGCCAGAGAGCTGCATCGCCGCACCTTGGAATCATACCGCCATCTTTGCGCGGGTTGCCTGATGCTGAATAACCAGCCGCCGTACTGGGCTGAACATGAGGCCAATGAAGGTCAACTGGAAATGCGTAAGGCGGAATCCGGGATACTGCGCATGATGGCGCCGGAATGGTGGTACCTACGTCTTAAACGTGCGCGTGATATGCAGCGCGAACATATGGCCATCGCGGTGGGACAGGTACAAAAAGCGGCCAGCGCTTATGTATCCCGCAAAACACTGGACGAATGGATAGACCAGAAAAAGCGGAATCTGGAGTTCTTTAAAAAGTTTGATCTGCTGAATGATGAGGGGCTGCGCATTGCACTGGACAGCATGGTGCACCGCAGCGTTGCAAATCCGGCGATCCGTCGATGTGAACTAATGGTAAGAATGCGAGGGTTTGAAGATATGGCCAATGAAGAAGGGCTGGCCGGTGAGTTTTACACCATCACCGCGCCATCACGTTTCCACGCAGTGCACAGCAAAGGTGGCTTTGTATCGCAATGGGATGGATGTACACCGCAGGATACCCAGCGCTATTTATGCGGCGTATGGGCAAAAGCACGCGCAGCGATCTCGCGTGCGGGTATTCATGTATTTGGGTTTCGGGTTGTTGAGCCACACCATGACGGGACACCGCACTGGCATATGTTGCTTTTTATGCGTCTGCAGGACGTGGACACGGTACGCGATATTCTTTGCTATCACGCCAGAATTACCGATTCTGAGGAACTGCAATCTGAAAAGGCGCTTAAGGCACGTTTTCACGTTGAAGCTATCGATCCCGACAAAGGTTCAGCCACGGGCTACATCGCGAAATACATTTCAAAAAATATTGATGGTTTTGCGTTGGATGGTGAGCAGGACGAAGAAACCGGCGAAAACCTGCGTGATATGGCTAAGTCCGTTTCTGCATGGGCTTCACGCTGGCGCATTCGTCAGTTTCAGCAGATTGGTGGTGCGCCGGTAACCGTCTGGCGTGAGCTGCGTCGGTTGCGGGATCTGGTGCTGACAGATCGCAGAATGGATGCGGTTCTGGCCGCTGCTGATGTTGGCGATTGGGCTGCATACACCCAAGCACAGGGTGGCGCACTGATTGCCCGCCGTGATCTGGTTGTTCGTCTGGCCTATGAAATTACGGAACAGGGCAACGAGTACGCAGAGGACGTGCAGCGCGTACAGGGGGTTTATTCTCCTTTGGTTCCTGATTCGGAAGTTTGCACCCGTCTGGTTAAGTGGCAAAAGGTTGCGAAGTTGGCCGAAGCGCCAGCGGAGGCGGGGGTTTCTGGCGGCAACGCCGCCCCTTGGAGTTCTGTCAATAACTGTACGGAGGGGGGAATCCTCAGACGGTTAAAACTGGAATTATGCAGTCGGGGTTTTAACGGTTCTAATGAAGAAATAGCCATTCTCCTACGGGGTAGTGGTTTGATGTTTGGCCAAGGGGGACTGGTTTACCGTAATGGGTGGCTTAAAGAGATTCAAAACGAGCCATTAAACGAGTTATGGCCGGGGTGGGTCTAGCAGGGTAAATATGTGAAATGCATGCATTTCTCAGTAGATGGAAGGAAATTAAATTTCACTATTCGTGCTTTACGGTGTACGGTATACTGGATACTTATCCAGTCACTATTGCTTGTGGGGGCTAAATGGATCTTTTGGAGGCGTCGGCACAGCTGGAACGCATTGAGTTATTAGCTAAAATTGCCCATGATTACGAAAGTAACCAGAGAGAAAAAACAATCGCTTTGGCCTGGATTGGAGAACTTGCGGAAGAGGTTCACAAAATGGTTAGAAAGGAAGGGAAAAGCCCTCATTCTGGGGGCTTTTTAGGCAGCGGGAGTCACTTTCAGTAAATCTAATGCTACCTGGCGCTGAGCGGGAGAAAGTGCACTCAGTATTTTTTGCACCACCGCATCACCCGTTTTAGCGCTGGGGCTGAGAGTGTGGGAAAATGTCAGATTCATAACAAATGTGTGGCCACATTCAACATCTGAACAGGCGCAGTAAATATCTGCAATTTGCCGATGCTTCCTGTTCGTTTTACGAATAACAGCCTTTGAGCCGCATTCCGGGCATTCGATTTTCAGAACTCGCATATTCCATGCTCCAGCTGTTAAATGAAGCATGGATTTTAGCCAGTTTCGCATCATGCCGCACCTTTATCTATTGATTCTATGTAACTTAAATCAAAGTTTAGGTGCAACCTTTCCGGTATTTCGGGATCGTTGTTAACGGCCAGCATGAAACGGCGCTGGATGGGCGCAATTTCGCTTTTCTTATAAATGCGTTCAGCCTTTTCAACATCCCCCAGTCCGGCAGTATTCTGCGGGACAATACCGGCGAGGCCGGCAGGGAAACGGTGCGCGTTCAGAATGTCCTGTGCGCTGATGTTCTTGATGTTGGCAAATTCATCCTTAGCAGAAATATCACCCATTTCAATGAACTTGATGGCGTCGCCGTCTCCGCCGGGAATGTTTACAAGGATGGTGGAGAAGTTCCCGATCCCTTTGCTGTCACGCAGCTGCTGTTCAATTTCTTCCTCCATTTCGTCCGTCATGCTGGGATCGCGGGTATAAAGAATTCCGCCTGTGTGTGCACCGTTGTGGTAGTAGCGGCGTCGGAAAATGACCGCTTCACTGTTAAGTAACGCGGAATGCACACCGCCGATGTAGTCCGGCAGTCCGTAGATATGCTGTTGCGGGTCATACATTTTGATAAAGATAATATCTTCTTCTGGCCATATCTGCGGTTCCCCTTCCTGTAACACTACGTAGTCACCGGGCTTATCCAGGGCGTTATCTCTGACTTTGCGGCGGCGTATATACAGACCGGGTAAGGGTTCAAGTGCGATCACGTCTCCCCAGCCGTTACGAATTTTGGCAATCGCAATATCCCCAAAGGTTATATAGTCATACGCTGCCGCTTCCAGCTGGTCGTGAATAAGTCCGCCACCCAAGTAATCTGAAACAATCATGTTTTTGCGGGCGTGAATGATGCCGCCGTGCTGACCGTTAAGATTAATCAGCTGTGCGAGTGCCAGCCGGTCAATCGGCTGGGTGAAGTGATCGGCGGCATTGTCGTACCAGATATCACGGTAATCTGTGCCGGTAGTCAGAACCGGTTCAGGTTTGCCGAATGTGATAATGCTCATCTTTTTTGATTTGTCGCCGCGCTGGTCGCGCTTAACAAAGCGTTTCTTTTTACTCATGCAGCCTCTTTCCTTACACCCCAGCGGGATTTAGGTTTGTTTTCATAGTTAAGGGGTTCGTTATGCAGACCGTGGGTAATCGCCCAGAACGCCTCCGCGTGGCCAGTATCCTGGCTGCGGTCAGCGACAAACGTCATGGCGTTGCCGCTTTGTGTGGTGGTTCGGCGCACAGACATAAAGCTGGCAGCGATCTCTTTCAGGTTTTTATCCCACTCAATACGTTGGCTTTCCACCACGTCCACCGCTTTCAGCACCAGTTGATTTTTGGTGTTAAGGTCGTAACGAATAGGGACGGCCACGCGCATGGCAAAATGCTGAATGTTGTCAAAAACACCCTGGCCAATGCCGGTAACGTCCACACCCAGATAAGTGAAGTTGTATTTTTTAAACAATTGCTCGATCTGTTTTGCCTGGTACCGGAAGTTCATGCCTTTCCAGTAAATCACCTTCAGAACGCGGAATTTCTCCACGGCGAGTATCGGCGGTGCGATGATGACAAAACAGGACAAATCACCGCTGCGAGCCGGGTCAAAGCCACCCCATACCGGCCTGTCACCAAATGGCCGCGCTGCATCAGGGTTGTGATCCTGCCAGGTGTCGATTTCAACACCGCAGGCTTCCAGATCGGAAAAGCTGAAAACGGAATCTTTGCTGTCAACGAACACGCACATATAGAGCATGTTAAAAGTGGCGTCGTTGTAGCGGTTGCGAAGTTTCTCGATGTTCGCCAGGTTGAAACCGCCCGCAATGGCATCTCCCATCGTAATGACGTAGCGCCATTGCCCATCCGGGCAGAGTCGCCCGCCGTCACGCATTTCGTTAAAGGACGGAAACTTAATGGCCGCACGTTTTTTACTGCCCTGTTTCCACTCATCGCCCGTCCAGAACGGGTAAGCCTGGTGCGTTTTTGCCGATGGCGTTGAAAAATAGGTGGTGCGCCACTTGTCATGTGTGGCCATTGCGCTGGCCACTTCGTTAAGTTTTGCAAAGTTTGGCACCCAGAAATATTCGTCACAGTACAGGTGGCCACTGTAGGACTGGGCAGTGTTTTTGTTGGTGGAGAGAAAACGCAGTTCTGCGCCGTTGCTTAAGCGGATCGGGTTGCCGGTTAGCGTAATACCGAAATACTGCTCTGCAATATTCACGATGTAAGACCGGAACACTTCAGCCTGTGCCTTTGACGCTGACAGAAAGATTTGCGGATCGCCGGTCATCACCGCGTTTTCAAACGCTTCAAACGCAAAATACCAGGTCGCACCGATCTGGCGGCTTTTCAGGATGTTCCTGACAAGCTGGCCAATGTTATTGCGCAGGTGTTTCTGATATTCAAAAAGATGTTCTTCAGCCCATGCGTCAAAGTCCTCCTGCGTCAGCGACGTAATATCGTTTTTCTTGTATTTCCGTTTGCTGCGTGGTTCGTTGTCATTGTTGTCCCGCGCAGCTGCTTGCCCGGAACTCTGACCGCTGGCCATTTTCTCTTTGTGTTTATTACTCTGCGCACGCAGTTTCGTGGCATGAGCAATGAGCATGTCCATTTCTTTCAGGTCGAGATCGGTTTTGTTATCGCGGCTGGCCAGCAGCTGGTAACGGCGTTCAATTGCTTCCTCTGTGCTTTCAAAACTGAGCAAATCCGCCCAGCTGTATTTCTCCGCCCAGTAGTAAACGATCCGCGCATTCGGCAGATTTAATTCAGATGCGATTTCCTTTGGCGTATAGCGGCGCAGATAAAGTGCGCGAACAACGCCTTTTAATTCTTCAGAGTATTTAGCCATGCGGATAATTATGCCGTGGCTGTGATGAAAAAACGGTGGTGTTAATTCGTGTCTGTTCGGTAAAGCGTTATAACCGAACTGTTCAGAATAAAGCGTAATGCGGTGGCGGTTTTATTTGGCAATAATTGATTTGCAGCGTCAGGGAGTGGAACAGGGGGGATATGTCACATTTAAAAACTGACTGGCTGTGTGTTGCTACTGAAGGGGATACCGTTGATGGCAGGGTAATTAAACGGCAGTGGATCATTGATATGGGGGAAACCTATGACTATAGCCACTATGTCGCTTTAATCTGGCCAGAACATGAGGATGATTGCGGGAATTTTGGTGAAGTGCTGGAAGCCACCTGGAATGATGGTGAAGATGGACTGGCACGGTTATATGTCAGCCTTTGCCCGAATATGCGTCTGATTTTCGCAAATCATGAAGATCAGCTTTTGTTCTTCTCCATTGAGCCGGAAGATAACTGGCGCGGTAGCGGGCGTACTTACCTGAAAGGGCTGGCGGTAACAGATACACCTGCCAGCGTTGGCACCACACGGCTGCGCTTTAGTAGTCGGCGCAATAAATTAACAAAGCAGGGATATTACAGCTGTGTAATTTCCCGCGACGGAAAAATTAAACAGGAAGCAAGAATGAAGAACTGGCAGAAACTGTTTGGTATTAAGCCAAAGTTTGAAGATGAAACGCCGCAGGATAATCTTGCTCCGGATGAAGATAAATTACAGGCGCTTGCCAATGTGGTGAACGATCTGGAAGCGCGAGTGGCGAAAATTGAAACTCAACTGAATGAGGTTCAGGGTGATGTTGACACAATTGCTGAAGTGGTGGATACGCAGGAATTTGCGGCAATTCGCGATAAAGCAAAAGAAATCGTAACCCGCTTTAACGAACTGGGTAATAAAAACACCCGTACACCGGGGCGTACTATAAAAGATAAAGCCGGGAAATTTAATTTCCTGTAATTCGCTTTATTGCTAATTAGCCCAGAATATATTTTTAAATCGCTTAATTGCGAGGGAGTTTTATGCACCTTAATAATCGTGCGCGGGATTTACTGGATAAATATTCGGCGGGGATGGCGCAGCAGTTTGGTGCGCGTGATACCAGTCGATATTTTTCCCTGAATGACCCACAGGAAAATGCGCTGCGTCTTGCGTTGCTGGAGTCCGTCGAGTTCCTGAACATGATCACCTGTCTGGATGTTGACCAGCTGAGTGGCCAGGTGATCTCTGTCGGTTCCTCTGTGCTGCATACCGGCCGCAGCGAAAATGGCCGTTTCATTCGTCAGGTAGGCGTTGACGGTAATGACTATTCCCTGGTTGAAACAGACAGCTGTGCCGCGTTGCGCTGGGATCTGCTTTCTGTCTGGGCAAACGCCGGTAAGGACGAAAACGAGTTTTACAACCTGGTACAGGCATTCACCACGCAGGCTTTTGCGCTGGATATGTTGCGCATTGGTTTTAACGGTAAAAGTCGCGCGAAAACCACTGATCCGGAAACTAACCCGAACGGCGAGGATGTGAACGTTGGCTGGCATGAGCGTATGAAAACGCTGCTGGGCGGCAATCAGATTATGACGGATGCCGTGGTGCTTGATGAGGCCGGGGATTACAAATCACTGGATGCAATGGCGTCCGATCTGATTAACGCCAAAATCCCGGCACAGTTCCGCAATGACCCGCGTCTGGTTGTTCTGGTTGGTGCCGATCTGGTCGCAGCTGAACAATACCGACTGTATCAGGCAGCAGACCGTCCGACTGAAAAAATCGCGGCGCAGATGCTGGGAAGCACCATTGCTGGCCGTCCGGCTATTATCCCGCCGTTTATGCCGGGTAAACGCATGGTGGTTACGCCGCTTTCTAACCTGCACATCTACACCCAGCGCAATACCCGTATGCGTAAGGCGGAGTTTGTTGAAGATCGTAAGCAGTTCGAAAACAAATACCTGCGCAATGAAGGTTACGCGGTGGAAGTGCCGGAGCTGTATGCGGCTATTGATGAATCCGCTGTGACAATCGGCAAAGTCTCCGAACCGGTGGAGGGTTGATAAATGGCACTTTCCCCCGCGCAGCGTCACAGCCAGCGTATTGCGATGGAACAAAAGCTGAAGCGCAGCCAGGCACTGGAAACCACGGAAAGTATGCACCTGCTGGTCAGGGCGCTGGAAACTGATGTGGAATATATTCGAAGTCTGCCTACCATCGCCGATCGCGTCGAGTACAAACGCAATGTGCTGTTGCCGCGCTGGGTTCCCACTGTGGAAGCCTATCTGGAGAGTGGCCAGGAGTATGCAAATCCGGTTTTCGCCTGGTGTGTTATCTGGCTGTTTGACGTGGGCGATCTGGATAAGGCGCTGGACTGGGCTGACATTGCTATCAGCCAGCAGCAGGCAACCCCGGATCGGTTACGCAGCAATTTTCCCACTTTCGTGGCGGATACGATGCTGGCATGGGCGCAGGAAACCGCAGGGCGCGGGGAAAGTGTGGAGCCTTATTTCACCCACACGTTTGAGCGGGTGGCAAACACCTGGCGACTGCATGAGCAGGTGACGGCCAAATGGTTCAAGTTTGCCGGTCAGGAGTTGCTACGCAATGACGATGGCCAGAAAACGGCGGCGGGCGTGGATGATATTGAAACGCTGGAAAAAGCCGATCAGCTGCTGGCTATTGCAGAAAAACACTACTCAAAAATTGGCGTCAGAACGGCGCGGCAGACAATTGCCGCCCGTATCCGAAAACTGACTCAAGGGTAAAGACTACCGCAAGCCAGGCGGACGCGGTGGAGGGCAGAACACCTTGTGTGTAACTGCGCCGTGGAAACCGGCCAGTCCGCCTTTTTCGGGGGATTTATGTTTAGCGGAAAGCCGCTGGATTATCAGGATGAACCGCTGACCAATAACGGATTCTGGCCAGATCTGAATCTGAAGGATTTTCAAGCGCAGCGGTCACTACCGCCAGATATTGACGCTGACACCATCAGCCAGGCGTTGCTTGCAGCGGTGGCGGAGGTGAATGCGGAGCTGGAAAACGTGGAGTCCAGTTGGATAGCGAAAGGCTACACGCTGGCGGCAGAGGTACCAGGTGTAAAAATGGGCGGACTGAACAGCCTGTGCGCCCAGTATATGAAGGCCGTTTTTGCCAGGGCAAAAGCGGATCTGCTGGGGGAGTTCGCCACTATCGGGCGGCGCGATACTCATCCGGGACAGGAAAGTATGGAAACCCGAGCGGGGTTACTGGCTGAAGCATCGGTGGTGATCCGCCGTATGAAAGGGCTGAAACGGGCAACGGTGAAAAAAGTATGAGCCAGACGCAGATCCAAAGCCTGACCACATTTTTTAAAGATAACGTCCCGCCCCGTGCGATGCAGTCATTTGACAGTGTGCTGGATGAGATGAAGTTCATCCCTGCGGCGAAGGATTACGGGCTGGGACAATATCGCCAGGCGGTTATCCGATATGACGCGGTTCTGAGCTGGGAGCGTTTCCCGTATCGCCTTTGCCCGCCGCAGTTGCTTATGTCCTTACTGGCTGCGTGGCTGGATGATGCTGACAGGGAACTATTGGATGAAGTGGGGCTGAGTGAAGCTGAACCTGACTGGGATGTGTCGGTGGAGGATGAGGAAGTGGCCACTGTGGTGCTGACTGTTCCGATGGTAGAAGAACTGGTGATCAGGCAGGACGAAAACGGGGCTATTCCGTGGCGGGGTGAGCGCTGGTCACTGGTTGAGCCTGAAATCTGGACGGCACTGACCGCCAGTATTTACAGCGTGGATGAGGCCGGTGCGCCGGTGGGGGATAGCGAATGATTGCTGGTGGCGAGCTGAATAAAAAACAGCTGGCCGAATTGTGCAAGGCACTGGCCAGCATGGAGCTGCCGCCGAGAAAACGGCAGCGTCTGATCTGGCGTCTGGCCAAATATGGCGTGATTGCTGCGGCAAAACGGCATGTGCGCAATCAGGAATCCCCGGATGGCAAGTGGCCGGGACGTAAGACAAAACGCAAAGGGAAGATGCTGCGCAACCTGCCAAAGCTGCTGCATATCCGTGAAATGCCAGAAATTCAGGCTGTGCGGATCTATTTACAGGGTGGTGGATACCGGAACGGGGAAGCGCCGGTACCAGCCGGAACGGTGGGGTACGCGCAACAAAACGGAATGCGCGTAAAGGCCAGCCGCAGTAATCAGCCACGGAAGGCAGAGGCCGGGAAAATGGCGACGCCTGCCCAGGCCAAAAAATTACGGGCGCTGGGGTACCGGGTGAAAACCGGTAAGAGATGGAAAAAGCCCACACTGGGCGAAATCACCAAAACGATGCCATACAGCCAGGCGGGGCTGCTGATTCGAAAACTCAGTAGTAAAGCCGTGAAAACCAGCTGGACAGTGGATCTTCCTGCTCGTGTGTTTCTGGGCATGAATGATGATGAATTTGACAAGGCGCTGGCGCGTCAGCTTCAGGCCATCGGCTTTGGCTGGGACGTTAAGGCGCAGGATATTAAGGGGAAAGCATGACCTGGCCAATTGTGACCGTAAACCAGGTAAATCAGCTGATGGGTGAAACCAATGAGGTGGAACGCACACTGCTGTTTATCGGCACGGGTACCAAAAATGTGGGGAAAACACTGGCGGTGAATGCCCAGAGTGATGTTGATTCACTGCTGGGCGAGGAAGCCAGCCCGCTGAAAAATGATGTTCTGGCTGCGCTGGCGAACGCTGGCCAGAACTGGTGGGGGGTCATTCACGTCCTGCCAGCTGACGCGGAGGCGGACGCCTGGGTGAAAGCGGTTTTAGCCGCGCAGGTGGTGTGCTCTGTGGAAGGCGTGGTGCTGTCTGACGATGTCACTGCTAAAGCGCAAGTAAATCAGGCAGTGACGTTACGAACCACCCTGATTTCAAAGTATGGCCGCTGGGTGTGGTTCATTCTGGCCGCACAGGGAGTGCAGGACGAAGAAGCCCAGGCGGATTACTTGGTTCGCTTGGCCACTCTTCAGGATGGGATTGCAGAAAAGTCGGTTCAGTTGGTTCCCCGGCTGTGGGGAAATGAACCGGGTGTGCTGGCTGGTCGTCTGTGTAGCTGTATGGTGACTATTGCAGATAGTCCGGCGAGGGTTAAAACCGGTGCGCTGATGAATCTGGGCAGTGACGAAATGCCGGTTGATGGTACCGGAGAAGTTCTTGAGTTGGCCACACTTCAGGCGCTGGAAGCACAGCGTTTCAGTGTGCCAATGTGGTACCCGGATTATGACGGTTTTTACTGGTCAGATGGCCGCACGTTGGACGTTGAGGGCGGCGATTATCAGTCGATTGAAACTTTGCGCGTCGCGGATAAAGCTGCCCGCCGTGTTCGTTTGCTGGCTATCAGTAAAATCGCTGATCGTTCGCTGAATAGCACGCCAGGAAGTATCGCCGCACATCAGACACTGTTCGCCAGTCCACTGCGCGAAATGTCTACTGCGGCCAGCATTAATGGGGTGTCATTTCCCGGAGAAGTGAAGCCGCCGCAGGATGGTGATGTATCCATTGTCTGGAAGAACAAAAAGGCAGTTGATATTTACATTGTGGTACGTACCTGGGAAGTGCCACTGCAAATCACCATCAGCCTGTTACTGGATGCCAGTCTGGAGGCTATAGCATGACCAAACGTATTTCGGGTATGTCGTTTGACACCTATATGGACGGCGATCTGATCCATATCGAGAAAATCACGCTCGATATTACGGATAACAGCGCTGTCGCCCAGACGCGTGGCGTCCCTGATGGGTATGTGGATGGCGATGTTGCCGCTGAGGGGGAAATTGAAGTCAGTTCAAAAACACTTCAGGTGCTGACAGCCAAAGCCCGTGCAGCGGGTTCATGGCGTGGGCTTCCACCACTTGATTTTCTTTTCTATGCCAAAGCCAGTAGCGAAGAAATGAAGGTGGAGACGTTCGGCAATAAATTGCAGGTCAGCAACCTGCTGGATATTGATCCGAAAGGTGGCGGTGTGACCACGCACAAAATCAAATATTTCGTGACCAGTCCGAAATTCGTCAACATCAACGGTGTGCCGTATCTGGAAGCGGAAGCCACAGAAAACCTGATCGGATAAGGGGCAGGGATGCAGGAGCATGAAAAGAGCCTTTATTCACTGCTGATCATTGGCGCATTGATTGCCATCGGCAATGTGCTGACCAGTAATGACCCCATCACGCCGCGCCTGTTTGCTGGTCGCGTGATCCTGGGCAGTCTGGTTTCAGTAGTGGCCGGGGCGGTGCTGATTCAGATCCCGGATGCCAGCCCGCTGGCCATTCAGGGGCTGGGGGCGGCGCTGGGGATTGCCGGTTATCAGGCGGTGGAAGTGTGGCTGCGCAGACGTGCAGCGGGAAAGCAGAACGGGAGCAAGACAAATGACCCTGAGTGAAAAACAGCAATTATTCACAGTCATGGTGGCCAGTCTGATCCACTGGGCAGAAGAACATGGCTACCGACTGACATTTGGTGAGGCTTACCGTACACCAGAACAGGCTGCGCTGAATGAGAAGAAAGGCAGTGGTACTTCTAACAGTCTGCACACCCAGCGGTTGGCTGTAGATTTTAATTTGTTCGTGAATGATCAGTACAAAACTCGCACAGAAGATTATCTGCCGCTGGGGGAGTTCTGGGAATCTCTAGGTGGAGTCTGGGGCGGGCGCTTCAAATCCAGGCCGGATGGCAATCATTTCAGCCTGGAACATAACGGGGTGCGCTGATGAGCAGCGGGCAGTGGTTGGTTGTGGTGGCGCTGGCGTTTGTCTGGGGCTGGCTAACCGCTGACTGGCGGCGTGATAGCTTAGAGTTGGCAATCAATACAGCGGCGCAGGTGGCCGGTAATGAATCGCGAAAAGCAATGCAGGGTATTGCCAGTGATTCGGCCAGAGCGCTGGAAGATAAACTGGAGGCGTTAAAAAATGTGGCACCGCGAGAGATACGCACGGAAATACTTAAGCCCGTTTTTACTAATCGTTGCCTGTCTGATGAGTTTGTCAGCATGTACAACAGCGCCGCAGCCGGTACCGAACGTGCGTTATCAGGAAAATCTGAAAACTAAATGTGCCACGCAGTTGCCGCGCCTCAATGGTGCGACAGGAAAAGACTCAGCGGAATTACTGACGATTTATCTTGATTTATATGGTCAGTGTGCTGCTCGTCATAATCAGTTAGTGGGTGAAATTATTTTAAGAGAGAGAGTTATTGATGGAACAAATTAAACTGTGTGTTTGTGGCGTTGAAATTATTTTTGAACCAAACCAGACTGCCTACAATAAATTTATTAATGAAATGGCAATGGACAATAAGGTTGCTCCTGCGCATAACTATCTGACACGAATTGTTGCGATTGAAAGTAAAGCCTCACTTTGTGAAGTATTAAAACGTCCGGGTGCTGCACTTCAACTGGTTGGCAAAGTAAATGATATTTATGCGCCTGAACTGGAAATTGAAGTAAAAAACTGACAAGTCGAGTCCATGAAATTGAAATAAATGGACTCGAACAATATTTAATTCTACGCCGTCATTATTTACCACATGGTCAGGATTCCGTTGATGATATCGCCGCCGCTATCTGGCTGGACAATCGTCACTGGGAATATACGGGAATAGCCGTGGCCAATGGTGTGGCAAAAGCATTTAAAGGCAATGAATGAAACAATTAGATTTTACATTAAGCCTGATTGATAAATTATCCCGCCCGTTAAAACAGGTGCAGGGTAACGTCACCAGCTTTGCGGAAAAATCAAAAGCAGCCTTTATGCAGATCGGTGGTGGCGTTCTGGCGCTGGCAGGTATCGGGATGGAGATCAAAAGTGCTTTATCACCGGCAATTGAAATGTATGACGCGCTGAATAATGCCGCCGCAAAAGGTATTGATGATTCAGCACTTAAGACAGTTCAGCGTGATGCCCTGCGCTTTAGTACAACCTATGGTGCCAGTGCGGTGGAGTTTGTTAAATCCACGGAAAATATTAACACTTCCATTGCCGGACTGACGGGTAATGAACTGCCGAAGGTGACGAAAGTCGCCAATACCCTGGCTTTTGCGCTCAAGTCCACAGCGGCGGACACGGCGGAATTTATGGGGCAGATGTTCGGTAACTTTTCCGCCGATGCCACCAGACTGGGCAAGGTTGAATTTGCCGAGCAACTGGCAGGCAAGATGGTTTATATGCGCAAAACCTTTGGCACAGAAATGGCCACTATCAAGGATTTGATGGAAGGCGCGCGCGGTGTCGGGACTAACTACGGCGTAGGGCTGGATGAACAACTGGCCGTGCTGGGGCAACTTCAGCGGACACTGGGAACGGAAGCCAGCAGCGCCTATGAAGGGTTTATGACCGGTGCGATTGATGGCGCTAAAAAGCTGGGGCTGTCCTTTACTGACTCCACCGGCAAAATGCTGTCCATGCCTGAAATGCTGATCAAGTTGCAGGGCAAATATGGCAAAAGCCTTGAAGGGAACCTGAAAGCCCAGGCGGAACTGGATGCAGCCTTTGGTGACAGTTCGGCAGTGGTTAAACAGCTTTACGGCAATGTCGCGTTACTTCAGCGGAACATCACCGAACTGGGCGGTGCGGACGGTCTGAAGCGTACCCAGGAAATGGCACAAAAAATGGTTAAGCCGTGGGATCGCTTTGTGCAAATCCTGAAAGCCATTCAGACCGTGATCGGGCTGACGCTGATCCCTGTGCTGTATCCGGTTCTGAATCGCCTGGCTGATATGGGGCAGACCTTTGCCCGCTGGATGCAGCTATTTCCTAACATTGCCCGTGTGATTGGTTATGCGTCGATGGCACTCCTGAGCTTTGCCGCCGTGGGTGCGGTGGTCAATATCGTGATGGGGGTATCCAGATTCATCATGATGGGATTGCGCGGGATCTGGGTGGCGCTAACGGCGATTACGAAAATCTACACGGCCACTGTCTGGCTGGCGCAAATGGCGGTAATCGCCTGGAATACCACGCTGAAGTTTTTACGCGGCGCGTTACTGGCGGTACGCATGGCCGCAATGATGACCGGAATTGGTATCAATTTGATGAGCTGGCCAATCCTGCTTGTGATTGGTGCCATTGCGCTGCTTGTTGCTGGTTGTTATCTGCTGGTTAAGCACTGGAACACGATAAAAGCATCGGTGATGAATACCGAAGCCTTCCAGGCATGTGCTGCCGTAGTGAAATGGCTAGCGGGGATCTTTGTTTTAGCCTGGCAATATGTCAGTGATGGATGGAGCAGTTTTATTTCTATGCTGACAGGATTTTCACCATCTGAGGCATTAAAGGGAATGGCCACCGGTATTATGTCGCTGTTTGATATTGTCTGGAACTCAATCAAAGAGGGATTTCTTAAGTCGTGGAACTGGATTGTTCAGAAACTGAATGAAATTCCCGGCGTGGATATTTCTCTGGCCAGTGAAACCTTACAGCCATTAACTGGTAATACGCTGTCTACGGGGGGCGATTTAAAAGGTGTGGATAATGGTGGTATCAGTAAAACAATCAGCAGAAACACAACATCCGTAATCGATAACAGCCGGAAAATTGGCGAAGTGCATTTCCATACCAAAGAAGCATTTTCTCCACTCCAGCTTATGGAATGGCAGGAGCTTGGTGCATGAGTAATGTTCTTTATATTGATTTGCTGATTCAGGGCGGCGATTTTGTTCTGAATGTCGGTAATGAACCTGAATTATGTAATAACCGACAAAGTATCGGACAGGACATTATTCATTCCATTATTGAAAGTGGGTTGGCTACGGAATTAATAGCCGAACGTAGCCCGACAATGAGAGCGGATATTTTTACCCGCATGGAATTACTGATTGAAGATGATGAACGTATTGTGCCGGGTTCGGTGGAAATCAGTGAAGAAAGTCAGAAGCGGTTGTGGGTAACCGCGAGCACATACGATTTTGGCGGGATCTCTGCGCAGGTGGATTTATGACGGAAAAACCGCAGGTTGATTTTGAAGACGTGGTGAAAGACAGCGGTATGCCGGTAACGGAAGCCGAAGTGCGGGAACGCTTTAATGCGATTGCAGCAGATGAGGGAATTATCACCAATACATCCCGAATGTCACCGTTCTGGCGATTAATCACCGCCATTGTGACCGCCCCGGTGATGTGGCTTAAAGATGTTCTGGTGTTAACCGTGCTGGCCAATATGTTTGTGGCCACGGCCAGCGGGAGCATGTTGCGTCTGCTGGCCTGGGCTGTGAACGTCACGGCAAAACCGGCGAGCGCTGCACAGGGGGTAATTCGGTTCTTCAAAGAAGACACAAAGGCTGTTGTGACGGTCAGAGCTGGGACGGTTATCCAGACAGAACGCATTAACGGGCGAGTTTATGAGCTGGCTACCACTGAAGATGTGGTGATCGCTTCCAGTGCAGCCAGCGCATTACTGCCGGTGCAAGCCACTGGTACCGGGGGCGCATATAACCTTGCGCCTGGATACTACCGCATTCTGCCGGTGGCGGTCAGTGGTATCAGCCATGTGGCCAGTGAGGAAAACTGGCTGACCGTGCCGGGAGCTGACGAGGAGAGCGATGATGAACTGCGCGAGCGTTGTCGCAATCAGTTCAATCTGGTGGGGAATTACCACACTGATGCGGTTTATCGCTCAATGATCGCCAGCGTTGCTGGGTTGAGTATCGATAGGATTTTCTTTGAGCATGAAGCACCGAGGGGACCTGGAACAGCAAACGCATTTCTATTGCTGGATAGTGGGGTGACATCGGCACCGTTCTTGGATGCAGTGAATGACTATATCAACACCCAGGGGCATCACGGGCATGGTGATGATATGCATTGTTATCCCATGCCGGAAACGTTTCACGATCTGGCCGTTACGGTTTATGTCGAGAATCTGAATAATTTCAGCGATGAGGAAAGAAAAAGCCTGAAGGATGGCGTTGAAAACATTATCCGCTGCGCTTTTCGTGAAAATGCTGATTTTGACGTCAGAAAGACGTGGCCATATTCACGGTTTTCATTTTCACAACTGGGGCGGGAAATTCATAAAACCTTTGCACAGACGGAATCACTGACATTTTCGCTCGGAGACATTACCAGTGAACTGGACGTGCCGCGTCTGAAATCACTGACGGTGAATATTGATAATGAATGAGTTTATGGAAAAGCTGGCCGGGATGGTCTTGCCTTCCTGGATGAATAAAGGCGAACCGGGGAAATTGCTGAAAACGGCGCAGCGTTTTTGGGCTGAGGTTTACAACTGGGTTACCTGGCCAATAAATCAGTTTGATCCGCTGACGTGTACACCGGCATTACTGAACCTGCTGGCTTATGACCGGGATATTACCCGCTTTGATGGTGAACCGTTGAGCCTGTTTCGCAAACGCGTGGCTTTTGCCTTCGTGAATGCGCGGGATGCTGGTTCAGTACAGGGGTTTATCAATATCTTTGACCGGTTGGGCATCGGTTATGTGGAACTGTTAGAACGGCAACCGAATATCGACTGGGATGTGATTCTGGTTCGGGTTACAGACAGCCAAATTGCAGACAACACGCAGCTGCTGATCCAGATAATCCGCCAGTACGGGCGAACATGCCGCCGTTATCAGTTTGAGGTGATCACGTCTGAAAACCTGGTAATCCGGGCTGGGTGGGATCATGGGGAATATGTGGTTTACCCGGCGACGTTAGCAGGGACGGAAGCCCGCAGCGCAACATTCAGCGCGAGTTTGTAAGGAGATTTTTATGTCACAGACAGCCATCACACTGGCGTTTGAAAACTGGAAAGCACAGCAGGGCGCAACAGGTGAACCGGTACTACTGGACGAATTTGTTTTTGCCAGTGTGCCGGATTTAAACGCGGATATCCCTGTTGATCGCAATGAAGGGTTGCCCCCGACAGCACAGATTGTTCACCGGCAAGCTGTTACCCGTACCGGTGTGGTGGATGAAAATAGGGTGGTCTATTCCGTAGTGCTGGGCGCAGATGTGGGGGATTTCAGTTTTAACTGGATTGGTCTGCTCAATAAGGCTAGCGGTACGCTGGCAATGATTGTCCATGCACCAGCACAGCAGAAACTGAAAACAAAAGAAGGGCAACAGGGGAACGTGCTGACCCGCTCGTTTCTGATGGAGTACAACGGTGCACAAACAGAAACTGGGATTAATACGCCCGCTGAAACCTGGCAGATTGATTTTACTGCACGTTTGGCCGGAATTGATGAGCGCCAGCGTCTGGAAAATACAGATATTTATGGCGCGGCGGCGTTTTTTGGTAACGGGTATCTGGTAGCCAAAACCGGCAATCAGTTTTATGTCACGAAAGGCACAGGGTATGTGGCTGGACTGCGTGTGTCACTGGATGCGAATCAGGATATTACAGTGACGACAATGTCGGTAAAAGTCTGGCTGGATGTGTGCTGGACAGGGATTCTGAGCAGTGTCTGGAGTGTACAGAGTAAAGTCACGGTTGTAGAAAATCTGACTGATTATGTTCAGAACGGTATTCAGCATTTTGTATTTGCGGTGGCCAGCATTGATGTGGATGGCAACATCACGGATTTAAGGCCAAAAGGCAGTCTGAGCGATCAACAGGCCAGCAGCGATTTTTTGCGTAAGGATGCAAACCTTGCCGATATCAATGACAAGGCGGAAGCCAGAAAAAATCTTGGGCTGGGTGAGCTGGCGGTCTTAAGCATTAGCGATGTTGTGCCGGTTGGAGTACCACTTCCTTGGCCGACTGATATTCCACCAGCGGGTCACGCAATCATGCAGGGGCAGGTGTTTGATCCAGTGGCTTACCAGCGACTGGCTATTGTATACCCATCGGGTGTTCTTCCTGATATGCGCCGCCAGACGATCAAAGGAAAACCTGATGGCCGTGCAGTTTTGTCCTATGAAGATGATGGCAATAAATCCCATGCCCACACTGCTAGTGCATTCAGTACCGATCTGGGGACGAAGTCAACATCATCCTTTGACTACGGCACTAGAGCTGTGAGCACATTTGATTACGGAACCAAAACAACCGATACAACTGGTGCACATACTCATACATATGTTAAGGGGCAGGCCACTCAAAACGGAGATATCAATAGAGGTCAGGGCGGCGATAACGTAACAACAGGTAATACGGATTTGGCTGGCAACCATGCTCATATTGTAGGGATTGGCGCACATAGCCATTCTGTAGGAATTGGAGCTCACTCTCATACCGTAGCAATAGGCGCACATAGTCACACCATTACCGTCGCCGCGTCGGGCAATGAAGAAACGACCGTTAAAAACATCGTATTTAACTACATAGTGAGACTCGCATAATGACTTTTAAAATGAGTGAAACGGATCAAACAGTTACCGTTTATAACCTGCGCTCTGACACGAATGAATTTATTGGTTTGGGTGATGCTTTTATTCCTGCGCATACCGGACTGCCAGCTAACTGCACCACGATAAAGCCACCGGCAATCAAAGCGGGGTTTGTGGCGATTTTTGATTCAGAGAAGCAAAGATGGATTTCCCGTGAGGATCACCGTGGTGAGGTTGTGTTTGATACAGAAAACGGTAATGAACTGGTGATCACCGAGCCAGGCGCTTATCCGGAAAGGACAACCACGTTAGCACCAGCTAATGCCTGGCAAAAATGGAATGGTAAGGCGTGGGTGGATGATGCGGAGGCCATGCGAATTGCATTAGTCAGCGAGGCAGACGCCGAAAAGAAAAGCCTGCTTAAACAGGCCAATGACGCCATTGCCACGTTGCAGGATGCCGTTGATTTAGACATGGCGACTGAAGAAGAAGTACTTCTACTTACTGCATGGAAAAAATTCCGGGTTTTATTGAACCGTATTCAACCGGAAGATGCTCCGGAAATTGTGTGGCCGGAGGTGCCTGGAAATGTGGCGTGAAGCATGTCTGGCCTTCACAGATTCTGTTGCTGCGCTGAACTGTTCGATCGTCCCTGCGCATCCGTGGATTTATGGGCTGGGACAGCAGACAGCGAACGGGGCATATCTCAGCCCGGTTAATGCTGTTCGCTATCTTGCTGAACGCCTGGCCGGAACAGGGGGGAATGCGGACGTGGTGATTATGATGGTCACCGGACAGACGCAGGAAAACTTTATGACCAGCCTGAATAACCTGGTCGGGATTTTCCCCGCTCCGGCATTCACGCAGGTCAAACGGCTGGCACAATCCGCCGCAGCGCTGGCTATTGAAAAGATGCAAATCCCGGCGAAAGCCGCCGCAGCGTTACCTGCGTCCATTCCACTGTCTGTACCAACCAGCAGGGCAGCTTTATCTGCTGCTGCAATCAGTCAGGCACAAAAGGTGGCGGGTGCCGGGTTTGATATCGAAGGGCTGAAAAAACAGCTGGGCGAGTTCACGCAGTTGCGTGACCAGCTTATCAGTGATGTGGCCAGCGGCCTGAATGATTTACAGGGAAAAAGTGCCAGAGCGTGGGTTTTTACTGCCAGCGGAGACACCGGCACCACGTTACTGGAACTGATGAAGGACATTCCGCAGCAGCCTGCCGTTTACACCGCTGCCATGATGCTGGTTGGTGATAATCTTGATGGAATAAAGGGAATGATTCATGACTTCGATCCCGACACTGGCGCTTAATGGCGAGGCCATCCAGCTGAAAAACATGCGGGTGACTGTTTCACAGCAATTTCAGGATAAAGATCAGTCCGGCCAGACCAGCGCCACAACAAAATCAGAGCAGGGAGCAAAGGGAAAGGAACTGCGGATCAGCGGTGAAATACCTTTTAAACAGCCTGGAATACTAAAGCGTATTTTTGAGCTGGCCAGTACTACCGATGCCAGTGGTAATCGCCAGAAATACCGCGTGGTGCATGAAGTTGCCCGTGCTGTTAATTTTCGTGAAGCAACGTTCAGCGGAACGGTGGATGCCCCCCAGCAAGATGGGAAAATGTCCTGGCTGGTGACATTCACACTGGCGGAACATATCAGCGTGCAGGAAAAGCAAGAGGCCAGGGCAACAGGTAAGACGACCGCAAAAAAACAGACTGCCGTTAGTGCGGGACAGTCCGGTGGCCAGTCTGCCGGAGAAGATGAAGAAAAACTGACGTGGTTTGAACGCAAGGTACTGAAGCCCGTCAATGATGCTTTGGGTTAATGATGAAACCAGTAAAACGCCTATACCTTTCAACGGATGAAGTTCACCTGGTGGATGCCAGCCTGGTACTGGAGCTGAACAGCTGCGGCCGGGGCTTCATCACCGCAGAGACAACAACAGATTACACCGGAAAACTGGTGCGGCTGGATGTGGGGTATACTGATCTGCTTTTGCGCTGGTTTACGGGGTACGTGGAGCGATCGCAGCCTGCTGAAAACGGTTTTCAGCGTCTGTTCATTCGTGAGTTGGCAGGTGTGTTTGAAAGGATGTGGCCATGTTCGTTTCAACACCCGACTTTGCGTGAAATTGCGGTCTGGTTGGAAGAACACAGCGGGATCACGGTCAGTGTGCCTGACGCACAGTACAGCGATACCCCTATCCCACATTTTACCCATAACGGTACTGGTTATCAGTTGCTGAACAATCTGGGAAGGGCGTTCAGTATC
Source organism: Escherichia sp. E4736 (assembly GCF_005781225.1). NCBI lineage: Bacteria > Pseudomonadati > Pseudomonadota > Gammaproteobacteria > Enterobacterales > Enterobacteriaceae > Escherichia > Escherichia sp. E4736. The sequence goes on along the minus strand of NZ_VATT01000011.1, from coordinate 82,906 downwards.
CAGGATTACATCTGGTACCAGTTTCCTGATGGTTCGCTTTACGTCGGTGGCGCAGAAAAGTCATTGTTTGCCGGTCGTCCCGTAGAAATCCCATCAGAGTTCAGCCAGGGGGCTGCTGGCGGTAACTCTGTAACATTACCAGTGATCCAGACTATGCGGCCAGGGGTGGAGATGAACGGTGAGCGCGTGACTAAGGTTCATCTGACGAATGACACGATGGCGATCACATGGATGCCGAGAAACCGCGTAACGGGTAAACCTTTGCAGAAAACACCAGCACAAAGGCAGATTGAAAGCCATTACCCTGAACTGGCATCCGGGCTTCATTTGCCAAAGATGGCCAGAGTCGTGGCGTATTCAGAGCCGGTAAAAAGCGGTAACTTTGCCGATCCTTTCCGGCCACGTTATGCCGTGGACGTGCAGTTGCTTGACGCAGACGGAAACCCGGACAATCAGACGCCTGTTTATTCAGCGGTGCCGTTGCCGGTACCGATGGCCGGGAATGATTCAGGCATGTTCCAGTTTCCGCCAGAAGGGACGCTGGTTGAGGTTGCATTCACGGGAGGCAGACCGGATAAACCCTTTATCAGGCAGACGCTGCCGGATGGTACCAGCCTGCCGGACGTTAAACCCGGTGAGCAATTGCAGCAGCAGCGGGAAGAAGTATCGCAGAGGGTGACTCAGGCTGGAGACTGGGTAAGGCAGACCGATCACACCATCAGCGAAACATCAATGGCGCGAACCGTAAAAGCCGATACGGAACAGCGCGAACTGGTAAGCCGTGAAACCACGGTGAAAGCTACGGATAAAACTACGGTACTGGGAACCGCCATATTGCTGGCTGGAGCCATCCAGCAGGTCAGCACCGGTGATTATAGCCAGGCGGTGAAAGGTAACAGGTTGTCCAGTATTGAAGGAAACGAAGAAACGGACATAACAGGACGGCAGTCTACTAAAGTGGGTGGTGCTGTAGCCGTGGAGGTTGGCGAAAGCCTGACAGAGAAGATTGCCGCATTGCGTAAATCAGTGGCCGCTGGAGGTCAGCAGGTCATGGGGGCAACTGTCCATATTGGCAGTGAGAGTATCAACGCCCTAACCATGATGCTGGACACCATTGATTTACTGGAAGAGCTGGCGCAGCAATGCGCGAGCCATTCGCACCCCTCCGTTGGGACGCCAACCAATGCCGCCGCGTTCACCCAGACAGGGACGAAAGCCGGGCAGACCCGGGAAAAATATCAGGGGATTATTGCCTAATGCTGACACTCACATGATAAGTTGAAACGTTCGGGACTTACTGATAGCAGTATTTCACTTGTTGTGTTGTTCAGAATAGTTAGAGGTGGAGTGCGTATCAAGCGGTAGTAGTTGTGCGGCTCTGCGGGTTATAAAGACACTATTAGCAGGAATGTTTCGGTTAACGAATGACATAGCACCAATTGTCACGTTATCACCAATGGTCAGATCATCACCGATGATGCATGAATTTGCACCAATCTCGACATTGTCTCCGATCCTGATGGCTTTGATTCCTTCAACTGTTTTTAATCCAATCGTTGTGTTTTGTCGGATACGAACATTTTTGCCAATCACAGCCTGGGGACAAATGACTATTCCAACGAAGTGATAAATTTTGAATTTTTCCCCGATCTGTGCCCCCAATCCAATATCAGTATTGTATTTTGAAACAAGTCTCCGGTGGATTCTTCGTGCCCACTTAATACTTGATTTCCCTCCCTGACAGTAAAGGCAATTCGCTATCCTCCACCAACACATGAATCTGTGTCCGGGTTGTCTCCAGCAACGTAGTATGATTCTCCTCCAGGAGAATTTTTTACTACTGTGCAGTATGTCCGCGCACAACAACTTCTTCATATCCTCATAATGCGACTTTTTGTTGTTACTCATAAATTATTCTCCCTAATAATCCTGAGGATTATCGTAACATGAGAATGATCTGATTTTCTGCCTACAATATTAAGTTATGTGGTCGGAACTGATAATTGGCTACTTAATCCCAAATAATTAGTTGAATTACTAACAAAACATCTTTCTTATCTTGTCATAGACATCGGCAGACGGATTATTAACCCTTTAATAACAAATATAACTCGGTCACTAAGTATAAAAGATCAGAATTGTAGCGTTGCGCTGGTATGGTGATATGGCGACAAAATAAATCCTTCGCAGACAAAAACGGCGCTACACCGCACCCGCCTGCGGTTTCTGGATCTGGAAATTTTTTCAGTTTTATTTTTCTACAAATCAGACAACTAGCCCGTACCAGCACTGGTGGTTTGTGGGAAATTTCGAACTGAAAAGATTGAAAAGAATTTCAGCGTTTTTCAGTGAAAAGGAGTTATGGAGGAACTGAGAAAAAACATAACCATCAGATAAATAAGAGGAAGTGTATTTCGTGTAGGTTTTGCAGAGTGATCGCTGGTGATAACGGATAATTAAAGAAAACCCACATCTAAGAGTTGGTGCGGGCTGGTCAGAAAGTTACATAATCAACAGAACTGAAATTTTCTAAACTTAAAAGTACATTGTTCTGGTTTTCGGTTTTATTAATTCATCAGTTTTTTCTGCGTAGCAGCAGACACAATTACATTTTTATTTATAGTAAATACGTTTATTCCTGGTACGGATGTATAATCACCATCATCAGTGATTATATTTGTAATGCCATGTTTTAACATTGTTTCATGAATCATGAGGTCATAACCATCTAAGGTATTACTTGTCATTTTTGATGCGCAAGAATCTGTTAAATCTTGGCATATGGTTAAGTCAACTTGTGGCGCAATCTGTTTTACTTGAGCCCACGACACTTCAACTTCTTTCATTGCAAGTTGTCTTTCCTTTGCATATTTATATCTGAATTCCTTTGTCATAATCCTCGATTTTATTGTTGCTTCGTGTATTTCTCTTTCAGTGGATTCAATGATATGCGCTAGTTCGGCTAAAGATAAGCCAGAGTGAAATAGTTGTGATTCTTTAGAAATACAATCACTAATAAATTTAATATAGGTATTTAGATATTGTCTGTTAGATGGTATACCTTTTGTATAAGTCATCCAATACCAAACATTAGTATCAACTAAAAATTTATCGTCTTTTGTTGGGGTATAATTCCCAATATTAAAAACATTAGCTAAAATTACGCCTGAAAACGCCATTAATCAGACTCCCTTGCTTGTTGTTCTAATATTTCATCTACAATTTTTTTATAATCAAGATCAGATTTAAATCTGCTTGCGTTTTCGACAACTCTTTCAATTATTGAATGACCAACAACCTCAAGATTGTCAAGATGTAAATTATTTCTTATTTCATTTTCGGAAAATTTATTAAATAACTGACCAATGCTATAGTTAAAAAAAGGTGATGCAAACATTTTTACATTGGAAAAATCCAAAATAACTTCATCTTTACTCTCTAGATGCCGAGAGATTTCTTCAAATAATTTTTGACCATCCTCTTTTAATATACATCTGGTTCCAATAAAATCTTTGATTAAAATCTTCATTTGATTATCCTAATTCTGAAGTAAGTCTGTAATATTTTTCATCACAGAGTAGAGTTATGTTAAGTATAGTACCTTCGAAATAAAAAGGCTGAGTTTTATATTCTTCTCCCTGACTGCTCATTTTAACATAACCATTATGACTATATAATTCTAGTTTGCCATTATTTACTCTGACTAATTCTTTGAGTAAATGTAAACCTAAACCTCTTGGTACACCATTTGCTGTTGCCGTTGTATTCCCACTTTGGCATGCCCATTTTAAACATGATTCTGCCGACAGGGATGCTGCTCGTGCATCAGAAGAAAGAAATTCTCTGACGTTGTGAGGTATTCCAACGCCGAAATCAACAACAGATAAAACCAGTTCATTTTTTTTTATAAAATGTTGGCCGCAAGAAAAAACTCCAATTTTGGATTTAGAATGTTCAAAGGAGTTTGCATAAATTTCCCAAACTTTTCCTGCAATCGCATCCCTCAAGGGTTCGCTAACCTTAACCCAACCTTTGCCAATCCAGTTTTGGGTTAAATAATCGAGAATTGAATTAGCATCTTCTTTAGGATCCTCTCTATATGGGATTGCGTGCCCAGGGTTCGTGTGAGAGCTGTAACCTAGCTTGCTACAAAATGTATTCTGTTTGAGCGAAGCCATTACTGCGCTTGGAATGCTTTTCCAGTCAACAAATACAGTTACACCTTTCTTTTGTAAAGAACGAATCGTGCCGCCTAAAAAGGCAACGGCATTTGGTCGCAAGAAGCGGCAATGAGTGAAGATAAACGTGATCTGTGGTGCATCTGTCTCCATCACTTGCTTATAGATCATAAACAAACGCATGAAATCCCCCTCTCCATCATTGAGGGTTGGAATCATGATAGTTAACCCCGTTTTTGTATTGAACATGTTTCTTCCAGCCATGTTTAGATGGCGGAAACTATCTCATAATTTATGCGACTTTCAAACAAAGAGGTTCACCTCTAATAAATCGTATGAACATTTTTGAATCAGAGGTTAGGGACGCCTGCTGAATGCTACGATTGTATTGAGACACTTTTGAGACATTTGATATTTAAATTTTTAACATCATGCATTTATCATGTTGATTTTAAAATATTATTTATGCAATTGTTTTTTTTGGCTAAACTATATTATATAGCTATTGCTAAAACGTTAATTTTTTGTACCTTCGCAACTCTGGTTTACAATGTGCGCACGAAATGAGAACGCTATGTATGTGTCACCATAATGAGGAAGCACAATGAGTCGTCGCGCAGGTACGCCAACAGCAAAAAAAGTGACGCAGTTAGTGAACGTGGAAGAGCACGTTGAAGGATTCCGCCAGGTCAGAGAGGCACATCGCCGTGAACTTATAGACGATTACGTTGAGCTGATTTCTGACCTGATGATGGAGGTGGGAGAAGCGCGCCAGGTTGATATGGCCGCCCGTCTGGGAGTCTCTCAACCTACGGTGGCTAAAATGCTTAAGCGACTGGCAACAATGGGATTGATTGAAATGATCCCCTGGCGTGGCGTGTTTTTAACGGCAGAAGGAGAGAAGCTGGCGCAGGAAAGTCGCGAGCGTCATCAGGTCGTCGAAAATTTCTTGTTGGTGTTGGGCATTAGCCCGGAAATCGCCCGTCGCGACGCGGAAGGCATGGAGCACCATGTCAGTGAGGAGACGCTGGACGCCTTTCGTCTGTTTACCCAGAAACACGGTGCTAAATGAGCCTGCCTTTTTTACGCTCGCTGCAAGGCGATCGCTTTTTTCAGTTATTAATTCTCGTTGGCATCGGATTAAGTTTTTTCGTTCCTTTCACACCTAAGTCCTGGCCTGGCGCTATTGACTGGCACACCATCATCACCTTAAGTGGCCTGATGCTGCTGACCAAAGGCGTCGAGTTAAGCGGCTATTTTGATGTGCTTGGGCGCAAAATGGTGCGCCGTTTTGCTACTGAGCGTCGACTGGCGATGTTTATGGTGCTGGCAGCGGCGCTGCTTTCTACGTTTCTGACCAACGACGTCGCGCTGTTTATTGTGGTTCCGCTGACCATCACGCTAAAAAGACTGTGTGAGATCCCGGTTAATCGGCTGATTATTTTCGAGGCGTTGGCGGTGAATGCCGGATCGTTGCTGACGCCGATTGGCAATCCGCAAAATATCCTAATCTGGGGACGTTCTGATCTTTCGTTTGTCGGTTTTATTGCCCAAATGGCCCCGCTGGCTGGTGCGATGATGCTGACACTACTGCTGCTGTGTTGGTGTTGTTTCCCTGGAAAGGCGCTGCAATACCATACTGGTTCGCAGATGCCGGAGTGGAAGCCTCGGCTGGTGTGGAGTTGTCTGGGGCTGTATATCGTCTTCCTTATGGCGCTGGAGTTGAAACAAGAGCTGTGGGGGCTGGTGATTGTGGCGGCGGGCTTTGCGCTTCTGGCGCGTCGCGTGGTGCTGAGCGTGGACTGGACGTTGCTGCTGGTGTTTATGGCGATGTTTATCGACGTCCATTTACTGACCCAACTTCCGGTATTACAGGGCGTGTTGAGCAACGTGAGTCATTTATCTGAACCTGGATTATGGCTGACGGCGATTGGTTTATCGCAGGTAATCAGTAACGTGCCGGGCACGATTTTGCTGCTCAATTATGTGCCACCGTCTTTACTACTGGCATGGGCGGTAAATGTAGGTGGCTTTGGTTTATTACCCGGATCGCTGGCAAATTTGATTGCGCTACGGATGGCGAACGATCGCCGTATCTGGTGGCGTTTCCATCTCTATTCAATACCGATGCTGTTGTGGGCGGCGCTGGTGGGATATGTTTTGTTGGTTATGATCCCGGCGGGGTAAGGTCTGACAAATTAAAAAGGCGGATTATTAGTCCGCCTCTGAGTGTTGGTAATACGCGCTTTGTTCATGCCAGATGCGGCCTACAAAAACTTGCGGATTCAATATATTGCAGGTTCTGCGTAGGCCTGATAAGCGTAGCGCATCAGGCAATTATGTATTGCCATGAGCAGCCTCAGGCGGATTATCACTCCGCCTTTTGCTTAAGTTTTAACGATTAATTCAGGCGAACCGGCATCCCGGAACGATTTTTAATCGCTTCATCCAGAACAACCTGATCAACGTCTGGCTGACCAGTCACTGTCTGCACGCTCTTCGTCAGAGTAATCGGTACAATTTCCTGACCTTCAAACTGGGCTTCGGTGGTAGACAGCGGGTTATGGACTTCAATATAACGGCTGCCGTCTGGCTCGGTAGTCGCTTTTACCGGCTCATCAATAAACTGCACGCGAGTACCGACTGGCACTTTCTCGAACAGGAATTTAATGTCTTCGTTACGCAGACGCACACAGCCGTGGCTTACGCGCAGACCGATACCGAAGTTAGCGTTGGTGCCGTGGATAGCGTACAGGCGACCGATGTACAGTGCATACAGCCCCATCGGGTTATCCGGGCCAGCCGGAACGACTGCCGGAAGCGGTTCGCCCGCTGCGCGGTACTCTGCGTGCATTTTGGCGGTCGGTGTCCAGGTCGGGCCTGCTTTCTTACGCTCTACTTTGGTGGTCCAGTTGATAGGTGTGTCTTTACCTAACTGACCAATCCCGATCGGCAACACGATAACGGTGTTGGTCCCTTTCGGATAGTAGTACAAACGCATCTCTGCGCTGTTAATGACGATACCTTCATGCACGGTATCTGGCAGGATCAACTGCTGTGGAATGTTCAGTACGGTGCCGCCTTTCGGCAGGAAGGTATCCACACCAGGGTTAGCTTCCATCATGTTGGAAAGACCCATCTGGTACTCGGCAGCAAAATACTCCAGCGGCTGAGTGTTACCTTCAGGGATAGTGATCACCTGATTCTGACCAACCAGGCGACTCCCGTCGGTTGGCAGAGGATAAGTTACCGCAGAGGCGGTACTGCAAAAGCCGACAACAGCGAAGGCCGCTGCGAATAATGTTTTCAATTTCATATTCATGTTAAGCGAGATTTAGTGCCTGGCAGGCCATTAGGTTGAGAATATTAGAGTATTGGAAGCGCATTATATGTTCATTCCAGCTAACAGTGAAATCAGATGTGTACTAAATCACATTTTTTGCCTTTGGGAAGAGTGTAGACCTTAAGCGACGGACGGGATCTTCTTTCAGATTTATGGCATAATGCGCGGTTTGTCATATTTCTTTTCAGGATACGCCTGTGTTAGTTTCCAGTAACGTCACCATGCAGTTCGGCAGTAAGCCGTTGTTTGAAAACATTTCCGTCAAATTTGGCGGCGGCAACCGTTACGGCCTGATTGGCGCGAACGGTAGTGGTAAATCCACCTTTATGAAAATCCTCGGCGGCGACCTTGAGCCGACGCTGGGCAACGTTTCCCTCGATCCGAATGAGCGCATTGGTAAGCTGCGCCAGGATCAATTTGCCTTTGAAGAGTACACCGTGCTGGATACGGTGATCATGGGGCATAAAGAGTTGTGGGAAGTGAAGCAAGAGCGCGACCGCATCTATGCTTTGCCGGAAATGAGCGAAGAAGATGGCTACAAAGTGGCCGATCTGGAAGTGAAATACGGCGAAATGGACGGTTACTCTGCAGAATCGCGTGCGGGGGAATTGTTGCTTGGCGTCGGTATTCCACTGGAACAACACTACGGCCCGATGAGTGAAGTTGCTCCTGGCTGGAAGCTGCGTGTGCTGCTGGCGCAGGCGCTGTTTGCAGATCCGGACATTCTCCTGCTCGACGAACCGACCAACAACCTGGACATCGACACCATTCGCTGGCTGGAGCAGGTGCTGAACGAGCGTGACAGTACCATGATCATCATTTCGCACGACCGTCACTTCCTCAACATGGTTTGTACCCACATGGCGGATCTGGACTACGGCGAACTGCGCGTTTATCCGGGCAACTACGATGAGTACATGACGGCCGCGACCCAGGCGCGTGAACGTCTGCTGGCTGATAATGCCAAGAAGAAAGCACAGATTGCTGAGCTGCAATCCTTCGTTAGCCGCTTTAGCGCCAACGCCTCGAAATCTCGCCAGGCGACTTCACGTGCGCGTCAGATTGATAAAATCAAACTGGAAGAGGTGAAAGCCTCCAGCCGTCAGAACCCGTTCATTCGTTTTGAGCAGGATAAGAAACTGTTCCGTAACGCGCTGGAAGTGGAAGGTCTGACCAAAGGGTTTGATAACGGTCCGCTGTTTAAAAATCTTAACCTGCTGCTGGAAGTCGGTGAAAAACTGGCGGTACTGGGTACCAACGGCGTCGGTAAATCGACCCTGTTAAAAACGCTGGTGGGCGATCTGCAACCGGACAGCGGCACTGTAAAATGGTCTGAGAACGCGCGCATTGGTTACTATGCCCAGGACCACGAATATGAGTTCGAAAATGATCTGACCGTGTTCGAATGGATGAGTCAGTGGAAGCAGGAAGGCGATGATGAGCAAGCGGTGCGCAGCATTCTCGGTCGTTTACTGTTCAGCCAGGACGACATCAAAAAGCCAGCTAAAGTGCTTTCCGGTGGGGAAAAAGGGCGGATGCTGTTTGGTAAGTTAATGATGCAGAAACCGAATATTCTGATCATGGACGAACCGACCAACCACCTGGATATGGAATCCATCGAGTCACTGAACATGGCGCTGGAGCTGTATCAGGGTACGCTGATCTTTGTTTCTCACGACCGTGAGTTTGTAAGCTCCCTGGCGACCCGCATTCTGGAAATCACTCCGGAACGCGTGATCGACTTTAGCGGTAATTACGAAGATTACCTGCGTAGCAGAGGGATCGAGTAAGTTATTGCCCGTCACCCCGATACAGTCGGGGTGACGGTGGCTGAGGACAAACGCAAGATTGCCTGATGCGCTACGCTTATCAGGCCTACGCAGGACCTGCAATGTATTGAATCTGCAAGACGTTGTAGGCCGCATCCGGCATGAACAAAGCGCACTTTGTCAGCAATCTGAGCAACATCGAACCTACTTCCTTAACCTCACTTCCAATAATCCATCAACTCTTACACGTCCATGCCCAGTGCGCGCTTACCGTGAATGTTCAGATCATCCAGTGTAAAGCGGCTTTTCCAGTTTGCTTCATAATCTTCCCGCGGGAAGTCGCCCGGTGATGCGCCTTTTTTCAGCGCCATTTTGACTTTGTGTGCATAAGCCCGATTTTTCTCGCACATTGGCGCAGCAGGGATATACATCACGTTGCCCCAACCCTGTTGATTGTCTACTGGCGCGACGGAGTGAATCACATCGCAGTGCCACCAGACGGAATCCCCTGCTGTTATCGCGGGAATGGATGTCAGCGCTTTAATCAATAGTGGATGCCATTTCTCTGAAATGGGAAGAACTTTGCCAGGTGCAACCCCGCACAGTTCATCGTCCGGTACGTCATCCAGCAGCGGGCGCAATAAAACATATGCCATCGCTTCCGGGATAGGCACCACATGCAACAATCCCTGACCCGATATCATATCAGAGAGCGCAGTCCAGCCTTGAAACGTGCGGAACACTGAACATTTGGTCGTGTTATCCACCGTGTACTCTTCGACATCGGTCCGGTGTGCAGCATCCCAGGGATCGTAATCATCGAAATTACCATTGAACACATTGGCAAAAACGCGCTGATAAGCGGGCAATAACCACCGTTCCAGCGCGCCAGAATCGGTATGCGCGCCCAGACCTTTAGATGTAGTACCTGGAGGACGGCGACGGATCCTATCCGGGTAAATCACACTGATATCAGGATCAAACCACTGCTTGCCGTTGCTTTCAGACTTCCACAGGCGGTTCAGGAAAGATTGCACAGCAGCCATATTTTCGCTCTGCCGCGCCTGCATCTGTGCTTGTGACCAGTAAATGGGATAGATTTCGGGACGAGAAGCCTCCAGTGAGCCGAAAAAACTGTCGCCAGGGCCTTTATAAACATCATCAAAATGATTGATATCGAGATAATCGAGCATGGCACGATCCCACGCCAGCGCCTGCTCGCGAGGGAAATGACCTTTTATTACTGCACAGCCGCGACGTTTAATTTCATTGCGAGTGACATCGCTTACTGTCCCTGCGGCAATATCGCTATAAGAAACTTCCGGCCAAACCGGCAGCCCTTGCGCTTTTAGGGCATCGATTTCAGCAACACGCGTTTCGATTTTTGCAGAGAGTGTATCGAAAACCTGTTGTACATCACCGAGCTGTTCCCGCAGCGCAGCTTTCATTTCTCGGATAGCCGCTTTCGCATCTGTGGGCAGCGTCTCACAGGAAAAAGTCATATCAACCTCTCATCTTTCGTTCGAAAGTAAAATGATTACGATTGATACTTTAAGTTAAAAATAAGTTAACGCAAGATAAAGATCTTGAGTCACCGCACAAAGCGAGCAAAAAGGCGAGAGGCCGAAGTGGTCACTCCGGCCCGGGGGAAGATCAACGATTGAAAGGAGCGATGTTATCCAGCACTGCCTGAATCACATTCAGCGCGCCTTCATGATTATTGTCATCGGTAGCGTAATGAGCGATTTGTTTAATATTTTCCGCAGCATTGCCCATCGCAAAGGAATAACGCGCCATTTTCAGCATCTCCGCATCGTTACCGCTGTCGCCAATCGCTACCACATTTTGCGGCGACAGATCCCAGCGTTTCAGTAACCGCGAAATACCGTTCGCTTTATGCAGGCCAGGTATAATCAGGTCAATAAACCCAAAACCACTGGTCACCGGTTTCATAATGCCGTCGAGTGCAATGTGCAGTTTGTCTATCACCTGTGGGATCTGTTCATCCGGCAGGTTCAGAGAAAACTTGAACAGTACGTCGTCAATGTCCTGGTAATCCTTTACAGGTTTCAGGCGATGGTAGTGTTTTGCCATCAATGCAACGAATGATTCCGGGGCATTTTCACTGATGTATGCACTTTGCAGACCACAGGCAACAAAATTCAGTTGTTTATCTTTCAATAACTCGCCAATAACAATCCGCGATTCATGTCGGGTCAGTTCGCCGTGAAAAAGCTGCTTGCCGTGTTCGTAAACCAGAGCGCCGTTTTCTGCAACAAAAGAGATTTCATCTTTTAGCTCAGGGAAGAAGGAAATGAGCTGGTAATATTGGTTACCGCTGGCGACAACGAACTCAATATCGCGATTTTTCAGTTCCTGATATTGCGCCATAAAACGCTCATGATTGTACGTTTTGGCGTCGTTTAGAAAAGTACCGTCCATGTCTGTGACGATAACTTTTACGCTCATAAGAAGTGCTCCTGGCAATGAATGCAAACCGCCACAGTGTAATAACAATGTGACGCAGGGCACAAATTTATTTCGAATGTAATTGAGCGAGAAATTGATACTGTGAATGATATAGCCCGGCGACGGTGGCCGCCGGGCGGAAGAGTTACAGCATATGTTCGGTACGGGCGATGATATCGTCCTGTGCGTCTGGAGAGAGCGCGGTGAAGAAGGCGGAATAACCTGCTACGCGCACCACCAGATCGCGGTATTGATCCGGATGTTTTTTCGCTTCCAGCAATGTTTCGCGGGAAACGATGTTGTACTGAATGTGCCAGCCTTTATGCACTTCGAAGAAGGTGCGCAGCAGGATCATCAGTTTCTGCTTGTCAGATTCGTTCTCCAGCGTCGCCGGGTTCAGTTTCTGGTTGAGCAACACACCGCCGAGAATCGCTGCGGTAGGCAGTTTACCCACTGAGCCAATAACCGCCGTTGGGCCGAGATGATCGGTACCGGAGGCCGGGCTTGCGCCTTCTGCCAGAGGGGTATGCGCTTTACGTCCGTCCGGCGTTGCCATAGTCTGCGCGCCGAATGGTACGTTGGCGGAAATAGATGATGTACCTGCGTAATAATTGCCGCCGATCGGGCCACGACCGTAGCGTGGGTTATGATACTGTTTCAGTTCGTCGATATAGGTCTGATAAGCACGAGCCAGCAGCGTATCGACGCTATCATCGTCATTGCCGTACTTCGGCGCGCCGTTAATCAGACGCTGACGCAACTGCTCGTGAGTCAGACCGTCGAAGTCTTCCGCCAGTGCGGCAGCCAGTTGTTGCTGACCAATCGCGCCCTGTTCAAATACCAGTTTCTTCACTGCCGCCAGGCTGTTGCCGAGGTTAGCAATGCCGACCTGCAGGCCAGAAACCCAGTCATATTTCGCGCCGCCTTGCTTGATACTTTTCGCTCGCTCAATACAGTCATCCACCAGCGCCGAGCAGAGAATATCGTGCACGTTCTCTTCCAGCATGGTGTCGACGACATATTCGATTTCGATTGATTTGCGGGTGTAGTAACGGATTTGCGTATCCCACGCGTCCATGACTTCATCGAAGTTGTTGAAGTTACCCGCTGACAACGCTTTTTCTTGTGGCAGGAACACTTTGCCGCTGGTGGCATCACGACCACCTTCCAGCGCCGCCAGCATCACGCGAGCGAAGTTGATAAAGCTCATGCCGGTGCAGCGATAGCCCCATTTACCGCCGACGGCGGTTTCGATACAACCAATCGCTGCGTAGTCGTAAGCGTCCTGCGGTTCAATACCGAGTTTAATAAATTCCGGAATCACGATTTCGTCGTTGTTGAACGCAGGCATCCCGAAGCCGCAGCGGATCACCTGCACACAGGCATCGAGGAAATCGTTGCTCATTCCCGCATGGTAACGCACGCTGAGGTTAGGCTGAGTCGAACGCAGGCGACCGCAAGATTCGAGGATTGCGTAAGAGAGTGGATTCACCGCGTCCATCGGCTGACCATCAACCAGATTTTGCCCGCCAATGGTGACGTTCTGATACAGCGGACTTCCCGCAGAGGCTTTTGAGTGCGAGCCGGAGCGGATCTTGTTCACTTCCAGCAGTTTCAGCCAGCAGCTATGCAGCATCTCGATAGCGTGTTCGCGATCCAGCGTCTGGTTGAGTTCAACGTCGCGGCGATAGTACGGATAGAGATACTGATCCATACGACCAAACGACACCGAGTGACCGTTAGATTCAATCTGCAAAATCAACTGGATGAAGTAGCACAGTTGCAGCGCCTGCCAGAAAGTTTGCGGCGGCTGGTGGGCGATGATGTCGCAGTTTTCTGCCATCGCCAGCAGTTCATCGCGACGACTTTCGCGGGATTCGGTGGCGGCCATTTCTCGCGCCAGAGCAGCGAAACGTTCAATGTGTTCACTGACTGCCACCAGTACGATATCAATCGCTTTCAGGAACTGCTCGCCGTGCAAATCTTCCAGCACAGTCAGGTTGATACGTGAGCGGCGCTCTGCCACTTTCTCACGCAGACCATCAAGCCCTTTTTCCAGCAGTAGCGGGAAATTGACCGCCAGGTGTGCATCGCCGGAAGTCATATTGCCTTCCGCTTTAATGATTCCGGTCGCCAGCAGACCTTTTTGCTCATCGGTAAACATGCCATAGCAGCGATCCTGTACGGTCTGACCGCGCCACCATGGGCACACTTCATGCAGAATACGTTTGTTCTCTTCGCTGACCGCAAAACCAGCACCCGGACGATCCGCCAGATCATCAATCTCTTTTTCGATCCAGGAGACGGTATATTCCGGGAAGATCGGCGCGGCGCGGACTTCACTGGCCTGGTTGCCGATGATTAACTCATCGTGTTTGATCCAGATGGTGCGATTCGCCAGGTGGTGCGCCAGCGCCAGCGCGCGACGTACCGGGATTGGCTTGTCGAGATGTTGTTGATACATCTCAGTATAGTGCTGTGCGCGCTCGGTACAGACCGGCGGTTTCACAATATGCACCAGCGCATTTTTGTGCGCTTTAATGCGGTCGCTGAGCGTGTCCAGTTTCAGTGTTGTCATGATTGTTATCCTCGTAAGGTCGCGGTTAACCCTTTCTGGCAGGCATACTGCTGGGCAAAGTCGAGCAGTTCTGGCGCATCAAGCGGTTTTTCCGGGGCGTCATAGGGCAGATTAAGTAAGTGATATTTGTTGATGCCCAGCGTGTGGTAGGGCAAGAAATGGATTTCGTTAACGTGCAATTCACTGGCGGCAAAATCGGTAATGGCTTTCACAGAGGTTTCATCGGCATTAAAGCCCTGAATCAGCGGCACGCGAATAATGATTTTTTTGCCCGCCGCCGCGAGTTTTTTCAGATTATCCAGCACTCTGGCGGCGCTGCCGTCAGTCCACTGTTTAAACGGCGCGTCGGCAACGTGTTTTAAATCGGCAAGAAACAGATCGATATAGGGCAGAGAAGGGGCGATATATTTCCACGGCACATGCAGACAGGTTTCTACCGCAGTATGAATACCGGCCTCGTGGCTGGCTTGCAGCAGCGCCGTCGCCATTTCCGGCTGCATAAACGGCTCACCACCGGAAAGCGTTAAACCGCCGCCGCTGCGATCGTAAAATGGTTTATCGCGCAGAACGGTCGCCATGATCTCCTCAACGCTTTTCGCTTCACCGCACACGGTTAATGCCTGAGTCGGACAGCAGTCGGTCAGCGCCGTCAGATGTTCAGGCGTTAACTTTTCCCTGTGAATGAGTAAACCATTCAGCGCGCGCTCAATCACTTCCGGAGCGGTTTTTGAGCATAGTTCGCAGCCTTCCAGACACAGTCGTGCGTCATACAGCAGATCTTGCGTGCGGGCGCGGCTTTCCGGGTTCTGACACCAGCGGCAGCCCAGCGAGCACCCCTTAAGGAAAACTACCGTGCGGATACCGGGACCATCGTGGGTCGAATAGCGCTGAATGTTGAAAATCATAGATGCCCCTATTTTTCGTTCAAACATTAAAATACTTTCGAATGAAAGTTAGATTGATGTGCATCAACTGTTCAGAGAGTTTTTTCGTGATAGTCTGATTTCATACAAAAGTAGATTTAGAGGATGACTATGGAACTGTATCTGGATACTTCAGACGTCGCCGCAGTGAAGACGCTGGCTCGTGTTTTTCCGTTGGCGGGTGTGACCACTAATCCAAGTATTGTGGCGGCAGGTAAGAAGCCTCTGGAAGTTTTACTTCCTGAGTTACATGAGGCGATGGGCGGACAGGGGCGTTTGTTTGCCCAGGTCATGTCTACTACTGCTGAAGGTATGGTGAACGATGCGCGTAAACTGCGTTCTATTATTGCGGATATCGTGGTTAAAGTACCTGTGACTGCAGAGGGGCTGGCAGCGATTAAGCTATTAAAAGCGGAAGGTATTCCGACGTTGGGTACGGCGGTGTATGGCGCGGCGCAAGGGCTGCTGTCGGCGCTGGCGGGGGCAGAGTATGTTGCGCCTTACGTCAACCGAATTGATGCCCAGGGCGGGAGTGGTATTCAGACTGTGACCGACTTACACCAGTTACTGAAAATGCACGCGCCACAGGCGAAAGTGCTGGCAGCCAGTTTCAAAACCCCGCGTCAGGCGCTGGACTGCTTATTGGCAGGATGCGAATCAATCACACTGCCGCTGGATGTCGCGCAACAGATGATTAGCTATCCGGCAGTTGATGCCGCTGTGGCGAAGTTTGAGCAGGACTGGCAGGGGGCGTTTGGCAGAACGTCGATTTAACCGGACTTTCTGCATCCTCATAAATTGCTGATGACGTGGCGGAGTGCACTGATGCCTGCCGCGTCTTATCAGACCTGGAAATCTGCGCCCGAACCGTAGGCCAGATAAGGCGTTCACGCCGCATCTGGCGTCAGGAGCAAATGCCTGATGCGACGCTTGCCGCATCTTATCAGGCCTGGAGCTGGCAATTAATGCCCGCACACCTCACACCCCGGATTACGCATCAGTTTCATTTCGCGAAACTGACAAGTCATCGCATCGTACATCACGATTTTCCCGCTGGCAGGTTTGCCATAACCTGCCAGCAGTTTGATCGCTTCCATTGCCTGCAATGAACCAATCACCCCAATCAACGGTGCCATTACGCCCGCTTCCACGCAGGTTAACGCGTTCTCGCCAAACAAACGGCTAAGGCAGCGATAGCACGGCTCACCGTCCTGATAAGTAAAGACCGTGATTTGCCCTTCCATACGAATTGCCGCGCCGGAAACCAGCGGCACCTTCGCGGCAAAACAGCCCGCGTTCAGTTGATTACGTACCGCAACGTTATCCGTACAGTCGAGCACCAGATTGTGTTCAGCAATCAACGCAGCCAGTTCAGCGTCATCAAGCAACGCGTTTATCGGCGTAATCGAGATATGTGGATTGATCCGCGCCAGTGCGTCACGGGCTGATTCTACCTTCGGTTGCCCGACTGTGGCATCACTGTGCAGCGTCTGGCGCTGTAAATTTGAGAGCGAAACCGTGTCGAAGTCGAGCAGCGTCAGGTTGCCGACACCGGCGCTTGCCAGATACTGCGAGGCTGCGCAGCCGAGGCCGCCCAGGCCAACTACCAGCACGCGGGAATCTTTCAATGCTTCCTGACCGTCAAAATCAAAACCACGCAGGATGATTTGCCGATTGTAGCGCAGCATCTCCTGATCGCTGAGTTCCGCCATTACAGGCCTCCGAACAACGCATTAAATGGCTCGACTTCCACCCATTCGCCCGCTTCAACATTGCCGCGATCGCGCTCCAACACGATAAAGCAGTTGCCGAGGCTAAAGGAGCTAAATATATGTGAACCCTGATGCCCGGTGGTCGTAACTTCCAGCTCGCCGTCGGCGTTGCGTTGCAGCACGCCGCGCTGGAAATCAAGACGTCCAGGGGATTTCTTCAGACGAGATGCCGTGCGTACGCGCTGGCGCGCGGGCAGGCCACTGGCGGTATTGCCGCTTAATTTGGCCAGCAAAGGTTGTACTAATTGATAGAAGGTCAGCGTCGCAGAAACCGGATTGCCCGGCAGGCCGCAGAACCAGCTATTGGAGAGTTTACCAAACGCGAACGGTTTGCCCGGTTTAATCGCCAGTTTCCAGAACGCAATTTCGCCCAGTTCTTCGAGAATGGTTTTGGTGTAATCCGCTTCACCAACCGAAACACCACCGGAACTGATCACCACATCCGCCTGGCTGTCGGCTTCAATAAATGCGGCGCGCAGGGCATGTGGATCGTCGCGAATAATCCCTAAGTTGATTACTTCACAACCCAGCTGTTCTAACATCAAATGCACCGCGAGGCGGTTGGTATCGTAAATTTGCCCATCGCCCAGAGGCTGACCGGGTAACTGCAACTCATCACCCGTGGAAAATAGCGCCACTCGCACTTTACGAATCACCGGAGCTTCGGCAATCCCTAGCGAAGCAATCACTGGCAGTTCAGCGGTAGTCAGGCGAGTACCTGCCGGAAAAACAACCGCGCCCGCAGAGATATCTTCACCGCGACGGCGAATATTTTGCCCGCTATGCACTTCAGCGGTAAAACGTACGCCATTGTCCGTTAGTTCAGTCTGTTCCTGCATGACCACTGCTTCGCAGCCTTCCGGTACTGGTGCGCCAGTCATAATGCGGATGCAGGTGCCAGCGGGCCACTCGCCATGATAAGGCTGACCGGCAAACGACTTCCCGGCAATGGGCAGCGGTTGTCCGGAGGTGATATCGGCCAAACGTACCGCGTAACCGTCCATTGCGGAGTTATCAAACCCTGGGACATCCAGCGGCGAAACCACATCGCTCGCCAGAATACGGCCAAAACACTGTACCAGTGGTAGCGTTTCCTGGGCGGTCAGTGGGGTAACGCGAGAAAGCATCTCATTAAGCGCGGTGTCGAGCGACATCAATCCGGTGGTAAATTCCATGAAAACACTCCTGCGGAGGCAAAATCGAATTTGCCTATTATGTCAGAAAAACGCCACAGACTGTATGCCACCTCGGTCGTAGAGCAGACACTCGCCTTTACATGCCATATACATCTTTCTATATTCAAAAATTGAATGAGTAATTCATAAAAATTCTGATATTTATAGCAAAAGTGGCGAGCCACCCTTAATGGACGAAGACTATGGGCAAAGCAGTCATTGCAATCCACGGCGGCGCAGGCGCAATTAGCCGCGCACAGATGAGTCTGCAACAGGAATTACGCTACATTGAGGCGCTGTCTGCCATTGTTGAAACCGGACAGCAAATGCTCGAAGCGGGCGAAAGCGCGCTGGATGTGGTGACAGAAGCGGTGCGCCTGCTGGAAGAGTGTCCGCTCTTTAACGCCGGAATTGGCGCCGTCTTTACGCGTGATGAAACGCATGAACTGGACGCCTGTCTGATGGATGGCAACACACTGAAAGCGGGGGCGGTGGCGGGCATTTGCCATCTGCGCAACCCAATTCTTGCCGCTCGTCTGGTGATGGAGCAAAGCCCGCATGTGATGATGATTGGTGAGGGGGCGGAAAACTTTGCTTTTTCTCATGGCATGGAGCGCGTCTCGCCGGAGATTTTCTCCACGCCTTTGCGTTATGAACAGCTGCTGGCGGCGCGTGAGTGTGGGGAAACCGTCCTCGACCATAGCGGCGCTCCGCTGGATGAAAAACAAAAAATGGGTACGGTGGGCGCCGTGGCGTTGGATTTACACGGCAATCTGGCGGCTGCCACGTCCACGGGCGGAATGACCAATAAATTACCCGGACGAGTGGGCGATAGTCCCTTAGTGGGTGCCGGATGCTACGCCAATAACGCCAGTGTGGCGGTTTCTTGTACTGGTACGGGCGAAGTCTTCATCCGCGCGCTGGCGGCGTATGACATCGGCGCGTTAATGGATTATGGCGGTCTAAGCCTCGCGGAAGCCTGCGAGCGGGTGGTGATGGAAAAACTCCCAGCGCTTGGCGGCAGCGGTGGCTTAATCGCTATCGACCACGAAGGTAACGTCGCACTACCGTTTAACACCGAAGGAATGTATCGCGCCTGGGGCTATGCAGGCGATACACCAACCACTGGTATCTACCGCGAAAAAGGGGACACCGTTGCCACACAGTGATGAACTTGATGCCGGTGATGTCCTGGCGGTCGATAATCTCAACATTGCCTTTATGCAGGACCAGCAGAAAGTGGCTGCGGTGCGCAATCTTTCTTTTCGGCTGCGACGCGGCGAGACGCTGGCCATTGTCGGGGAATCAGGTTCCGGTAAATCTGTCACAGCACTGGCATTGATGCGTCTATTGGAACAAGCAGGCGGTCTGGTGCAGTGCAATAAAATGCTGTTGCGGCGACGCAGTCGTGAAGTGATTGAGCTTAACGAGCAGAGTGCCAGGCAAATACAACATGTGCGCGGCGCAGATATCGCGATGATTTTTCAGGAGCCGATGACCTCGCTGAATCCGGTATTTACTGTGGGTGAGCAGATTGCCGAGTCTATCCGTTTGCATCAAAACGCCAGTCGTGAACAGGCGATGGTAGAGGCGAAGCGGATGCTGGATCAGGTTCGCATCCCGGAAGCCCAAACCATTCTTTCCCGTTATCCGCATCAACTCTCCGGCGGGATGCGCCAGCGAGTGATGATTGCAATGGCGCTGTCATGTCGCCCGGCGGTGCTGATTGCGGATGAACCGACCACCGCACTGGATGTCACCATTCAGGCGCAGATCCTGCAATTAATCAAAGTATTGCAAAAAGAGATGTCGATGGGCGTCATCTTTATTACTCACGACATGGGCGTGGTGGCGGAGATAGCCGATCGGGTGCTGGTGATGTATCAGGGCGAAGCGGTCGAAACGGGCAGCGTTGAACAGATTTTTCATGCGCCACAGCATCCTTATACCCGCGCGCTGTTGGCTGCCGTGCCGCGGTTGGGGGCGATGAAAGGGCAAGATTATCCTCGCCGTTTCCCGCTGATATCACTTGAACATCCGGCTAAACAGGAACGACCTGTCGAGCAGAAAACGGTGGTTGATGGCGACCCTGTTTTACAGGTGCGTAATCTGGTGACCCGTTTCCCTTTACGTAGTGGCTTACTGAATCGCGTTACGCGAGAAGTGCATGCGGTTGAGAAGGTCAGTTTTGATCTCTGGCCTGGCGAAACGTTGTCGCTGGTGGGAGAGTCCGGGAGTGGCAAATCAACCACCGGTAGGGCGTTGCTGCGCCTGGTTGAATCCCAGGGCGGCGAAATCATCTTCAAAGGGCAGCGAATCGATACCCTTTCACTTGGCAAACTTCAGGCATTGCGTCGCGACATCCAGTTTATTTTTCAGGACCCTTACGCCTCGCTGGACCCGCGCCAGACGGTTGGCGATTCGATTATGGAACCGCTGCGCGTACACGGTTTATTGCAAGGTGAAGAAGCTGCTGCACGCGTTGCGTGGTTGCTGGAACGCGTTGGCCTGTTACCTGAACATGCGTGGCGTTATCCCCATGAGTTTTCCGGCGGTCAGCGTCAGCGCATCTGCATTGCTCGCGCGTTGGCGTTGAATCCCAAAGTCATTATTGCCGATGAAGCTGTCTCGGCGCTGGATGTTTCTATCCGTGGGCAAATCATCAACTTGTTGCTGGATCTCCAGCGCGAGTTTGGCATCGCCTTTCTGTTTATCTCCCACGATATGGCCGTTGTAGAGCGGATTAGTCATCGTGTGGCGGTGATGTATCTTGGGCAAATCGTTGAAATTGGTCCACGGCGTGCGGTCTTTGAAAATCCGCAGCACCCTTATACACGTAAATTACTGGCGGCAGTTCCGGTCGCTGAACCGTCCCGACTACGACCGCAGCGCGTGCTGCTGTCGGATGATCTTCCCAGCAATATTCATCTGCGTGGCGAAGAAGTTGCCGCCGTCTCGTTGCAATGCGTCGGGCCAGGGCATTACGTCGCACAACCACAATCAGAGTACGCATTTTTGCGTAGATAACATTCAGGCGGAGAATAAAATGGCAAGAGCTGTACACCGTAGTGGGTTAGTGGCGCTGGGCATTGCCGCAGCGTTGATGGCACCTTGTGCATTCGCTGCCAAAGATGTGGTTGTGGCAGTGGGATCGAACTTCACTACGCTCGATCCGTATGACGCGAATGACACGTTATCTCAGGCGGTAGCGAAATCTTTTTATCAGGGACTGTTCGGTCTGGATAAAGAGATGAAACTGAAAAACGTGCTGGCGGAGAGTTATACCGTTTCCGATGACGGCCTCACTTACACCGTGAAATTGCGCGAAGGGATTAAGTTCCAGGACGGCACCGACTTTAACGCCGCAGCCGTCAAAGCGAATCTGGACCGAGCCAGCGATCCGGCAAATCATCTAAAACGCTATAACTTGTACAAAAATATTGCCAAAACTGAAGCGGTCGATCCGACAACGGTGAAGATTACGCTCAAGCAACCGTTCTCCGCGTTTATTAACATCCTCGCTCACCCGGCGACCGCGATGATTTCACCGGTGGCGCTGGAAAAATATGGCAAGGAGATTGGTTTTCACCCGGTCGGAACCGGACCGTATGAACTGGATACCTGGAACCAGACCGATTTTGTGAAGGTTAAAAAATTTGCGGGTTACTGGCAGCCAGGCTTGCCCAAACTGGACAGCATCACCTGGCGTCCGGTGGCGGACAACAATACCCGCGCGGCAATGCTGCAAACCGGTGAAGCGCAGTTTGCTTTCCCTATCCCTTATGAACAAGCTGCGCTACTGGACAAGAACAAAAATATCGAGCTGATGGCCAGCCCGTCGATTATGCAGCGTTATATCAGTATGAACGTGACGCAGAAACCATTCGATAACCCAAAAGTGCGTGAGGCACTGAATTACGCCATCAACCGTCAGGCACTGGTGAAAGTGGCCTTCGCGGGATATGCAGTTCCTGCCACTGGTGTGGTGCCACCGAGTATTGCCTACGCGCAAAGTTATAAACCGTGGCCTTACGATCCGGCTAAAGCGCGCGAACTATTAAAAGAGGCGGGATATCCCAACGGTTTCAGCACCACATTGTGGTCATCACATAATCACAGTACCGCGCAGAAAGTGCTGCAATTTACCCAGCAACAGCTAGCGCAGGTGGGGATTAAAGCCCAGGTAACGGCGATGGATGCCGGGCAGCGGGCGGCAGAAGTTGAAGGTAAAGGGCAAAAAGAGAGCGGCGTGCGAATGTTCTATACTGGCTGGTCGGCCTCGACCGGTGAAGCTGACTGGGCGCTATCGCCGCTGTTCGCCTCGCAGAACTGGCCACCGACGCTGTTTAATACTGCGTTTTACAGCAATAAGCAGGTGGATGACGAGCTTGCCCAGGCGCTGAAAACCAACGATCCGGCGGAAAAGGCGCGCTTGTATAAGGCGGCGCAGGATACCATCTGGCAAGAGTCGCCGTGGATCCCGCTGGTGGTAGAAAAACTGGTGTCGGCACACAGCAAAAAACTGAGCGGTTTTTGGATTATGCCAGACACTGGCTTTAGCTTTGAAGATGCGGATTTGCAATAAGTAGCGCAGGGAGAGGAATGCTTAATTACGTTATCAAACGCTTGCTGGGGCTGATTCCGACGCTGTTTATTGTCTCGGTGCTGGTGTTTTTGTTTGTCCATATGCTACCCGGCGACCCGGCGCGATTGATTGCCGGTCCAGAAGCCGATGCGCAGGTCATCGAACTGGTGCGTCAGCAACTGGGGCTGGATCAGCCGCTGTATCACCAGTTCTGGCACTATATCAGCAATGCCGTGCAGGGGGATTTTGGTCTGTCGATGGTGTCGCGTCGTCCGGTTGCCGAGGAGATCGCCAGCCGTTTCATGCCTACGCTGTGGTTGACCATTACCAGTATGACATGGGCGGTGCTGTTCGGCATGGCGGCGGGTATTATCGCCGCCGTCTGGCGTAACCGTTGGCCGGATCGATTAAGTATGACCATCGCAGTATCAGGGATTTCATTTCCGGCATTTGCGCTCGGAATACTGCTGATTCATGTTTTCTCTGTTGAACTGGGCTGGTTGCCTACCGTAGGTGCAGACAGTTGGCAGCATTACATATTACCTTCTCTGACGCTCGGCGCGGCGGTGGCGGCAGTGATGGCGCGTTTTACCCGCGCCTCGTTTGTTGATGTTTTAAGTGAGGATTATATGCGTACCGCGAGGGCGAAAGGGGTAAGCGAAACCTGGGTTGTCCTCAAGCATGGTTTACGCAACGCCATGATCCCTGTGGTCACCATGATGGGATTGCAGTTTGGCTTTTTGCTCGGTGGTTCCATTGTGGTGGAGAAAGTTTTCAACTGGCCCGGACTTGGACGCTTACTCGTTGACTCCGTAGAAATGCGTGATTACCCGGTGATTCAGGCAGAAATTCTGCTCTTCTCGCTGGAGTTTATTCTTATCAACTTAGTGGTGGATGTGCTTTACGCCGCCATTAACCCGGCTATCAGGTACAAGTAAGGATGCGACTATTTAACTGGCGACGTCAGGCGGTGTTAAACGCTATGCCACTGGTAAAACCTGACCAGGTACGTACACCGTGGCATGAGTTCTGGCGACGTTTTCGCCGTCAGCATATGGCGATGGCCGCCGCACTGTTCGTCATTTTGCTGATTGTGGTGGCAATTTTTGCCCGTTGGATCGCCCCCTATGATGCCGAAAATTTTTTCGATTATGACAACCTGAATAACGGCCCTTCTTTGCAACACTGGTTTGGTGTCGACTCGCTGGGGCGTGATATTTTCAGCCGTGTCCTGGTCGGCGCGCAAATCTCGCTGGCGGCGGGTGTGTTTGCTGTCTTTATTGGTGCGGCGATCGGTACGCTATTGGGTTTACTGGCGGGATATTACGAAGGCTGGTGGGACCGATTGATTATGCGTATTTGCGATGTGCTGTTTGCCTTCCCGGGTATTTTACTGGCGATTGCTGTTGTTGCGGTGTTAGGAAGCGGTATTGCCAACGTAATTATCGCAGTCGCCATCTTTTCCATTCCGGCTTTTGCCCGTCTGGTGCGCGGCAACACGCTGGTGTTGAAACAGCAAACTTTTATTGAATCGGCGCGCAGTATTGGTGCCAGCGACATGACCATCTTGTTGCGCCATATCTTGCCCGGGACTGTCTCTTCCATTGTCGTCTTTTTCACAATGCGTATTGGCACTTCGATCATCTCGGCTGCCAGCCTTTCATTTCTTGGCCTGGGGGCGCAGCCGCCGACACCAGAATGGGGGGCTATGCTCAATGAAGCGCGAGCGGATATGGTCATCGCGCCGCATGTGGCGGTTTTCCCGGCACTCGCTATCTTCCTTACCGTGCTGGCTTTCAACTTGCTGGGCGATGGTTTACGCGACGCGCTGGACCCGAAAATTAAAGCATAGCCACGGCAGAATATTGCTTAAAAATGTAATGGCGTCATAGGAAATTATTGCTATACGCAAATGTTGTAACTTTCTGCCGATTTTGTAGAATCAGGTAATTGGGTAAATATGCTGTTGTAAAAGTCTATTTATGCAGCAGGGCAGCGTACTGATAGTTATTTTGTTACGTGTATTAACATGCTTAGTTTATACGAAAAGATAAAGATAAGACTGATTATTTTATTTTTGTTGGCTACGCTGTCATTTATTGGTCTTTTTTTCATCATTAACTATCAGTTGGTATCGGAAAGGGCGGTAAAACGTGCCGATAGCCGCTTTGAACTTATTCAAAAAAACGTAGGTTATTTTTTTAAAGATATTGAGCGTTCTGCCTTAACGTTAAAGGACTCGTTGTATTTATTAAAAAACAGTGAAGAAATTAAACGTGCCGTCATTCTGAAAATGGAAATGATGCCATTTCTGGATTCGGTAGGATTGGTTCTGGATGATAATAAATATTATCTCTTTTCACGTCGGGCGAATGATAAGATCCTTGTTTACCATCAGGAAAAAGTAAATGGGCCGCTTGTCGATGAGGCAGGACGCGTCATCTTTGCCGACTTTAACCCGTCGCAGCGGCCCTGGTCGGTGGCATCAGACAACTCGGTCAGTAGTTGGAATCCGGCCTACAATTGCTTTGATCGACCAGGGAAAAAGTGTATCTCTTTTACCCTACGAATTAATGGAAAAGACCGTGACTTACTGGCGGTTGACAAAATTCATGTTGACTTAAACTGGCGCTATCTGAATGAATATCTTGATCAAATCAGTTCGACTGATGAAGTGCTGTTTTTGAAACAAGGCCATGAGATCATCGCCAAAAACCAACTCGCCCGTGAAAAACTGATTATTTATAATAGCGAAGGAAATTATAACATTATTGATTCTTTCGACACGGAATATATCGCAAGAACATCAGAAGTTCCAAATAACTCGTTGTTCGAAATATATTTTTATTATCCAACAGGTAATTTATTTAACGCATCAGATAAACTCTTTTATCTACCATTTGTATTTATTATTATCGTACTGCTGTTGGTTTACTTAATGACCACGCGTGTGTTTCGTCGACAATTTTCCGAAATGACAGAACTGGTCAATACGCTGGAGTTTTTGCCCGATTCTACTGAACAAATGCAGGCGCTGAAAATCCGTGAAGGCGATGCGAAAGAGATTATCAGCATCAAAAATTCCATAGCGGAAATGAAAGATGCCGAAATTGAACGTTCGAATAAACTGCTCTCGCTAATCTCCTACGATCAGGAGAGTGGTTTTATCAAAAACATGGCGATTATTGAATCTAATAATAGCCAATATCTGGCCGTCGGGATCATCAAACTGTGCGGACTGGAAGCCGTCGAAGCTGTGTTTGGCGTCGAGGAACGCAATAAAATCGTCAGGAAACTGTGTCAGCGAATTGCCGAGAAATATGCGCAATGCTGCGATATAGTGACATTCAATGCCGATCTCTATTTATTATTGTGCCGGGAAAATGTACAGACGTTTACCCGCAAGATAGCGATGGTAAATGATTTTGACAGCAGCTTTGGTTATCGTAATCTGCGTATACACAAATCTGCCATTTGTGAACCTTTGAAAGGTGAAAATGCCTGGAGTTATGTCGAAAAACTGAAACTGGCGATTTCCAGTATCCGTGACCATATGTTCTCTGAGTTTATTTTCTGTGATGACGCGAAACTCAACGAAATTGAAGAGAATATCTGGATTGCGCGTAATATTCGCCATGCAATGGAAATAGGCGAATTGTTTTTAGTCTATCAACCGATTGTTGATATGAAAACCAGAGACATTATCGGCGCAGAAGCATTATGCCGCTGGATCTCTGCGGAACGAGGAATAATCTCACCGCTGAAGTTTGTTACGATTGCTGAAGATATTGGGTTTATCAATGAGCTTGGCTATCAAATTATTAAAACCGCAATGCGTGAATTCAGGCATTTTAGCCAGTGTGCGACCCTGAAGGACGGTTTCTTACTGCATATTAATGTGTCACCCTGGCAGCTAAACGAACCACACTTTCATGAGCATTTTACAACTATCATGAAAGAACATGGTCTGCAGGCGAATAGTATCTGTATTGAGATCACTGAAACAGTGATCGAACGAATTAATGAACATTTTTATCTCAATATTGCACAACTGCGTAAACAAGGGGTAGGGATATCGATTGATGACTTTGGCACAGGGCTGTCAAACCTGAAACGTTTTTAT
The DNA here is from genome assembly GCF_005781225.1 of Escherichia sp. E4736. Classification (NCBI taxonomy): domain Bacteria; kingdom Pseudomonadati; phylum Pseudomonadota; class Gammaproteobacteria; order Enterobacterales; family Enterobacteriaceae; genus Escherichia; species Escherichia sp. E4736. The sequence continues at coordinate 55,991 of NZ_VATT01000011.1, read as the reverse complement.
GAAATTAACCCTGACAGCATAAAAGTAGATTCGCAATTTACCGGCGATATTTTCGGCACCGCGGGAAAAATTGTACGCATTATCTTCGACCTGGCACGCTATAACCAGATTCCGGTGATTGCAGAAGGTGTTGAGAGCGAAGATGTTGCGCGTGAATTAATCAAATTAGGCTGTGTTCAGGCCCAAGGGTATCTGTACCAGAAGCCTATGCCATTCTCTGCCTGGGATAAAAGTGGAAAGTTAGTAAAAGAGTAGTTTAGGTATGTCCAGAATCAATAAATTCGTACTTACAGTCAGTCTGCTGATTTTTATTATGATTTCGGCAGTTGCCTGCGGGATCTACACTCAAATGGTGAAAGAACGGGTGTATGGCCTGAAACAGTCCGTTATTGATACTGCTTTTGCGGTGGCGAATATTGCTGAATATCGGCGTAGTGTGGCAATTGATCTCATCAATACGCTAAACCCTACGGAAGAACAATTACTGGTTGGCTTACGCACAGCCTATGCCGATTCGGTTTCTCCTTCTTATTTGTATGATGTTGGACCTTATCTGATTTCCAGTGATGAGTGTATTCAGGTAAAGGAGTACGAGAATAACTATTGTACAAATATCATGCAGGTGGTTAAGTATTTGCATGTTAAGAATACGGGGTTTATCTCTTTTGACGGTAAAACCTTCGTCTATTATCTCTACCCGGTTAGCCATAATCGTAGTCTGATATTTTTGCTTGGGCTGGAGCGCTTTTCTTTACTGTCAAAATCACTGGCAATGGACAGCGATAACCTGATGTTCTCACTTTTTAAGAATGGCAAATCGGTTACTGGTGATGAATATAACGCCAAAAACGCCATCTTCACTGTTTCGGAAGCGATGGAGCACTTCTCCTATTTGCCGACAGGATTGTATGTGTTTGCCTATAAAAAAGACGTTTATTTTCAGGTATGTACGTTGATCATCTTCTTTGCCGCATTGGTGGCGGTTATATCAGGGGCCAGCTGCCTCTATCTGGTACGCAGAGTGATCAATCAGGGCATTGTTGAAAAAGAAGCCATTATTAATAACCATTTTGACCGTGTGCTGGACGGTGGGCTTTTCTTCTCGGCGGCGGATGTCAAAAAACTCTACAGTATGTATAACTCAGCGTTTCTTGACGACCTGACCAAAGCGATGGGCAGAAAATCCTTTGACGAAGACTTAAAAGCCTTGCCGGAAAAAGGCGGATATTTGTGCCTGTTTGACGTCGATAAATTCAAGAACATTAACGACACCTTCGGTCATTTGCTGGGCGATGAAGTGTTGATTAAGGTTGTGAAAATCCTTAAATCACAAATTCCGGTGGATAAAGGCAAAGTCTATCGTTTTGGCGGCGACGAATTTGCGGTGATTTATACAGGTGGAACGCTGGAAGAGTTGCTATCGATATTAAAAGAAATCGTTCATTTCCAGGTGGGAAGCATTAATTTAAGCACCAGTATCGGCGTAGCGCATTCAAATGAATGTACCACCGTTGAACGGCTGAAAATGCTGGCAGATGAGCGACTGTATAAGAGTAAGAAAAACGGCAGGGCGCAGATTAGCTGGCAATAATGTTTATTAGCCGGCCGGGAAAATAAATTTGCCCGGCCTGGCATTAATTAAACTCGGCTACCCCACAAATCGTACTCATCGGCATGCTCGACTTTCACACGCAGGATGTCGCCCGGCTTAACCTTGGTTTCACCGTTGAGATAGACCGCGCCGTCGATTTCCGGCGCATCAGCCATACTGCGGCCAATCGCGCCTTCTTCATCCACTTCGTCGATGATCACCAGAATTTCACGGCCAACTTTCTCCTGCAGGCGCTCGGCGGAAATCTGTTGTTGCAGTTGCATGAAGCGATTCCAGCGTTCTTCTTTCACTTCTTCCGGGACCTGGTCCGGCAGAGCATTGGCATCAGCGCCTTCAACCGGGCTGTATTTAAAGCAGCCAACGCGATCCAGACGTGCTTCTTTCAGGAAGTCGAGCAGCATCTGGAAATCTTCTTCCGTCTCGCCAGGGAAGCCGACAATAAAGGTTGAACGCAGGGTCAGTTCCGGGCAGATTTCACGCCATTTTTTGATACGTGCCAGTTGGCGATCCACCGAACCTGGGCGCTTCATCAGTTTGAGAATGCGCGGGCTGGCATGCTGCAGCGGAATATCCAGATATGGCAGGATTTTGCCTTCAGCCATCAGCGGGATGACGTCGTCCACGTGCGGATAAGGGTAAACGTAGTGCAGACGTGTCCAGATCCCCAGTTTCGATAACTGTTCGCACAGGCTGACCATGCTGGTTTTTACCGGCTCGCCGTTGTGGAAGCCAGTACGGTGTTTAACATCTACGCCATAGGCGGAAGTATCCTGTGAGATCACCAGAATCTCTTTAACGCCCGCATCCACCAGACGTTTCGCTTCGCTTAATACTTCGCCAATCGGGCGGCTCACCAGATCGCCGCGCATTGAAGGAATAATGCAGAAGGTGCAGCGGTGGTTACAACCTTCGGAAATCTTCAGATAGGCGTAATGACGCGGGGTCAACTTAACACCCTGTTCCGGCACCAGGCTCAGGAACGGATTGTGTTTCGGTTTTGGCACGTAGTGATGAACGTGCTCCAGAACTTGCTCGTAGCTATGAGGCCCGGTGATTTCCAGCACTTTCGGGTGAACTTCGCGGATCTGATCTTCTTTTGCTCCCAGACAACCAGTCACAATCACCTTGCCGTTTTCATTCAACGCTTCGCCAATGGCTTCCAGAGATTCTTGCACCGCGCTGTCAATAAAGCCGCAGGTGTTGACGATCACCATATCTGCGTCGTCATAGCTCGGTACTACGTCATAACCTTCAGTACGCAGTTCGGTAAGAATGCGCTCTGAATCGACGAGGTTTTTCGGACAGCCGAGGGAAACAAAGCCGATTTTCGGCTGGGGAGTTACTTTGCTCATAGCTTAAAAAATATTCAGTTACAGGAAAGGTCAGGGCAGGGATTCTACAGAGTTCTGGATAAAATTTGTATCGTAATCTGGTCAACAGGCGAGGAAAACGCCCCAAATATCGGGGCGCAAATGATTGTCATGCTACTGGGTTTTCAGTTAGCGCCTCCGCAGGCTGGCTACTGGATTTGTCCCGCAGCGTAAAGACCGAAATAAGTGTGAAGCAACCGGCAATCGCCCCCAGGATTAGATAGGTTTCAGCAAAGCCAATGGTGTCATACAGATAGCCGGCAATGGGTGAATAGATTGCCGTGGCGATGGATGCCACAAAAAGCACCAGCAGGTATACCGTCGAAGAGAGTTTATGATCAAAGTTAGCCGCGATAAATTTAAACACAGACACCAGGATCAGTGGTTTTTCGATGGCGTGCATCATTTTAACGGCCGCAATCCACACTGGCCCCAGTTGGATAGCAGAACCGGCAATGCGTAGCGACATAATGGTTCCGGCAATCACTAATGCCCATTTGGCGCCAGTGCGGTTAACAAACCACGGCATCAGACAGAGAAATAAGGTTTCTCCACAGACCTGGACAGAAGCCAGAATCCCGTACCAGCGATTGCCTTCTTCTGGCGTCGGGAATTGCAGCGAAAAATATTGTGCGAATTGTTGATCGTAGGTGTCATAAATTTGTGTTACGAACAGAGTGAACATCAATAAAAACCAGAACTGACTATTTTTCGCCAGTTCAAGCGCATGGATAGCTTTCAGCGAATTGGTTTTTTCAATTTCCGCCTCGGTCAGTTCAATTTTGGTAAACATAAAGCAGATTGCGGCGATCACAATGGCACAGCTTGCCAGCCAGAAAGAGAGATTAGGGCTGGTATCAATGTATTTACCCACAATCCACGCGGCAGCGGCCCATCCCAGAGAGCCCCACATTCTTACGCGACCATATTCAAAATGATAACGGCGCGAAACTTTATCTATCCAGGAATCCAGAACGCCACAGCCAGAATTAAAAATGATCCCCAGGTAAACGCCACCCAAAACAGCGCCCAGCCAGAAGTTATGAACCAGAAGCGGGGCATACACATAAATAAAGAATGGGCCTACGGGAAGTAATAATGCGACGAGGAGCCAGATGAGTTGTTTCTTAAGACCAAATTTATCGGAGATGAAACCGAAGAACGGCTGCATTAATAACGCAATGAAAGCATTAACGGAATAAAGCAATCCTGTGCGTGTGGCGGTAATTTCCAGATGCTGTGTCGTCCATATGACAAAAAATGCCATCGTTGCCGACCAGGCGAAGAGGTACAGAAAATCGAAAATACTGAGCAAAATATAATTACGTTTACCGGGCAATAACATAGCCATATCCTCAATCACTGGCGTTGGGTCATTTACCGTTGGCACAGGCATTAGCTGTGCTTACTGGTTATTGTTTTGGTATGCATCTCCGGAAATGTCATACGTTAACAATTTCATTTTTACTCTGACCCTGACCGCGATGATTAGGCAATGTGTTAAATGAATGTTTGAGATTTACATCACAATTATTGCTGATAATAAAAAAGATTTAGCGAAACAGATCACTAAATCTTTTTATGAGAACGTATTACTTTTATGCCTTTCGTGTTAGCTCATCTGCCAGTGTGCGAAGGTGTTCAGCAATATTCATCAGATCAGTCTGTGGTGAGTGCAGGGGACCAGCAGAGTTACGCACGACCAGGCGACTGGGAAGGATGGTTGAAGAGCGGAGCATCGGGTGTTCATCGTCCGGCTGTAAAATTTGTTGAACGGCAATTTTCCCTTGTAAATCAAAGTCGATTGCGACCGTCGTTAGCGAAGGTTCAAAAAATGCACTCTCATAGGTGTCGTCATAGCCTATGACAGAAATATCTTGCGGGATTTTACGTTTTTGTTGATGTAAGGCGCTTAATGCCCCCAATGCCATCTGATCATTGGCGATCAGAAGAGCGGTTACCTGTGGTGTTTCACGTAGCATTTGTAACGTCGCCAGATAGCCGCTTTGAGCGTCCCAACTACCATAATGAATGGCCAGCGGCGTCAGTTGGAGTGAAGCGAGGGTGTCGCGCCAGGTATTGAGTCGTAGCCGCGCTGGTACTGAATTTTCAGGGCCAGAGATCAAGCAAAATTGACGATGCCCCAAATCGTAAAGATGTTTCACGCTGGCGCGTGCACCTTCTGCGGGATTAAAAGTGACGTTAAATACCGGGCTATAAGGGTCTACGTCGAGAAACAAACACAATACATCGCTGTTTTCAGCAACCAGTGTTTCAGCCAATGCCGTTTCCAGCGGTGCGTTGATAATAATCTTTGTTACCCGTTGTGCTTTTAATTCATTAATTGCAGCCTGAATACCTTTAATATCAACATCGTCAATCATGGATATCAGCACCTGATATCCCTGTTCTCCGGCATATTTTTTCACTGCTGCCGCAATTTGCGAGGGGGCATGCAGGGCAAGTGAAGTTGTAACCAGCCCGACCGTTTTGCTCTCTTTCCCTACCAACTGTTGAGCTACGCGATTTGGAACGTACTTAAGTTCGGCAATGGCTTGTTCAATTTTTTGACGTGTTTTAGCAGACACGTTCGCTGAATTGTTAAGCACCCGCGACACTGTCTGATAAGAAACATTGGCATGACGAGCAACATCGGCAAGGGTTGCAGCTTTGGTTTTCATATTCGCCCCGGCTAAAAGATTTGTCACAGTATACCGCAGTGAATGTCATACGTATCACGCTCACCTGTCTCAGTGCCGGTAAGCTGAACCGACGAACCTGTTTGAAGGGAAAAACGCGTACTTGATCACATTCCTGCCGGACATTCCTTGCATAACGAAGCAATAAATTACTAGATGACATTATTGTGAACGAATAACATTTTTTGTCTGTTTAAAACAATTCAGGAGTCAGCATGGACAAGTACCCACCGATCATCCCCAGAGCCCCATGGTTACTTCATGGCGCTGATTACAATCCGGAGCAATGGTTACATGTCCCTGGGATTCTGGAAAAAGATATCGCTATGATGCAACAGGCTGGTTGTAACACCATGTCGGTGGGCATTTTTAGCTGGTCAATGCTGGAACCCACAGAGGGTGAGTATCGCTTTGACTGGCTGGATGAGGTGCTGGATAAACTTCATGCTGGTGGGATCTCTGTCTTCCTCGCAACACCAAGCGGAGCCAAACCCGCCTGGCTTGCTGCTCGTTATCCAGAGGTTCTGAGAGTTAGCGCCTCACGCGAGAAAATGCTTCACGGTGGTCGCCATAATCACTGCCTTTCTTCGCCAGTGTATAAAGATAAAGTGACGCAAATTAACCGTAAGCTGGCGCAGCGATACGCCAATCATCCGGCGGTTCTGGGATGGCATATCAGTAATGAGTATGGCGGAGAGTGTCATTGTAATGGATGCCAACAGGCGTTTCGCCGTTGGTTGCAGACGCGTTACACCACTCTTGAGGCGCTTAATCAGGCATGGTGGACTGGCTTCTGGAGTCATACATACAGTGACTGGTCACAAATTGAATCTCCTTCCCCAATAGGTGAAATGTCCAACCACGGTTTGAATCTTGATTGGCGGCGCTTTGTCACATCGCAGGTAAAAGAGTTCTATCAAATGGAAATCGCGCCGTTAAAAGCAGAACGCCCCGATTTACCTGCGACGACCAATTTTATGTGGTATTTCAATGACTACAACTACTGGGCATTAGCCGAAGTGGTTGATTTTGTGAGTTGGGATAGCTACCCCATGTGGCACAAACAGGAAGATGAACGCGCCGTAGCCTGTAAAACCGCGATGTATCACGACCTGATGCGTACCTTGAAAAATAAACCGTTTATTCTGATGGAATCCACGCCCAGTCAGACAAGCTGGCAGCCAACCAGCAAATTGAAAAAGCCGGGAATGAATATTCTTTCTTCCTTACAGGCCGTCGCTCACGGCGCAGACGGCGTGCACTATTTTCAGTGGCGTAAGAGTCGTGGTGCCGTGGAGAAGTTTCATGGTGCGGTGGTTGATCACGTCGGTCATCTGGAGACGCGTACCGGGCGCGAAGTCATACAACTGGGGCAACGGCTGGCTCATCTTAAACAACTGGTTGGGACGAAAACGCAGGCCAAAGTTGCCATTATTTTCGACTGGGAAAACCGCTGGGCGGTCAATGATGCTGCCGGGCCGCGCAATTGCGGGATCCACTACGAACAAACGGTAGTGGAGCATTACCGACCTTTCTGGGAGCAGGGCGTGGCGGTCGATATTATCAATGCTGATTGTGATCTTACGGGTTATCAGTTAGTTATCGCTCCAATGCTCTATATGGTTCGCGATGGATTTGCTGCGCGTGCTCGTGCTTATGTCGAAGCTGGTGGCAATTTTGTTACCACTTACTGGTCCGGGATTGTCAATGAAACCGATTTATGTCACCTGGGTGGGTTCCCTGGCCCGTTGCGTGACCTGATGGGCGTATGGGCTGAAGAAATTGATAGTCTTAATGATTATCAGCATAACGAAGTTATCTGCGAGCCGAATGCGTATGGACTGCAGGGGCAATGGCAGGCACGGGAATTATGTGCGGTTATTCACGCCGAAGGTGCTCAGGTTCTGGCGCGCTATGGTGAGGATTTTTATGCGGGTACACCTGCGTTAACGGTAAATCACGTCGGACAAGGTCGTGCTTTCTATGTGGCTTCGCGTAATGATGCGTCATTTCATCAAGCGTTTGCCGCGATGTTGATCAACACACTTCATCTCCCAAAAGCACTTGCTACTGAACTTCCTGCTGGCGTTATTGCAACGCGTCGGACAGACGGCGAGCAGGAATGGGTTTTTGTACAAAATTACACTGCTCATGTACAAAATGTTGTGCTTCCTGGAGCGTGGCGAGTGGCGGAAACGGGCAAGGCTTGTTCACAACAATTAGAACTGGCACCGTGGGGATGTGAGGTACTGGAAAGAGAAATAATGTAAATTAATATTAATAAGATGTGAAGTATTGATCCTTGACAGCATTTTGCTCAAAAAATAGCCATACTATTTAATTGCAACAAGGTTGGAAAGAGGAGGATCGAAGTATGTTCGTTGACAGACAGCGAATCGACCTGCTGAACCGGTTGAAAGACGCTCAAGTTGACCTCGCTGCATACGTGCATTTGAGGAAGGCCAAAGGATACATGTCCGTCAGCGAAAGCAATCATCTACGAGATAACTTTTTTAAACTGCATCGCGAATTGCACGATAAATCGCTGCGGTTGAATCTTCATCTGGATAAGGAAGAGTGGGATGCTCTTCATCATGCTGAAGAAGCATTAGCGACAGCCGCAGTATGTTTGATGAGTGGGTATCATGATTGCCCAAATTTTATTACCGTCAACGCCGATAAGCTTGAAAATTGTCTGATGAGCTTAACGCTGAGTATCCAGAGCCTGCAGAAGCACGCCATGCTTGAGAAGGCCTGAAAACTAAGGGGGAGAATGCATCTCCCCCTTCATGTTTAAGTTTATGTAAAAATGCATTTGTTGCGCTTTTGACTGACTACGCTTTAAGCCAGAGTCAATCCGGAGGCGTTATGCATCGACAATCCCTTTTCCTTGTGACCCTTTTCTGTGTTTCTTCCGCTCTCTGGGCGGCGCCTGCAACGGTAAATGTCGAAGTATTGCAAGACAAACTCGACCATCCCTGGGCGCTGGCCTTTTTACCCGATAATCACGGTATGTTAATCACGCTGCGTGGTGGCGAGTTACGCCACTGGCAAGAAGGAAAAGGATTATCTGCGCCGCTGGCTGGTGTGCCGGAAGTCTGGGTGCACGGGCAGGGAGGCTTGTTGGATGTAGCTTTAGCGCCTGATTTTGCCCAGTCTCGCCGCATCTGGTTAAGTTATTCGGAACAGGGAGATGATGACAAAGCCGGTACTGCCGTAGGTTATGGCCGTTTGAGCGATGATCTGACAAAAATAACGGATTTCCGCACCGTTTTTCGTCAGATGCCTAAGCTTTCTACCGGTAACCATTTTGGTGGACGGTTGGTGTTTGACGGCAAAGGTTATTTGTTTATTGGTCTGGGGGAAAACAATCAGCGCCCGACGGCGCAGGATCTGGATAAATTACAGGGCAAACTGGTGCGTCTGACCGACCAGGGCGAGATCCCGGATGATAATCCTTTTGCAAAGGAATCCGGCATGCGCGCTGAGATCTGGTCTTACGGCATTCGTAATCCGCAAGGGATGGCGATGAATCCGTGGAGCAATGCGCTGTGGCTGAATGAGCATGGTCCGCGCGGTGGTGATGAAATTAATATCCCGGAAAAAGGCAAAAATTACGGCTGGCCGCTGGCATCCTGGGGCATCAATTACTCGGGACTTAAAATACCGGAAGCGAAAGGGGGGATCGTTGCCGGTACCGAACAACCGATTTTCTACTGGAAAGATTCGCCCGCCGTGAGCGGTATGGCCTTCTATAACAGCGACAAATTCCCCCAGTGGCAGCAAAAATTATTTATTGGCGCGTTAAAAGACAAAGATGTCATCGTGATGAGCGTCAAAGGCAATCAGGTAACGGAAGATGGCCGTATATTAACGGACAGAGGGCAGCGAATTCGTGATGTTCGCACTGGGCCCGACGGTTATTTGTACGTATTGACCGACGAGTCCAATGGCGAATTACTGAAAGTAAGTCCACGTAATAATTAGCTAACGGGGATCATCACCACTTTACGCACTGCGGGGCGTTCAGTGAGCTGTTGATACCAGCGTTCCAGATTTGGGCGCGGTGTCCAGGTCAGACCGACGTTAAACAAATTGTAGATAAACGGTGCAATAGCGATATCACCCACGCCAAATTTATCACCAGAGAACCATTTCACTTTTGCCAGTTCCGCATCAAGAAGGGCAAACAGAGCGTCGCATTCCTTGCAACTGGCATCAATGGCGGCCTGGTCGCGCTCTTCAGGCGGTGTTCTGACCAATCCCATCAGGATCCCGCGATGGGCATTACTGAGCGTCTGGTTTGCCCAGTCCATCCATTTTTCCGCTTCTGCACGACGTGCTGGCGAGTCGATCCACAAGCGGTTTTGCCCGTACTGTGCTGCCAGGTAGCGGACAATGGCGTTCGATTCCCAGAGAATTAAATCACTTTCGTCGTCGCGCAACAGCGGCACCAGCCCGTTGGGATTCATCGCCAGAAAGTCGGCGTCATGGTTTACTCCAAACTCACGGCCCGCGAGAATTTGCTCATAAGGTAGATCCAGTTCTTCGAGCGTCAGCAACACTTTTTTTACGTTGGTTGAATTATTCCGACCCCACAGCGTAATCATACTCACCCCTTTTTACACAGGCAGCCACAGGCTGAACAGGACTCTGATGGTGGAGTAAAGTTAACTTTTAAGCAACAGTTGGTAAAAAAATGACGCCAGAAGCAGCGAAGCGGCAGGATATTGCATAAACTTTAAAAACTTTACCAACTTACGGTTTCTTTAAGTTTGTGTGTGCGTTATTAATCACCGAACTTATCATACGGCGATATAACGTATTTTTTTTGAATGGATACTCGGGTGGCATTTATGACGCAATACTCCTCTTTCCTTCGTGGTCTTGCAGCGGGTTCTGCATTTTTATTTCTTTTTGCCCCAACGGCATTCGCGGCGGAACAGACCGTTGACGCGCCGAGCGTGGATGCGCGTGCATGGATTTTAATGGATTACGCCAGCGGAAAAGTGCTGGCTGAAGGTAATGCGGATGAGAAACTGGATCCAGCCAGTCTGACCAAAATCATGACCAGCTATGTGGTTGGGCAGGCGCTCAAGGCCGATAAGATTAAACTCACCGATATGGTGACGGTCGGTAAAGATGCCTGGGCGACGGGGAATCCGGCGCTGCGCGGTTCGTCGGTGATGTTCCTCAAACCGGGCGATCAGGTTTCGGTGGCCGATTTAAACAAAGGCGTGATTATTCAGTCCGGTAATGACGCCTGTATTGCGCTGGCAGATTACGTCGCGGGCAGTCAGGAGTCATTTATTGGCTTGATGAATGGTTATGCTAAAAAATTGGGCCTGACCAACACCACCTTCCAGACGGTCCACGGCCTTGACGCTCCGGGGCAGTTCAGTACCGCACGCGATATGGCCTTGCTGGGCAAAGCGTTAATCCACGATGTACCGGAAGAGTACGCCATTCATAAAGAGAAGGAATTTACCTTCAACAAGATTCGCCAGCCAAACCGTAACCGTCTGCTGTGGAGTAGTAATGTCAATGTCGATGGCATGAAGACCGGTACTACGGCAGGAGCCGGTTACAACCTGGTGGCCTCCGCGACCCAGGGCGACATGCGTTTGATCTCTGTGGTACTGGGAGCGAAAACCGATCGTATCCGTTTTAATGAGTCCGAAAAGTTGCTCACCTGGGGCTTCCGTTTCTTTGAAACCGTGACACCAATTAAACCTGATGCCACCTTTGTGACCCAGCGAGTCTGGTTTGGCGATAAGAGTGAAGTGAATCTCGGTGCTGGCGAAGGCGGAGCGGTGACTATTCCGCGTGGACAACTGAAAAACCTGAAAGCCAGTTATACATTAACCGAACCGCAGCTCACCGCACCGCTGAAAAAAGGCCAGGTCGTCGGAACCATTGATTTCCAGCTTAACGGTAAATCTATTGAACAGCGTCCGCTGATCGTAATGGAGAATGTGGAAGAGGGGGGATTCTTTGGTCGGATGTGGGATTTCGTGATGATGAAATTCCATCAGTGGTTTGGTAGCTGGTTCTCTTAATCTTTAGATGACCGGATGGCGCGTTGACGTCATCCGGCGATGCTTAATTAATACATTAACTTAATACGCTGCGTTTGCGCGTACTTCACATACTCATCTTCCGGACAACGATCGCTTACTACGATATCAAAGCGTTTCAGGTCGCCCATGCGTGCCGGACGTACCTTACCAAACTTACTGTGGTCGACAACCAGCACATGCTTTTGCGCCATCGACATAGCCCAGTGTTTTACCGGCAACTCTTCAAGATTAAAACAGGTTGCGCCTTTTTTGATATGTACACCCGCAGCGGAATAAAAAGCGATATCCGGACAAAAATTATTCAGCGTTTGTTGAAAATCGATAGGTTTGAAGATGGCGTTGCTGGCGTGAAATTCTCCACCACTAAGAAACGCCCGGCAATGTGGTTTCTCTTGCAGCGCCAGAAAGGTATTTAGTGAATAACAAACGGCGGTGAAAGGGATTTCATTATCAATCGCTTCAATAATCCAGGGCGTAGTGGTGCCGCAGTCAAAAAAGAGGGTCTGACCGGGTTCTACCAACGTCGCGGCCAGTTTCGCAGCGCGGCGTTTTTCTTCCACCAGACGGGATTTTTGGTCGCTTAGCAGGTAATGGCTGGCGCTGCGTGGTTCGAGAACGATATAGCCGCCGAGTAATACGACGGGGGCGCTGTTGTTATTCAGGTCGCGACGAATCGTCATCTCTGAAACCCCAAGTAGGGCGGCGGCGTCCTTCAGATGTAACTTATCGCTGCGTTTTAATTCCTGGAGTAATTGCCCGATGCGCTCTTCGCGACGTGTTTCCATATTCCCTCTGAATAGTTATTGAAGCGAGCCGCCTGATATTACACGTTTTATCCGAAATCAGCCACGTACCCAGCCTTTACGGATCGGTAAGGCGAAACAGAAGCGATACCACGATTGCAGCCGCTGGTAGAGCATCGCCCCCGCAGCTTGCCAGATAATCTGCGCGCTAAGGCAACCAATCATTCCCGCCAACAACCCACCAAGCATATCCAGTGGCCAGTGGACGCCAAGGTAGACCCGCGACCAGGCAATAATTACGGCCAGCACCATGAGAAGCGATCCGGACCACAAACGATGCCAGATTAAAAATGCCAGAGCGAAGGTGAAGATCACCGTGCCGTGATCGCTCGGGAAAGAGTCATCCGCCGCATGGTGCAGGAAGTTATAGCCGATATTCTCGACAAACGGGCGGTCATGTGGAAATAAATGACCCATCCACCAGGAAACAAACAGACTTACAGCCAGTGCGATCGCTATTTTTATCACTATCTGCCGTTGCGCCGTACGTCCCCACAGCCAAAGTACCCCGGCCAGTAGCGGCACCACAGTAATCAAATCTTTGGCAATAAAAATCGCCAACGAGATCATCCACGGAGAAGAATCTGGCGTGGCATTAATTAGAGAGAATAATGAGTAATTGAGATTTTCCAGCATAACTTCCAGACTCATAAGGTGTTTAATGGGGAGCCGTCAGGCAAGGCGGTGAGAATAAGGTGCATGTTAAACAGGGTAAAGCGGCATCGTCTTATTTCTCATAAGCGGCCCGTATTACGTGAAGTAATGGTAACGCGCGGTAGTTAAATAAAGCTTAAAAAAAGAGAGTCTAATCGCCGATTAATGTAAGAATGTGCTTAAGGAGCAAAAATTGCTTTCTCGTTAGCCGCGCTTTTATTAAACTTTGCGCGATTATTATTGGCGAAGAAATTGCATGCAAAATAGATTAGCTAATGGTGCCAGACTTGGACGTCAGGCATTACTTTTCCCTCTCTGTCTGGTGCTCTACGAATTTTCAACCTATATCGGTAACGATATGATTCAGCCCGGTATGTTGGCCGTGGTGGAACAGTACCAGGCGGGCATTGATTGGGTTCCTACCTCGATGACCGCGTACCTTGCGGGTGGGATGTTTTTACAGTGGCTGCTGGGGCCATTGTCGGATCGTATTGGTCGCCGTCCGGTGATGCTGGCGGGCGTAGTGTGGTTTATCATCACTTGTCTGGCGATATTACTGGCGCAAAACATTGAACAATTCACGCTGTTGCGCTTCTTGCAGGGCATAAGCCTCTGTTTCATTGGCGCTGTGGGTTACGCCGCAATTCAGGAATCCTTCGAAGAGGCGGTTTGTATCAAGATCACCGCGCTGATGGCGAACGTGGCGCTGATTGCTCCGCTACTCGGCCCGTTGGTGGGTGCGGCGTGGATCCATGTGCTGCCCTGGGAAGGGATGTTTGTATTATTTGCCGCATTGGCAACGATCTCCTTCTTCGGTCTGCAACGTGCCATGCCAGAAACCGCCACGCGTATAGGTGAGAAACTGTCGCTGAAAGAGCTCGGGCGTGACTACAAGCTGGTGCTGAAGAATGGTCGCTTTGTTGCGGGGGCGCTGGCACTGGGGTTTGTTAGTCTGCCGTTGCTGGCGTGGATTGCCCAGTCGCCGATTATTATCATAACCGGCGAGCAGTTGAGCAGCTATGAATATGGTTTGCTGCAAGTTCCCATTTTCGGCGCATTAATTGCGGGGAACCTACTGCTGGCGCGACTGACCTCGCGTCGCACCGTACGTTCGCTGATCATTATGGGCGGTTGGCCGATTATGATTGGTCTGTTGGTCGCCGCTGCGGCAACGGTCATCTCATCGCACGCGTATTTGTGGATGACCGCTGGGTTAAGTATTTATGCTTTTGGTATTGGTCTGGCGAATGCGGGACTGGTGCGTCTGACGTTGTTTGCCAGCGATATGAGTAAAGGTACGGTTTCTGCGGCGATGGGGATGTTGCAAATGCTGATTTTCACTGTCGGTATTGAGATCAGTAAACACGCGTATCTGAACGGCGGCAATGGTCTGTTTAATCTCTTCAACCTTGCCAACGGAATTTTGTGGCTGCTGCTGATGTTTATCTTTTTAAAAAATAAACAGGTAGGAAATTCGCACGAAGGGTAAAAAAAATGCCTGATTGCACAATGCAATCAGGCATTTTCGTATTAATGGTGATGGTCATCGATCTGATGTTCGATAACCATTCCTTCGCCAACGCTGGCAAGGTGACGAACATACGGATGTGGACGGTAAGCCGGAGCAGGAGCCACATAGACGGTTTGCGGCACAGTAGCGACACTGACGGCTTGTGGAACGCTGACAGAATCAGGGACCACTACCACTTTGTATCCACTTGGCACATCGACGGTAACGCTTTGCGCCATCGTTGCACCGGCAAAACTCATGAGAAACGCGCCCAGCAAAACATAATTCTTCATAATCATTTCGCCTGAAATAATCCAGTGAGTTAATTTCTGCGAATTATGCAGCCTTCATTCAGGCGTTGTGTTGCCGGGCGTGCTGCCGTTTTATTGATTAAATGGCGCTTCGTGTTTAAGAACTTTATCAATCACGTCCAGTACGCCTTCACGGTTATTGGAACCTGCACGATATTTCGCCGCTGCAACAACCACGCTGCCGGCATTTTCCATTGCGAAGCTGTACCCTGCCTGACGCAGCATCTCAATATCATTACCGCCATCGCCAAAGACCACGACTTCGCTGTCGTCTATTCCCCATAATTTCTGGAGTTGACGCAGGCCATTGGCTTTATGCACGCCGGGGATGATTAAATCGATGCTGCCGTTGCCGGTATGCACTGGCACCATAATATCGCCGATGGCTTCATGTAATGCTTTCTGCACTTGTGGAATCAGTTCATCGGAAAGATTCAGGCCAAACTTGAAGAAGATATCTTCTAGGTTGTCAAAGTTATCGACGTATTCCAGACGGTGATAATACATTTCCGCCACGGTTTTCATGGCATCGTCATATTTTTTGAGGGTATAGGCGCTATTTTTGCCGCAGGCAATAATCTCCACTTCCGGGCGCGTCAGCAAATGCGCCACGACAGTGGCAAAAGCATCTTTCGATAGCTCACCATTAAAAACATCTTTGCCTTCGCTCACTACCCAGCCACCATTTTCCGCCACAAAAGCAATTTCATCGGCAATTTCGGGGAAGAATGAGATCAACTGATAATATTGATTCCCGCTGGCAACCACAAAGCGAATACCTTGTGCTTTCATCTGCTGATATTGGGCCATAAACCGCTCGCGGTTATAGGTTTTTTGATCGCTTAAGAAAGTACCGTCCATGTCTACCGCAATTAATTTAATGCCCATCAACTATTCTCCATCGCAGTCTGCGTTTTTGTATTGGGTTTGGCGACGGCTTTTGCGACGATAGCCGCGAGAATAACCAGCGCCAGTACAACCAGCATTGCACTACGTAATCCATAATGTTCGCCGAGATAGCCCAGCAGTGGCGGCCCGACGAGGAAAGCCAGATAACCGGTCGTGGCCACTACGCTGACACGGGTTGGTGCATCGGGGCCGGTATCACTGGCGGCTGAAATGGTCAGCGGGAAGCCCAGCGAGGCACCCAGTCCCCAAAGAACGACAGATACCCCGGCGACCCAGGCGCTATCAACAAAAATAATTAGCCCGATACCCAACGCACCCATTAGTGCACTGGCACGTACCACAGCAACGCGGCTGTAACGATCAATAAACCAGCCGCCGGTAAAACGTCCAACGGTCATCCCCAATGTGAAACCTGCGTATATCAATGAGCCGGATGTTGGGCTAAATCCGTGGCCATCAACCATTAATAAGGGTAACCAGTCGTTGGCAGAACCTTCTGCAAAAGCCATTGCCAGCACCACGACACCAATTAATAGCAACTGAATATCACGATAAAAAGGAACCCCTTTTTCACTATGCTGCGTGCCATCGGCAGCATTTTTTCCCGTACCGTCAGGGATTGCCTGAATAGCGATATAAATAGGCGCGATGCCCACCAGCGCCGCCAGCAAAATGTGAACAGTTGCCGGAACTCCAAAGGCCGTCAGCGCCATCCCTACACCAGCCCCCGCCAGCGTACCGAGACTGTAGAAGCCATGCATCATCGGCAAAACCGTTTTATTCATTTCTCGCTCAACGGCAGCACCTTCAACGTTTATCGCCACTTCTGCGGAACCAAAACTGGCGCCAAAAACGCCAAGACCAACGGCAAAGAGCACAGGAGATGTCAGCCAGAGCGCCAGACTTAATATCATCATCCCGATCAATGCGCAGGACATCGTGACCAGGATGACATTACGCGTCCCAAAGCGTTTTACTAACCACGCCGAGCAGAGAATGCCGCTCATCGAACCGATTGACAGACCAAAGAGCACTCCGCCCATTTCGGCGATAGAGACAGAAAGAATGTCGCGGATAGCGGGCGTTCTGGTTGCCCAGGAAGCCATTAGAAGGCCCGGCAAAAAGAAGAACATGAACAGCGCCCAGGTACGGCGTTTCAAGGCATTACGTGAAGAATTTACTGTCATAGATCACGTCAAAAAAAGAAGAGAGAAGACAACCTTAGCAAGGTTGTGTACATTTGTACACAATTGCAGAGAGAGGAAATGACATGCGTCGCGCTAACGATCCACAACGGCGAGAAAAAATCATCCAGGCCACTCTCGAGGCGGTGAAACTTTACGGAATACATGCCGTGACGCACCGTAAAATAGCTACCCTTGCCGGGGTACCGTTAGGGTCGATGACCTACTATTTTTCAGGAATTGATGAGCTATTGCTGGAGGCATTCAGTAGCTTTACGCAGACTATGTCACTGCAATATCAGGCATTTTTTCTCGATGTCAGCGATGCCCCCAGTGCCTGCCTGGCCATCACAGAAATGATCTACAGCTCGCAGGTTGCAACGCAGGACAACATGGAACTGATGTATCAACTCTACGCGCTTGCCAGCCGAAAACCGTTATTAAAAACAGTGATGCAAAACTGGATGCAGCGCAGTCAGCAAACACTCGAACAATGGTTTGAACCTGGAACGGCCCGGGCTCTGGATGCTTTTATTGAAGGGATGACGCTGCATTTTGTCACTGACCGTAAGCCGCTATCGCGCGAGGAGATTTTACGGATGGTGGCACGAGTGGCGGGGCAGGAGATAAATTTCAGGCAACAAAAAACCCATCAACCTTGAACCAAAATGGCGGGGTTGATGGGCTCCACAAAATGGGGACATCAAAGAAAAGCAGTGGCACTAATTAAGACTGATGCCCCAAAGAAAAGTTCGCCGATTGTACAAAAAAATTTCATTTTCAGGGCAACTTCAGTTTTATCCGAGTCCTGGCCATACCATGACAATGATTGTCCCGGCCAGCGTTAGCAGTACGTTAGCTATTGCATAAGTGCCCGCATAACCTAAGGCTGGGATGTTACTGCGTGCGGTGTCGCTGATGATCTCCATTGCCGGCGCACAAGTACGCGCGCCCATCATCGCGCCGAACAGGAGTGCGCGGTTCATACGCAGTACATAAGCGCCGAACAGGAAGCAGATAACCACCGGCACCAGACTGACAATCAATCCGGCAATTAACATCTGACCACCGATCGCGCCCAGGCCGTTATTAATGCCGCTACCGGCGCTTAAACCAACGCCTGCCATAAACACCATCAAGCCGAACTCTTTCACCATGCTTAACGCCCCCTGCGGAATGTAACCGAAGGTCGGGTGGTTAGCGCGCATAAAGCCCAACATAATGCCGGCGAATAACAAGCCAGCAGCGTTACCCATGCCAAAGCTAAATGTACTGAACTGGAAGGTGATCATCCCGATCATCAGGCCAATAACAAAGAACGCGCAGAATGCCAGCAGGTCTGTGACCTGGCTGTGAATCGAGATAAAGCCGATGCGGTCAGCAATGGTTTTCACGCGACGGGCATCGCCGCTCACCTGTAAAACATCACCTTTATTAAGCACAACGTTGTCATCAATTGGCATCTCAATCTGGCTGCGGATGACGCGGTTAAGGAAGCAACCGTGATCGGTCAACTTTAGTTGTGCCAGACGTTTACCTACCGCGTTATGGTTTTTGACGACGACCTCTTCAGTGACGATACGCATGTCGAGAAGGTCACGATCAAAAACTTCTTTACCGTTACGGAAGCTGGGATCGAGGCGGGCATGGGCGTCTGGATATCCCACTAACGCTATCTCATCGCCCATTTGCAGTACGGCGTCGCCATCTGGATTTGCCAGAATCCCGTTACGACGAATACGTTCAATGTAGCAACCGGTTTGACGATAAATACCCAATTCACGCAGATTTTTGCCGTCGGTCCAGGCCACCAGCTCCGGGCCGACACGGTAGGCGCGGATCACCGGCAAATAAACTTTGCGGCTGGCATCGGTGTCCAGGCCACGTTCGCGAGCGATTTGTTGGGCGCTGGTCTGTAAATCCTGATGTTGCAACTTCGGTAAATAACGTGCACCGACAATTAAACTCACCAGGCCAATTAAATAGGTTAACGCATACCCAAGGCTTAGATTATCCAGTGCCGTGGTGAGCTGTCCGCTTTCCATACCGGAATGGCGTAATGTGTCGCCAGCACCGACCAGAACCGGTGTCGATGTCATGGAGCCAGCCAACATACCGGCCGTCAGACCGATATCCCAGCCAAACAGCTTACCCAACCCTAAGGCGATCGCCAGCGCACTGCTAACCATCACCAGAGCTAACATTAGGTAATTTTTCCCATCGCGGAAAAAAATGGAAAAAAAGTTGGGTCCGGCTTCGACCCCGACGCAGAAAATAAACAACATAAAGCCAAGATTAAGCGCGTCGGTGTTAATGCTGAAATGTTGTTGCCCTAATAGTAACGATACGACTAAAACGCCAATGGAATTACCCAGTTGGATTGAACCAAGTCGTAATTTTCCTAGACATAGTCCAAGCGCAAGGACTACAAATAATAACAGAATGTAATTCCCATTTAACAATTCGGCGACGTTTATATTCACGGAGACTAACTTCTTGTTTACGAGTAAGCTGTTGAAAGAAATGGTAATTTAAGATAATGTTTTTACCTGAAATCAGGGCGCGGATTCATTCAGCGCACATAAGCAATAGTAAAGAAACAATATATTTTACTAGTGTAATCACATTAAGTACCAACGGCTATAAAAATTGCGTTGGCCTATATTAGCATGGAATGCGAAGCGGCTTTATCTTACTGAACGCCATAGTGGCGAAAATGTGTTCGATAGAGGCAGTGTCAGGAGGAGCGAGTGAAACATAAACAACGTTGGGCGGGGGCAATCTGCTGTTTTGTCCTCTTCATTGTAGTGTGCCTGTTCCTGGCGACGCAAATGAAAGGCGCTTTTCGGGCTGCCGGGCATCCTGAAATCGGCTTGCTGTTTTTCATTCTTCCTGGGGCGGTTGCCAGCTTTTTTTCGCAGCGTAGAGAAGTCCTTAAACCGCTGTTTGGCGCAATGCTGGCGGCACCGTGTTCTATGTTAATTATGCGTCTGTTTTTTTCACCAACACGCTCATTCTGGCAAGAGCTGGCATGGTTATTGAGCGCCGTCTTCTGGTGTGCGTTGGGGGCGTTGTGTTTCTTGTTTATTAGTAGTTTGTTCAAGTCACAGCACAGAAAAAATCAATAAAGCCCTCAAACAGAGAGGGCTTATCCGGCAATCAGGCTTCAAGATTCTCTTTCACCCAGGCAGCAAAATCGGTATAGCCGCCGATGTGTTGCTGATCGACAAAAATCTGCGGTACGGTTTCTACTGGTTTACCCGCTTTCTGTTGTAAATCTTCTTTGCTAATCCCTTCTGCACGAATATCAACATACTGATATTCAAAGTCATCGCGTTCATTACTCAGTTTGTCTGCCAACTCTTTAGCACGCACGCAGTAAGGGCAACCCGGACGACCAAAAATAACGGTTTGCATTGTTTCTCTCCTCATCTGTTTATGTCCGCCATGATTACGCCAAAATTTACTCGCTGAAAGTAGGTTTAACCTGTTGCATTGATTGCTTAAAGCTATAACTGTTAAGCACAACGCAACGAAAGGTTTTAAAATAGCAATTCACTTTGCAGAGGGAAGCTTATGCGCGCGATCGGTAAATTACCTAAAAGCGTGTTGATACTGGAATTCATCGGCATGATGTTACTGGTGACGGCGCTGCTGTCGTTAAGCCATTACCTTTCGCTTCCGGTGCCGTTTTCGACGCCAGAGATACAAATTCTGATGATTTTTCTCGGTGTTTTGCTCATGCTTCCCGCTGCGGTGGTGGTTATTCTTCAGGTGGCAAAACGGCTTGCCCCACAACTGATGAACCGTCCACTGGAATCTTCACGTTCAGAAAGAGAAAAAGATAATGACGCCAACCATTGAACTTATTTGTGGCCATCGCTCCATTCGCCATTTCACTGATGACCCCATTTCTGAGGCGCAGCGTGAGGCGATTATCAACAGCGCCCGAGCGACTTCCAGTTCTAGTTTTTTGCAATGCAGTAGCATTATTCGCATTACCGATAGAACGCTGCGTGAAGAACTGGTAACGCTGACCGGGGGGCAAAAACATGTGGCGCAAGCGGCGGAGTTCTGGGTGTTCTGTGCCGACTTTAACCGTCATTTACAGATCTGTCCGGATGCACAACTTGGCCTGGCGGAACAACTGTTGCTCGGTGTCGTTGATACGGCGATGATGGCGCAAAATGCGTTAACTGCAGCGGAATCTCTGGGATTGGGCGGAGTATATATTGGTGGCCTACGCAATAATATCGAAGCGGTGACGGAACTGCTGAAGTTACCGAAGCATGTTTTGCCGCTATTTGGTCTGTGTCTTGGCTGGCCCGCGGATAAACCGGATCTCAAACCGCGTTTACCTGCCTCCATTTTAGTGCATGAAAACAGCTACAAACCGCTGGATAAAGACGCTCTGGCGCAGTATGACGAGCAACTGGCGGAATATTATCTCACCCGTGGCAGCAATAATCGTCGGGATACCTGGAGCGACCACATTCGTCGGACGATTATCAAAGAAAGCCGTCCTTTTATTCTCGATTATTTGCATAAACAAGGTTGGGCGATGCGCTAAAACCGTAACGCCGATGTATGATACGCGGGCTTTTGACCAGGTCTGACAGAGAGGTGCAGGGTGAAAATTGCCATATTGTCCCGGGATGGAACGCTCTATTCGTGTAAGCGGCTGCGTGAAGCCGCTATACAGCGCGGTCACCTGGTTGAAATTCTCGATCCGCTTTCTTGCTATATGAACATTAATCCTGCGGCGTCTTCTATTCATTATAAAGGCCGCAAGCTACCCCATTTTGACGCGGTGATCCCGCGCATTGGCACCGCCATTACCTTTCATGGGATTGCGGCGTTACGCCAGTTCGAAATGCTGGGGAGCTATCCGTTGAACGAATCGGTTGCGATTGCCCGTGCGCGTGACAAATTGCGTTCCATGCAACTGTTAGCGCGACAGGGCATTGACCTGCCTGTAACAGGCATGGCGCATTCGCCGGATGATACCAGCGACTTAATCGAGATGGTCGGTGGTGCACCGCTGGTGGTCAAGTTGGTCGAAGGCACGCAGGGGATTGGAGTGGTGCTGGCGGAGACGCGTCAGGCAGCAGAAAGCGTAATTGACGCTTTTCGCGGTCTTAATGCGCATATTCTGGTGCAGGAATATATAAAAGAAGCAAAAGGCCGTGATATTCGTTGTCTGGTCGTTGGCGATGAAGTGGTCGCGGCAATTGAACGGCAGGCGAAGGAGGGCGATTTTCGTTCCAATTTGCATCGTGGCGGCGCGGCGAGCATTGCCAGTATTACGCCGCAGGAGCGTGAAATCGCCATAAAAGCCGCACGAACGATGGCACTGGATGTTGCTGGCGTGGATATTCTGCGAGCAAATCGCGGACCGTTGGTGATGGAGGTGAATGCGTCGCCTGGTCTGGAAGGGATAGAGAAAACCACCGGTATCGACATCGCGGGTAAAATGATCCGCTGGATTGAGCGCCACGCCACGGCAGAATATTGCTTAAAAACCGGTGGTTAGTCGCAATAACGTGACTGATCATGGTTTTGCCTGCGCTTTTTGCGTAAGCTGTGCCAGTCTTTTTATCGGAAGAGGTTGTACAAAATTATGACATCGCTGGTCGTTCCTGGTCTGGATACGTTGCGTCAATGGCTCGATGACCTGGGGATGAGTTTTTTTGAATGTGATAACTGTCAGGCGCTACATCTGCCGCATATGCAGAATTTTGACGGTGTCTTTGATGCCAAAATCGACCTGATTGATAACACGATCCTGTTTTCTGCCATGGCGGAAGTCAGACCTTCAGCCGTGTTGCCGCTGGCGGCGGATTTGTCGGCCATCAATGCCAGTTCGCTGACTGTGAAAGCATTTCTTGATATGCAGGATGATAATCTGCCAAAGCTGGTGGTTTGCCAGTCTTTATCCGTTATGCAGGGCGTAACCTATGAACAATTTGCATGGTTCGTACGCCAGAGTGAAGAGCAGATTTCGATGGTCATCCTTGAAGCCAATGCCCATCAACTGCTGTTGCCGACTGACGATGAAGGGCAAAATAACGTTACCGAAAACTATTTCCTTCACTGATAATTCTTTTTGAGCACGCAGTCGCTGCCGCAGTGACTGCGCATTATAATATTTTCTGCTAAATTTAACCTTTCATTAAAGATTTTTTCACTTGCCTTATGCCGAATTTGCTTTATCACATAGAGCAAATGCGCATAAAAATTTGTTAAATACTGTTTTTTAATTACAGCTATAGTTTCAAACCCTGGCTAAAGTTATTCTTGCAAGGCTTTTATATAGCGAGCAATGCTGGCCGGGAGAGAGTTCTCTTTTCTTGCGCCGCGCCGATAAAAAATATGCACGTTTATTGCATATCTTTCAGTGTGACAACTTTTGTTCGTTTGTTAACGAACTTTCAGAAGGAAAGAGATATGACCGCCTTAAATAAAAAATGGCTATCGGGTCTGGTTGCAGGTGCTCTGATGGCCGTCTCTGTCGGCACGCTCGCGGCTGAACAAAAAACACTCCACATCTATAACTGGTCTGATTATATCGCCCCAGATACAGTGGCAAATTTTGAAAAAGAGACGGGTATAAAAGTCGTCTACGATGTTTTCGATTCCAACGAAGTATTGGAAGGCAAGTTAATGGCGGGGAGCACCGGCTTTGATCTTGTCGTTCCATCAGCCAGTTTTCTTGAACGCCAGCTGACTGCTGGTGTATTCCAGCCGTTGGATAAAAGCAAATTGCCAGAATGGAAGAATCTCGATCCAGAACTGCTGAAGCTGGTGGCAAAACACGATCCCGACAATAAATTTGCCATGCCGTATATGTGGGCGACCACCGGAATTGGCTATAACGTCGATAAAGTCAAAGCAGTATTGGGAGAAAACGCGCCCGTCGATAGCTGGGACTTGATCCTCAAACCGGAAAATCTGGAAAAACTGAAAAGCTGCGGTGTCTCTTTCCTTGACGCGCCGGAAGAAGTTTTTGCTACCGTGCTGAATTATCTCGGCAAAGATCCCAACAGCACCAAAGCGGATGATTACACTGGCCCGGCAACCGATCTGCTGTTAAAGCTGCGTCCAAATATTCGTTATTTCCATTCATCTCAATACATTAACGATCTGGCAAACGGCGATATTTGCGTCGCTATTGGCTGGGCGGGCGATGTGTGGCAGGCGTCTAACCGCGCGAAAGAAGCGAAAAACGGTGTGAATGTCTCTTTCTCGATTCCGAAAGAAGGGGCGATGGCATTCTTTGATGTATTCGCCATGCCTGCGGATGCCAAAAATAAAGACGAAGCTTATCAGTTCCTGAATTACCTGCTGCGTCCGGATGTAGTAGCGCATATCTCCGACCATGTGTTCTATGCTAACGCCAATAAAGCAGCCACGCCGCTGGTGAGTGCGGAAGTCCGTGATAACCCAGGAATTTACCCGCCTGCGGACGTTCGCGCCAAAATGTTCACACTACAAGTGCAGGATCCAAAAATCGATCGAGTGCGCACACGCGCCTGGACCAAAGTGAAGAGCGGAAAATAATCTGCTGTTGTAGATGCCGGACGGGTGCACCACACCCACCGGCAATTCGCACCATCATGGTGCGCTTGCACACATTCAATGCCGGAGAGCAGCCGTGAATGACGCTATCCCTCGCCCGCAGGCGAAAAGTCGTAAGTCGCTGACACCACTATTAGAAATCCGTAATTTGACCAAATCCTACGATGGTCAACATGCGGTCGATGATGTCAGTCTGACCATTTATAAAGGCGAAATCTTTGCACTGCTGGGCGCATCCGGCTGTGGCAAGTCCACACTGCTACGTATGCTGGCAGGTTTTGAACAACCTTCTGCCGGGCAGATTATGCTTGATGGCGTCGACCTGTCACGGGTTCCTCCTTATCTACGCCCCATCAATATGATGTTTCAGTCTTACGCGTTGTTTCCCCATATGACCGTGGAACAGAACATCGCCTTTGGCCTGAAGCAGGACAAATTGCCAAAAGCGGAAATTGCCAGCCGGGTCAACGAGATGCTCGGACTGGTACATATGCAGGAGTTCGCCAAACGCAAACCGCATCAGCTTTCCGGTGGCCAACGCCAGCGTGTGGCCCTGGCCCGAAGCCTTGCCAAGCGCCCAAAACTATTACTGCTCGACGAACCGATGGGCGCGCTGGATAAAAAATTGCGTGACCGGATGCAGCTTGAAGTGGTGGATATTTTGGAGCGTGTCGGCGTGACCTGCGTAATGGTGACTCACGATCAGGAAGAGGCGATGACCATGGCGGGGCGTATCGCCATTATGAATCGCGGGAAATTTGTTCAGATTGGCGAGCCGGAAGAGATTTACGAGCATCCGACTACCCGCTACAGCGCCGAGTTTATTGGTTCAGTCAACGTCTTTGAAGGGCTACTAAAAGAGCGTCAGGAAGACGGCCTGTTGCTCGATTCACCGGGGCTGGTCCATCCGCTGAAAGTCGATCCGCTGGCGTCAGTGGTCGATAACGTGCCGGTACATGTGGCGCTGCGACCGGAAAAAATCATGCTTTGCGAGGAGCCGCCCGCCAATGGTTGTAACTTCGCGGTGGGGGAGGTGATACACATTGCCTATCTCGGCGATCTTTCGGTGTATCACGTTCGACTGAAAAGCGGGCAGATGATTAGCGCCCAGCTACAAAACGCGCATCGTCACCGCAAAGGGCTACCGACCTGGGGTGATGAAGTTCGTTTATGTTGGGAAGTGGACAGTTGTGTGGTGCTGACGGTTTAAGGAGCAAAGATGAGTACACTTGAACCTCCTGTCCAGCCGGGCGGGTTAAAACAGTGGCTTACGCAGTGGCAGATGAAGCACGGGCGCAAACTGGTGATTGCCCTGCCGTATATCTGGTTAATTTTGCTATTCCTACTGCCATTTCTGATTGTCTTTAAAATAAGTCTTGCAGAGATGGCGCGAGCCATTCCGCCTTATACCGAACTGATGGAGTGGGCCGACGGGCAACTGTCAATCACTATCAATCTTGGTAATTTCCTGCAACTTACCGACGATCCGCTCTATTTCGATGCTTATCTCCAGTCGTTACAGGTGGCAGCGATTTCGACCATCTGCTGCTTATTGCTTGGCTACCCGCTGGCGTGGGCGGTGGCGCACAGTAAACCCTCGACCCGCAATATCTTATTGCTGCTGGTGATCCTGCCGTCGTGGACCTCGTTTCTGATCCGCGTTTATGCCTGGATGGGAATATTAAAAAACAATGGCGTGCTGAATAACTTCCTGCTGTGGCTGGGCGTTATCGATCAACCGCTGACCATTCTGCATACCAACCTGGCGGTCTATATTGGCATTGTTTACGCCTATGTGCCGTTTATGGTGCTGCCAATCTACACCGCGTTGATGCGTATTGATTATTCGCTGGTGGAAGCGGCACTGGATCTCGGTGCACGACCGCTGAAAACGTTCTTTACCGTGATCGTGCCACTCACCAAAGGCGGAATTATTGCCGGATCGATGTTGGTCTTTATTCCTGCGGTTGGCGAGTTTGTGATCCCGGAACTGCTCGGCGGTCCGGATAGCATCATGATTGGCCGCGTGCTGTGGCAGGAGTTCTTCAATAACCGTGACTGGCCTGTCGCCTCGGCAGTGGCGATTATCATGTTGTTGCTGCTAATCGTGCCTATTATGTGGTTCCACAAGTATCAGCAAAAAAGTGTGGGAGAACACGGATGAATAATTTACCGGTCGTTCGTTCGCCCTGGCGGATTGTGATTTTGCTGCTGGGCTTCACCTTTCTTTATGCGCCAATGCTGATGCTGGTTATCTATTCATTTAACAGCTCGAAGCTGGTGACGGTGTGGGCGGGCTGGTCAACGCGTTGGTACGGTGAGTTATTGCGCGATGACGCAATGATGAGTGCGGTTGGTTTAAGCCTGACAATTGCGGCCTGTGCGGCGACGGCGGCGGCGATCCTCGGGACAATTGCGGCGGTGGTGCTGGTGCGCTTTGGCAGGTTTCGCGGATCAAATGGTTTTGCCTTTATGATCACCGCGCCGCTGGTGATGCCAGATGTCATCACGGGCTTGTCGCTGTTGTTGTTATTCGTCGCGCTTGCTCATGCCATTGGCTGGCCTGCGGACCGCGGTATGCTCACTATCTGGCTGGCGCATGTCACTTTCTGTACGGCTTATGTGGCAGTCGTTATTTCGTCGCGTCTGCGGGAACTGGATCGATCGATAGAAGAAGCGGCGATGGATCTCGGTGCGATGCCGCTGAAAGTGTTTTTCGTCATTACGCTACCGATGATCATGCCCGCGATCATTTCTGGCTGGTTACTGGCTTTTACTTTGTCGCTTGATGATCTGGTGATTGCCAGCTTTGTTTCCGGGCCGGGAGCCACCACGTTACCGATGCTGGTCTTCTCCAGCGTGCGGATGGGGGTGAATCCAGAAATTAACGCACTTGCAACGTTAATTCTCGGTGCGGTCGGAATTGTCGGATTTATCGCCTGGTATCTGATGGCTCGCGCAGAAAAGCAGCGGATACGCGATATCCAGCGTGCAAGACGTGGCTGAAGACACTAAAATTTGCCAACTTGGCTACATAATGCCGCGCATGTCGCGGCATTGTTTTCATGGAAGACGAACCGTTGGGATTTTTTAAGAAAACATCTTCATCACATGCTCGCCTGAATGTGCCTGCGCTGGTGCAGGTGGCGGCGCTCGCCATTATTATGATCCGTGGCCTCGACGTGTTGATGATTTTCAATACATTAGGCGTGCGCGGTATTGGCGAGTTCATTCATCGCAGCGTACAAACCTGGAGTTTAACACTGGTCTTTTTAAGCAGTCTGGCGCTGGTTTTTATTGAGATCTGGTGTGCGTTTTCGCTGGTGAAAGGGCGTCGCTGGGCGCGCTGGCTGTATCTGCTGACACAAATCACGGCCGCCAGTTATTTGTGGGCTGCTTCGCTGGGTTATGGTTATCCGGAGTTGTTCAGCATTCCCGGTGAATCAAAACGTGAAATCTTCCATAGCCTGATGCTGCAGAAGCTGCCGGATATGCTCATCCTGATGCTGCTGTTCGTTCCCTCGACCAGTCGGCGGTTCTTCCAGTTGCAATAATGTGTATAATCGTCGCCCCTGATGATGTGAAGGTCAATGTATGCAGTGCGCACTTTACGACGCGGGTCGCTGTCGTTCCTGTCAGTGGATAACGCAGCCGATACCACAGCAACTCTCCGCTAAAACCGCCGATCTTAAGAATCTGCTGGCCGATTTTCCGGTTGAGGAATGGTGCGCGCCGGTGTCTGGCCCGGAACAAGGGTTTCGTAATAAAGCCAAAATGGTGGTGAGTGGCAGTGTTGAAAAACCACGGCTCGGAATGCTGCATCGCGACGGTACGCCGGAAGATCTTTGCGATTGCCCGCTTTATCCTGCCTCATTTGCGCCCGTTTTTGCGGTGCTAAAACCGTTTATCGCCCGTGCGGGGTTAACGCCCTACAACGTGGCGCGTAAGCGTGGCGAACTGAAATACATTCTGCTGACTGAAAGCCAGAGTGATGGCGGCATGATGCTGCGCTTTGTACTGCGTTCTGAAACCAAACTGGCACAACTGCGTAAGGCATTGCCGTGGTTACAGGCACAATTGCCGCAGCTGAAAGTCATTACCGTCAATATTCAGCCGGTACATATGGCGATTATGGAAGGGGAGACGGAGATCTACCTGACGGAACAACAGTCGCTGGCAGAGCGTTTTAACGATGTGCCGCTGTGGATCCGCCCGCAAAGTTTCTTCCAGACTAATCCGGCGGTCGCCAGCCAGCTGTATGCCACCGCGCGCGACTGGGTACGGCAGCTGCCGGTCAAACATATGTGGGATCTGTTCTGCGGCGTGGGGGGCTTTGGTTTACACTGCGCGACGGCTGACATGCAGTTAACCGGGATCGAAATTGCGCCAGAAGCCATTGCCTGTGCGAAGCAGTCAGCCTCTGAACTGGGCTTAACGCGTCTGCAATTTCAGGCGCTGGACTCCACTCAATTTGCCACCGCTCAGGGGGCGGTGCCGGAGCTGGTGCTGGTTAACCCGCCGCGCCGGGGCATTGGTAAACCGCTGTGTGATTATCTCTCAACGATGGCACCACGTTTTATCATTTACTCCAGCTGTAACGCTCAAACGATGGCGAAAGATATTCGCGAACTGCCTGGTTATCGCATTGAACGGGTACAGCTTTTTGATATGTTCCCGCACACCGCGCACTATGAAGTGCTGACGCTGCTGGTGAAGCAATAAAAAAGCCGCAGGTGCGGCTTCAGATTACTGATCAGGTGCGATTTGTTCATGCCGGATGCGGCGTGAACGCCTTATCCGGCCTACAAAATCATGCTAAATCAATACATTGTAGAGTTGATGCGGGCCTGATAAGCGTAGTGCATCAGGCAATCTTACTTTTATCATCAGTCTCAATTACTGCGGGAACCACTGATCGCTGATTTTCTTATACGTGCCATCCGCTTTAATTGCTGCCAGCGCGTTATTCAGTTTTTCCAGCAGAGCTTTGTTATCCGGACGTACAGCGATACCCAGGCCGGTGCCGAAGTATTGCGGATCGGTCACTTTCTCAGTCGCAACGCCCAGTTGCGGATTGGTTTTCAGCCATTCGTTCACCACCGCGGTGTCACCAAATACCCCATCAATACGGCCATTTTTCAGATCGATAAAGGCATTCTGATAACTGTCATAGGAGACAGTTTTCACTTCCGGGTGCTGATCCTGAATATATTTCTGGTGCGTGGTGCCGTTTTCCATCCCAATACGTTTACCTTTCAGATCGGCAAACGTTTTGTAGGTATCTTTTTTGGCAATTACGACGGCTGAGTTTTCATAGTAGGGCGTGGTAAACGATACCTGCTTGCTACGCTCTGGCGTGATATCCATACCGGAGATAACGGCGTCATATTTTCTGAATTTCAGCGACGGGATCAGGCTGTCGAACGCGTGATTAGTAAAAGTACATTCTGCCTGCATTTGTTTGCACAAGGCTTTTGCCAGGTCGATATCAAAGCCGACAATCTGGTTATTGGCATCCATCGACTCGAACGGAGGATAGGTCGCTGATACGCCAAAATTGATTTTCTCCGCGGCAGAAGCGCCGAACGCACAGGATGCAAGTAAAGCGGCAAGAACTAACTTTTTCATGATGGAACTCCCGTCTGTCAATCTTATGATTTTTGGCCGTGTCTGCGGCATGGATTAACAATGCCATTAAGTGAATTTATATGCAATAAATATGATTAAATAATTTAATTGGTATAAAAAAAGACGGACAACTTAGTGGGTTGTCCGTCTTTATTATAATAATTTATGCAGTATGTGGGTTCTGTGCTGGTGTCTGATGCGACGCTGGCGCGTCTTATCAGACCTACAAATCATCCAGCTAATGTAGGCCGGATAAGGCGTTTACGCCGCATCCGGCATCAGCACGCAGCCATATCAATTCCGTCGCTCAAACGCCAGCGCTTTACGCTCGATCAGGCGCATCATCAGCGTCAGCAGGCCGTTAACGATCAGGTAAATAATCCCCGCCGCGCCAAATACCATCACATCGTAGGTGCGCCCGTACAACAACTGGCTGTAACCCATCACTTCCATCAGCGTAATGGTGTAAGCCAGAGAGGTACTTTTGAACACCAGCACCACTTCGTTGGAATACGAAGAGAGTGAGCGTTTAAAGGCATACGGCAGCAGGATCGCCAGCGTGTCTTTTTTGCTCATTCCCAGAGCGCTACAGGATTGCCATTGACCTTCCGGGATCGCGCGAATGGCACCGTAAAACAGTTGCGTGGTATACGCCGCACTGTTCAGCGATAACGCAATCAGCGCACATAACCACGGTTCTGACAGTAAATGCCACAGTGCCGGATACTCCTGCAACGTCGGGAACTGGCCCGGCCCGTAATAAATCAGGAAGATCTGCACCAACAGCGGCGTACCGGTAAACAGCGTGATATAACCCCGCACCAGCCATACCAGCACTGGCGTTTTCAGCGTCAGAATGATGGTAAAAATTAACGCCAGAATCAGCGCTACAATCAGCGAGGCAACGGTTAGCGTCAGGCTGGTGTGCAGCCCTTTCATCAGTTCGGGTAAATACTCAAACATTAGCTGGGACTCCGCTCAAAACGTATCGCGCGCAGGTCAATGCGTTTGAGAATGTACTGACTCAATAGAGTAATCACCAGGTAAATCGCCGCCGCCACAATGTACCAGGTAAATGGTTCCTGGGTACGGGTAGCGATGCTTTTGGTTTGTAGCATTAAATCATTCACACTAATCAAACTGACCAGCGCGGTATCTTTCAGCAGCACCAGCCACTGGTTACCGAGGCCAGGCAACGCATGACGCCACATCTGCGGCATCACCAGGCGGAAAAAAATAGCCGATTTCGACAGCCCCAGCGCCTGACCGGATTCCCACTGGCCAACTGGCACCGCTTTTAATGCACCGCGCAGCGTTTGCGAGGCATAGGCGGCATACAATAGCGACAGAGCGATGACACCACAAAGGAACGGGCTAACGTCGAAGTTCTCGATGTCCATCTGCACCGGGATCTGTACGATCCCAAGATTGATGGTGAAGCCATCCGAAAGCGTCAGCAGCAGCTGTGAGGAGCCAAAATAGATAAACAGCACCACCAGAATTTCTGGCAGGCCGCGCAGAACCGTCACCAGCGCCGAACCTGCCCACGCGACAGGACGCCATTTTGCCGACTCCCATACCGCAAAGAACATCGCCAGCGCCAGTCCGACAATCAATGCACAAACGGCAAGGCCGACGGTCATCCCGGCGGCGCTTGCTAAAGGGAAAAATTCATTCATCAGGAATTACTTCTGGAACCATTTGTTGTAGATGGTTTCGTAAGTGCCATCTTTCTTCACTTTTTCCAGCGCAGTGTTGAATTTCTGCTGCAGCTCAGTATTGCCCTGACGTACCGCGATGCCAAGACCAGTGCCGAAGTAGTCTTTATCGGTCACTTTGTCGCCCACCGCCGCCAGTTTCGGGTTATCTTTCAGCCACTCGGTGACCACCGCGGTGTCTCCGAAGACGCCGTCGATACGACCGTTTTGCAGATCCAGTTTTGCGTTCTGGTAGCTGTCATACGGCACGGTGGTGATTTCCGGATGCTTATCCATAATGAACTTCTGGTGCGTCGTCCCGTTCTGCACGCCGACTTTTTTGCCTTTCAGCTGATCAACGCTGGTGTATTTACCCTGCTGATCCACAAACAGCGCGGAGTTGTCATAGTACGGGGTGGTAAACAGTACCTGCTTTTCACGTTCCGGGGTGATATCCATCCCGGCCATCACCGCTTCTACACGACGGAATTTCAGGCTTGGGATCAGGCTGTCAAACGCCTGGTTAGAGAAAGTGCAGGTCGCATCAATTTCTTTACACAGCGCCTGCGCCAGGTCGACGTCAAAACCGACGATCTGGTTATTCGCATCCATCGATTCAAACGGAGGATAAGAGGCTTCGGTAGCAAAACGAATGGTTTCGGCAGCTGTGGCGGAAAGACTAAAACCTGCAATTAGCGCGGCAATCAGAACTTTTTTCATTGTTGTTATCCCGAATCTTAGTGAGAGAGATAGTTTTTAAATGCTTCGGTTTGCGGCTCGGTAAAGCAGCTCGCGTCGCCTTGTTCTACGATGTGACCGTTTTCCATATACACCACACGGCTGGCGGTTTTACGCGCCACTTCAACTTCGTGGGTGACGATCACCTGGGTAATATTCGTTTCCGCCAGCTCACGAATAATGCTGACGATTTGTGCGGTAATTTCCGGATCCAGCGCGGCGGTCGGTTCATCAAACAGCAGTACCTGCGGTTCCATCATCAGCGCGCGGGCGATAGCGACACGTTGTTGCTGACCACCAGACAGGTGCAGCGGGTAACGATCGCTATAAGGTTTGAGACGCAGACGTTCCAGCAGTTTTTCTGCACGGGCCAGTGCCTGATCTTTACTCAACCCCAGCACGCGGCAGGGCGCTTCAATCAGGTTTTGCTGTACCGTCAGATGCGGCCATAGGTTGTATTGCTGAAACACCATCCCGACGTTACGACGCAGCTCGCGGATCGCTTTGTCAGATGGCGTTTTAGTGAAATCGAAATGGTTGCCTGCGATGTTGAGCGTACCGGAGCGCGGCATCTCTAGCAGATTGAGTACACGCAGCAGCGAGCTTTTCCCCGCGCCGCTGGGGCCAAGTAACACCAGCGTTTCGCCTTGCGGGCAATCCAGCGTGATATCGAACAGCGCCTGATGCGCGCCGTAGAAGCAATTAATGCCGTTTAATTGAATACTCATTGACACTCGTATACTGGCAGTCGGATAGCTATTGAAGTCGAAGATAGTACCTTTGACAGAATAATTATGCAATATTTCTGCTTTAAAAGTTAAAAGCAAAGCGCATTATTCAATAAACATAGCACAAAATAACGGCGGTGAAGGGCGGCGAGCATAAATGTCGGCATTCTTCACAGAATGCCAGACAATTTATGGGGGTTATCGTTTAATCAAGGTTTTAGCGGTTCTCAACGGACTGGCGCAGAGTGCCGGCAGGTGCGTGTACGCTGCCACCTAAATAGCGCACATCGTCGATCACCCAACACTGTCCTTCCTGAATCATCAGCACTTCATCCTGCCAGCTCTGGTCGCCTTGTTTCAGATTCACCCGCAGCGGAATATTGCGCGCATCGCGATTTGGGATGGTCGAGGCGCTGGCAACTTGTGCGCTGTCAGGCAAAGTGGTGCGACTGGAGAACGGATCGCTGCTTAATAATTCACGATGGCTGTTATCGCGGCTGGCATTACTCAGCAAAGTTGCCAGTTTGTCACTTAAATATGGACGCAGAGCGGTAATGTCGTTACTGCGGTGCGAAATGCGGTAGTCATAAAACTGCTGGGCCACGCTGTCAGGTCCGCCCTGAACGCAAGATCCCGTACGGGGGCCATTATCTTTATAGGCAGGCGTGACGGTGGTACAAGCACTGAGTAACAGTGCGCAAGGGATAAGCATAGTCAATTTGCTGTAGCGCATAATGATTTCCTTATAAGCGAACACCTTGAAAGCGTTCTACGATAATAATGATATCCTTTCAATAATAGCGTATCAGTCCGATAATGCTTTGAAGATCGAAGGCTTAGCAAACAAGGAGATCGATCATGCAATTTTCCACAACCCCAACACTTGAAGGCCAGACCATCGTTGAATATTGCGGTGTGGTGACCGGCGAAGCGATTTTAGGCGCTAACATTTTTCGCGATTTCTTTGCGGGGATCCGCGATATCGTTGGCGGACGTTCCGGTGCGTATGAAAAAGAACTGCGTAAAGCGCGGGAGATAGCCTTTGAGGAACTTGGTGAGCAGGCGCGAGCGCTGGGGGCTGACGCCGTGGTCGGCATTGATATCGACTACGAAACGGTCGGGCAAAACGGCAGTATGCTGATGGTTAGCGTCAGCGGAACGGCGGTGAAAACGCGTCGATGAGCAGAGTCTTCTGGCTGGTTGCCGCAGCTTTGTTCCTGGCTGGGTGTGCAGGCGAAAAAGGCATTGTCGAGAAAGAGGGATACCAGCTTGATACCCGACACCAGGCGCAGGCGGCGTATCCGCGCATTAAAGTGCTGGTGATCCACTACACCGCAGAGGACTTTGATACGTCACTGGCGACACTGACCGATAAGCACGTAAGTTCGCATTACCTGGTTCCTGCCGAGCCACCACTTTACAACGGCAAGCCGCGAATCTGGCAACTGGTACCGGAACAGGAACTGGCCTGGCATGCGGGGATTAGCGCCTGGCGCGGGGCAACGCGCCTTAACGACACCTCTATAGGTATTGAGCTGGAAAATCGCGGCTGGAAAACATCAGCGGGGGTGAAATATTTTGCGCCATTTGAACCGACACAAATTCAGGCGCTCATTCCACTGGCGAAGGATATTATCGCCCGCTATCACATCAAACCGGAAAACGTAGTGGCTCATGCAGATATTGCGCCGCAGCGCAAAGATGATCCCGGGCCATTATTTCCCTGGCAGCAACTGGCACAAGAGGGGATTGGTGCCTGGCCTGATGCGCAGCGGGTGAACTTTTATCTTGCCGGGCGCGCGCCGCACACACCGGTAGATACCGCCTCATTGCTGGAACTGTTGGCCCGTTACGGCTATGACGTGAAACCAGAAATGACTCCTGGCGAACAGCAACGAGTGATTATGGCGTTCCAGATGCACTTCCGCCCGACGTTATATAACGGCGAAGCGGATGCAGAAACTCTGGCAATTGCACAAGCGTTGCTGGAGAAATACGGTCAGGATTAGCGCGGCAGTTTTCCGTGGTCGCGTAACCAGGCGGCAGTTTTCTCGATCCCTTCATCCAGCGTGATAACAGGCTGATAACCTAACTCTTCCTGTGCACGCGTAATATCCAGCGTAAAGTCAAAATTCAACTTGGAGACGCCGTAGTGGGTTAGCGGCGGCTCTTTCGCTGACTTGCGGCCTAAACGCTCCATGCTGCGGGCGATCATATCCAGCATCGGGTAGGGAATTGAACGAATACGACAATCAATATTCAGTTCGTCGATGAGCTTCTGCACGATGCTGCGCAGTGTACGATGCTCACCATTGGTAATGTTGTATGCCCTGCCGGAAGGCAGTTTGTCGCAGTTTTCCTGGCTCGCCAGCCACATGGCATGCACGGCATTTTCGTAGTAGGTCATATCGACCAGCGCACTGCCGCCGTGCGGTAACAGAATGCTGCCGTAGTGGTGCATCATATGCGCCAGGCGGGGGATGAACACTTTATCGTGCGGTCCGAACAGACTTTGTGGACGCAGAATAGTAAAGCGTGTTTGTGGATTCGCCTGCGAAAGCATATTAATCACTTCTTCGCTGGCAGCTTTGCTGCGGGCAAACTCGTTAGCGAAGCGGTGAGGGCGAAAATCTTCTTTGATATCCCGGTGGTGATGATAGTCGAAGTACAGTGAAGGCGAAGAAATATGAATAAAGTTACGCACTCCCCAGGCAACAGCCCATTCGCCCAGGCGACGCGTAGCGCGAACGTTGGCCAGGTCGAAAGCCTGCTGCGTTCCCCACGGCGAGGTAAAGCTGGAGCAGTGCCACAGCGTATCAATGCCTGCGAGCATCACTTTAGCCTGCGATGAGACAAGTTCGGTCAGATCCGCCCGGACAAACTCGGCACCCATTTTTTCCAGTAATTTGCCCATCGCTTCGTTGCGACCGGTCGCTCTCACGCTGATGCCTTTCTGGCATAAAAATTCAACCGCGTTTCGACCTAAGCCGCTGGTAGCGCCGGTAACCAGTACCTTCATATCATTCCACTGTTGTTGATAAGTCGACGTGCGCATTCTTTCGTGATTTCCCCCTTGATGCAATGGGAAACATGAAAGAATCACGCAGGTTTTTTTCGATTAATCTGTGATTTGTTCTGCAAGTCTGGCGATTCGTTTTGCCATACCGCGAAAAATAAACAGATGCGCAGGGATCATGAAAAGCCAGTAAAACAGGCCTGGCATGCCGTGCGGATGCCAGAAAGCGCGAACGTCTATGGTGCGGTAGTTGCCTTTATCCTCCAGCGTAAAACAAAGCCGCCCCAGTCCCGGTGCTTTCATACCAAATAACAACGTAAGTTGTTTTTCCGCTTCAACGACAATCACTTTCCAGCTATCTACCGCATCTCCCGTCTGCAAATATTCCCGCTCAGGGCGACCTTTCGCCAGTTTATGACCGATCGCGCGGTCCATTAGCGCCCGGGTCTGCCACAAAATATTGCCAAAGAAATAACGTTCTTTACCGCCGATTTGATTGACTACCCGCCATAGCGCGTGAAGGCTGGCGGACGTTTTAACCGTAAAACCGGCTTGTTTGGCGAAGTAACCGTATTCTGGTCGCCAGCGAGCAAAAGCCTGCGCGTCATATCCCCAGTCGCTGGAGTTGACCAGTTTTTCTTCCTCTTTCAATGTGCGACGTACCGCATCATCGAAAGCGATCAGCGGTTGTGGAATGAGTGCACGTAATGCGGTGTCATCTGCCAGCAGATCGTGTTTCAGCCCCTGAATCAACGCTTTGGCGGTGGTGGGCGGTACGGAAGTAATCACATTGAGAAACCACACCGAAATCCAGCGGGTCGGAAAGGGGATGGGGATCAACCAGCGGCGCTTACCGCTCACGGTCATAAAATGTTCAAATTGTTGTTGATAACTGAGCACCTCTGGCCCGGCGGCTTCGAAGACCCGATGTTCGCAGGCCGGATGATCTAACAGTGCCACCAGATAGTGCAGCAGGTTTTCCAGCGCGATGGGCGTGGTGCGTGAACGTACCCAGCGTGGCGGCGTTAATACCGGCAGGTTGTAGACCATATCGCGCATCACTTCAAACGCCGCTGAACCTGCACCAACGATAATTCCGGCGCGCAATTCAGTAATCGGCACACCGGCTTCTCGCAAAATATCCGCCGTGGCCTGACGGGCGCGCAGATGATCCGACTGCTCATGTGGCGGAGCCTGCAACGAGCTGAGAAAGATTAATTGCTTAACTGGCACTTCGCGCAGCGCATCACGGACGTTGAGAGCCACCTGACGCTCCTGAGCGATAAAATCGCCGCCTTCGCCCATGCTGTGCACCAGAAAATAGACGGTATCGATATCCTGCAACAGGGCCGGAAGGTTATCCGGCCAGCTGAGATCGACTTTATGACAACTGACGTTTGCCAGTTGCAGCTTTGCAAGCCTGTCGACATGACGTGCCGCCGCCAGGATCTGATACCCTTGCTGGCTGAGTGTACGCACCAGATGCTGACCAATGTAGCCACTGGCACCGAGAACTAAAATGCGTTGCGGCACGTCTCTCTCCTTAACGCGCCAGGAATGCGCGCCAATGGGCGGCGACTTCTGCCAGTTGTTCACGCGAGACGTCGAGATGCGTCACCAGGCGGACAATCGGCGAGGCGTTAATCAGCACGTTTCTCGCTTTCATGTATTCGCCTAACGCGGCAGCATTTTCTTCCCCGACGCGAACAAACAGCATATTGGTGTCCTGACGCATCACATCCGCGCCTGCTTCACGCAGCTGCTCCGCCATCCAGGCGGCGTTATCGTGGTCTTCCTGCAAGCGTGCGACGTTATTTTTCAGCGCATACATCCCGGCGGCTGCCAGAATCCCGGACTGGCGCATCCCGCCGCCGGTCATTTTCCGCCAGCGGATGGCACGTTTAATGTAGTCACGGTTACCGACCAGTAACGAACCGACTGGCGTACCAAGACCTTTCGACAGACAAATGGTGAACGAATCACAATATTGCGTGATCTCTTTTAGTTCGCAGTCATAAGCCACGATGGCGTTAAAGATGCGCGCACCGTCAACATGCAGCGCCAGATTGCGCTCACGGGTAAATTCCCATGCTTCTTTCAGGTATTCACGCGGCAGCACTTTGCCGTTGTGGGTGTTTTCGAGACTGAGCAATTTGGTGCGGGCGAAGTGAATATCGTCGGGTTTGATTTTCATCGCCACTTTATCCAGCGGTAACGTGCCGTTGGCGTCAGCATCGATGGGTTGCGGTTGAATACTGCCCAGCACTGCTGCGCCACCGGCTTCAAACAGATAGTTATGCGCCGCCTGACCGACAATATACTCTTCGCCGCGTTCGCAGTGACTGAGCAGAGCGACCAAGTTGGCCTGAGTGCCGGTAGGCAGAAAAATGGCGGCTTCTTTACCGGAAAGCTCTGCCGCATAGTCCTGCAGAGCATTAACGGTAGGGTCGTCTCCGTAAACGTCGTCCCCAACCGGGGCGGCCATCATCGCGTCGAGCATGGCGCGGCTCGGTCGGGTAACGGTATCACTGCGTAAATCAATCATGGCATGTCCTTATTATGACGGGAAATGCCACCCTTTTTACCTTAGCCAGTTTGTTTTCGCCAGTTCGATTACTTCATCGCCGCGTCCACTGATGATTGCGCGCAGCATATACAGACTAAAACCTTTTGCCTGTTCGAGTTTGATCTGCGGTGGAATGGCTAATTCTTCTTTGGCAACCACCACATCCACCAGCACCGGACCGTCGATGGAGAAAGCGCGTTGCAGGGCTTCATCGACTTCAGAGGCTTTTTCCACGCGAATACCCGTAATGCCGCACGTTTCGGCAATGCGGGCAAAGTTGGTGTCGTGTAGTTCGGTGCCGTCAGTCAAATAACCACCAGCTTTCATCTCCATCGCCACAAAGCCCAGTACGCTGTTGTTAAAGACGATAATTTTCACTGGCAGCTTCATCTGCACTACCGAGAGGAAATCGCCCATCAACATGCTAAAACCGCCATCGCCGCACATGGCGACCACCTGGCGTTCTGGCTCGCTTGCCTGCGCACCCAGCGCCTGCGGCATGGCGTTAGCCATCGAACCGTGGTTAAACGAACCTAACAAGCGACGCTTGCCGTTCATTTTCAGATAACGTGCCGCCCATACCGTAGGTGTGCCAACGTCACAGGTAAAGATGGCGTCATCGGCGGCAAAATGACTAATTTGCTGCGCCAGATATTGCGGGTGAATGGCTTTCTCGCTCGGTTTAGCTAAATCGTCCAGCCCTTTACGGGCATCGCGGTAATCTTCCAGCGCTTTATCCAGAAACTTGCGATCGGTTTTTTCTTCCACCAGTGGCAGCAATGCGCGCAGGGTTGATTTGATATCGCCGACCAGCGCCATATCTACCTTGCTATGCGCGCCGATGCTGGCTGGGTTGATATCAATCTGAATAATTTTGGCATCGGTCGGGTAGAAGGCGCGGTAGGGAAATTGTGTGCCGAGCAGCACTAAGGTGTCGGCATTCATCATAGTGTGAAAACCTGACGAGAAGCCGATTAATCCCGTCATTCCGACATCATACGGATTATCGTATTCGACATGTTCTTTACCGCGCAGAGCATGAATAATAGGCGCTTTAATTTTCCCGGCAAACTCAACTAACTCTTTATGCGCCCCCGCGCAGCCGCTGCCACACATCAGGGCGATATTGCTGGAATAACGCAGCAGTTGCGCCAGTTTGCGTAACTCTTCTTCTTCCGGTGTTATGACTGGCTGTGGCGCATGATACCAGTGCGTGGTCGCCCCTTCTGGTGCAGGTTTTAGCGCCACGTCGCCCGGTAACACGACAACGGAAACGCCACGGTTAAGCACCGCTTTGCGCATGGCAATCGCCAGCACTTGTGGGATCTGCTCCGGGCTGGAAACCAGCTCGCAATAGTGACTACATTCGCGGAATAACTCTTGCGGGTGGGTTTCCTGGAAATAGCCGCTGCCAATTTCGCTGGAAGGGATATGGGCGGCAATCGCCAGTACCGGAACGTGATTACGGTGGCAATCGAACAGGCCGTTGATTAAGTGCAGGTTGCCGGGGCCGCACGATCCGGCACAGACCGCCAGTTCTCCTGAAAGTTGTGCTTCAGCGCCAGCGGCAAAGGCAGCCACTTCTTCATGGCGGGTAGGCATCCACTCGATGGTGCCCATGCGATTAAGACTGTCACTAAGACCGTTCAGTGAGTCACCCGTGACTCCCCAGATGCGTTTTACGCCTGCTGATTCGAGTGTTTTGGCGATATAAGCTGCAACCGTTTGTTTCATGGTTTTCCGTCTCCTGAATGTGATAACGGTAACAAGTTTAGTTCATCTGACGGAGGGGGAAGGGATGGGAGAAAAAGGAGGCACTAACGGTTAAACAGCCCGATGACAGGAATATCATCGGGCATAAGGCGATTACGCGAGCACCATATCTCCCTGCGG
Source organism: Escherichia sp. E4736 (assembly GCF_005781225.1). NCBI lineage: Bacteria > Pseudomonadati > Pseudomonadota > Gammaproteobacteria > Enterobacterales > Enterobacteriaceae > Escherichia > Escherichia sp. E4736. The sequence continues at coordinate 15,015 of NZ_VATT01000011.1, read as the reverse complement.
ATGGCAGGAGCAGGCCAGTACGTAACCTTCAGCGATTTCGGCGTCGGTCAGCGTCATTGTGCTGCTCACCGTATATTCACCGGAAACCACTTTCGTCTTACAGCAGCCGCAAACACCCGCACGACAGGCGGCGACAACCGGAACTTTATTGCTTTCCAGTGCTTCCAGCAGCGTAGTGCCAACCGGAGCGTAAAATTCTTGCGCCGGTTGCAGTTTGGTGAATTTCAGACCGCTGGTCGCCGCTTCCGCCACTGGCGTAAAGAATTTCTCTTTAAAGAAACGCGTCACGCCGAGCGCCTTCACTTCCTGTTCCACCCAATCCATATACGGTGCCGGACCACAAGTCATCACGGTACGTGAGGCTAAATCAGGAACGCTTGCCAGCAGTTCACGAGTCAGGCGTCCGGCAACGAACCCCTCGGTAACGTTATTTTCCGCCACCAGTGTTACCGGATAATGACGCCACTCATCGGCGAAAATTACATCCTGCGGCGTACGCACGTTGTAGATCACCTGCACATCGGCCTGCGGACGGTTCTTCGCCAGCCAGCGACGCATCGACATAATCGGTGTGACGCCGCAGCCTGCCGCCAGTAACAGGAATTTATCTTCTGCTTTATCGTCGCAGGTAAATTCCCCCATCGCGTCCGAAAGCCAGAGATAGTCACCGCGTTTTACATCGCGGGTCAGCCACTGGGAGCCAACACCGTCATCAATCCGCCGCACGGTCAGTGTGATGTATTCACTCACGCCTGGCGTGGAGGAAATGGTGTAAGCACGCAGCGTTTCTGCTGAGTTACGCACGCTGACCAGCGCATATTGCCCGGCGCGATATGGGTAGTAATCGTGGCAAATCAGGGAAATCGTCCACACATCCGGCGTTTCTTGCGTAATGTGATGAACCTGCATCCGCCACGGGCATTGATTCGTTGGCATCGTCATCGACAAACTCCTTACGCGCTCAACAGTTGCTTCATGTCTTCTTCAACAGTGGTGATAGAACGCAGGCCGAATTTCTCGTTCAGCACCGCCAGCAGATCTGGTGTCAGGAAACCAGGTGCAGTCGGGCCGGTGACGATATTTTTCACGCCCAGAGAAAGCAGTGTCAGCAGAATGACAATCGCTTTCTGTTCAAACCAGGAGAGCACCAGCGACAGCGGCAGATCGTTCACCCCACAGCCCAGTTTTTCTGCCAGAGTGACAGCCAGAATAATCGCTGAGTAAGCATCGTTACACTGACCAGCATCCACCAGACGCGGCAGACCTTCGATATCGCCAAACTCGAGTTTGTTAAAGCGATATTTACCGCAGGCGAGGGTCAGGATCAGGCAGTCATCCGGCACGCTGGTGGCGAAATCGGTGAAGTAGTGACGTTCGCCGCGTGCGCCGTCACAGCCACCAAGCAGGAAGATATGACGCAGTTTTTCACGGCTTACCAGATCAATCAGCGTATCCGCAGCGCCAAGCAGCGTTTGACGACCAAAGCCCACGGTGATCAGGTGCGGAATTTCGCTGTACGGGAAGCCCGCCATTTGTTGCGCCTGGGCAATGACCGCAGAGAAATCTTCGCCATCCAGATGACGCACGCCCGGCCAGCCAACGATGCTGCGGGTCCAGATACGATCGTCATAAGCCCCTACGGTTGGATCGATGATGCAGTTCGAAGTCATCACGATAGGGCCAGGGAAGCGAGCGAACTCCACTTGCTGATTCTGCCAGCCGCTGCCGTAGTTACCGACCAGATGCTTGAATTTACGCAGCTCTGGGTAGCCGTGCGCAGGCAGCATTTCGCCGTGGGTGTAGACATTAACGCCCGTACCTTCGGTCTGTTCCAGCAGGTTGTAGAGATCTTTGAGATCGTGACCGGAAATCAGGATACATTTGCCCGCCGTCGCTTTGACGTTGACCTGGGTTGGCGTCGGGTGACCGTATTTACCGGTTTCGCCTGCATCCAGAATGCTCATCACTTTGAAGTTCATCTGGCCGATTTCCATTGAACACTCAAGAAGCGCGTTCATATCGGCAGGCCAGGTCCCCAGCCACGCCATGATTTTATGGTACTGGGCATAAATATCGTTGTCGTATTGACCGAGAACGTGGGCGTGTTCCATATAGGCCGCCGCACCTTTCAGGCCATACAGACACAGCAGACGCAGGCCGAGAATGTTTTCGCCAATCGCGGCTTTATCTTTATTTGGCGTAAATTCAGCTGCCTGACGTTGCAGTTCGCCGAGATCATCGCTCACCAGTTGCAGGTCAGCCATCGGGTTATCGACGCAGGCGTTGGCATCTACAGCCAGGCATTGTGCTTTCAGCGCCTCGCGCAGGGCAATCGCTTCACGAGCGTAGCCGACAATACGCGGAGAATCGAAGTTAACGTTGGTCAGGGTTGAGAAAAATGCGCGCGGCGCGAAGCTGTCTACATCGTGGTTGATAATGCCGTATTCACGCGCTTTTAAAGCCCAGGCAGAAAGCCCCTGCAGCGCCGCGATGAGTAAATCCTGAAGGTCAGAGGTTTCCGCCGTTTTACCACACATCCCCTGCGCGTATGAGCAGCCGTTTCCTGCCGGAGTACGGATAGTTTGTTCACATTGCACACAAAACATGATCACACCTTTTAAAGTTATATTTAATATACATGTTTAAGGTTAAGTCGCTTAACGCGGGGATAAAAGGGATTTTTCATGCAACTTTAAGGGAGATTGATTTAGCGCAATTTTGGCGGCAGGGATCTACCGCCAGAGAGGTATTATGCGGAGAAAAAGGCGATGAGGATCGGCACTAACAGGCTGAGAATAAAACCGTGAACAATCGCTGCCGGGACCATATCCAGCCCACCTGTACGCTGAAGAACGGGCAGGGTGAAATCCATTGATGTGGCACCGCATAAGCCCAGTGCAGTAGAGCGGCTACGGCGAATCAGGCCAGGGATCAACATAATGGCGATCAACTCACGCACTAAATCATTGAAGAACGCCGCGCTCCCGATTACCGGACCAAAAGATTCGGTCAACAAAATACCGGAAAGAGAATACCAGCCGAAACCGGAGGCCATTGCCAGCGCGGTATTGATGGGGAGATCAAGAATAAAGGCGTTAATTAAACCGCCAATTAAAGAACTGGCAACCACCACCACGGCGACAATCATTCCCCGGCGATTAAGGACAATCTGCTTTAAGGTCATGCCATTGTTACGCAGCTGAATACCGACGAGGAAAAGTAACAGAATTAACGTGTATTCGCTGGCTTCGGTAGCGTGCTGTAAAAAACCTAATCCGCTAAGGCCAATAGCAAAACCAATCACCACGACGCCACACAGTTTCAGCGATTCCAGTGCCATCGCAATACGCGACGGCAATTTCTCTTGCTGGTGGCTATTGCGCCACGGCAAACCGCGTTCCAGCCACAGCAAGGCGACAATATTGCACAGTAAAATAATGGTAATACTGACAGCGGAATAATGCAGAATCGCCAACAGGTTACTGGCGAGATTATCGAGAAACGCCAGACTGATACCCATAAAAAAGAGAATGAGATAAACCATCCAGCTTAATAGCTGATTAATGCGTTTTAACGCAGCTTTTTGGCGAAGCGGAATGAGGTAACCCACAATCAGGGGAACCAGAATGATTAACAGCCCAGAAAACATGAAAACCCAGTCCTTGCAAAGAAGAAGTCGAAATGCGCGATGACACACTACTGAAAGCGGAAGGACGAGTAAAGTTGCAATTAAAAGGAAATGTTATGCATCAGAGGGGGATTTTTAATTCTCTATGAGTGTTTAGCATTGTTGCGCTCCTTTCATGTGCAATGCCATATAAAGCCACTGGCGCAGGGAGCACGCAGGGGGCGGCCAATCGCCGCCGCCCCCTGCACCCCCGGGCTCTGGCGAACAAAATCGCCGCTGCGCGGTACCTTCAGCTTATCCCCTTCGGCTACCGGGTCGGGCGCGAGGTAACGTCCCTGTAAGACGCGCCCTCAGCCCACATCCATGTGGGCTGCCCCGGCCTTCGGGGAACGCTTCAGCGATTTTGACGCCACCAACACCCGTGCGGTTTGTAACGTCGATGATAAAACAATCAGGGCAGATAAAATGCCAATGCTAATTAATCGCGTTTTTCCAGCAGGGTCCGGTAAATCAGACCACCAATAATACCGCCGACAATTGGCACTACCCAGAAGAACCACAGCTGTTCTAACGCCCAGCCGCCCTGGAAGATGGCAACTGCGGTGCTGCGCGCCGGGTTAACGGAAGTGTTAGTCACCGGAATACTGATTAAGTGAATCAAGGTTAACGCCAGACCAATCGCGATCGGCGCAAAGCCTGCCGGCGCGTATTTGTCGGTTGCACCGTGGATCACCAGCAAGAAACCGGCACTCAATACCAGTTCAACCACCAGTGCAGAAAGCATGGAATAGCCGCCCGGTGAATGCTCACCATAACCGTTAGAAGCAAAGCCGCTGGCCGCTGCGTCAAACCCAGCTTTACCGCTGGCGATTAAATACAGCAGTGCCGCCGCAACAATACCGCCGATAACCTGGGCTACCACGTAACCAACGACTTCTTTTGCCGGGAAACGGCCACCAGCCCATAAACCAATAGTGACCGCCGGGTTAAAATGACCACCAGAAATATGACCGACAGCGAAGGCCATGGTCAGCACGGTCAGACCAAACGCCAGTGCAACACCGGCAAAGCCAATACCTAATTCCGGGAATGCTGCTGCAAGCACTGCGCTACCGCAGCCACCAAATACAAGCCAGAAAGTGCCAAAACATTCTGCTGCTAATTTTCTGAACATATCCACCTCAATTAAAAATTGACCCTGTGAAAAATATGGTCGTTTTATCGGGTCGTCGTAAAAAAGTGACGACAGAAATAATGCGTGGGTATTTTAAAAACGAAGACGAGCTATTCGCCAGATAAATAAATCCAGTAATTTTGATTTAGGGCAATAGTCAGTTCCCTCATATAGTCATTTGCCTGATTGACAGTGTAGTGCAAACCACGAAATTAAACCTTTGGAGGTAATAAAAATAATCCACAAGGTTAATTATTTGATTTCATTGTTTTTTCGGGAGAAATCAGCGAGAAGGTATCTGACACAATTATTCGCTCATTTTTCAGACATTTGCCATGCTTAATTGTGATGTCATCACGTATTGCTACAGCCTTTCTCGTTATACTGCTGGGGTAAAGGATAAGTTACATATTTCTGGAGGGGATATGATTCTTGAGCGCGTTGAAATTGTGGGCTTTCGCGGCATTAATCGATTGTCATTGATGCTGGAACAAAACAACGTCCTGATTGGGGAGAACGCGTGGGGTAAATCCAGTTTACTGGACGCCTTAACCCTGCTGTTATCGCCAGAGTCAGATCTCTACCATTTTGAGCGCGATGATTTCTGGTTTCCGCCGGGGGATATCAACGGGCGAGAACATCATTTGCATATCATTCTGACCTTTCGTGAGTTGCAGCCAGGACGGCATCGGGTGCGCCGTTATCGTCCGCTGGAAGCGTGCTGGACGCCATGCACCGATGGTTATCACCGCATTTTTTATCGCCTGGAAGGGGAAAGTGCGGAAGACGGTAGCGTGATGACGTTACGCAGCTTTCTTGATAAAGACGGTCATCCGATTGATGTCGAAGATATTAACGATCAGGCGCGTCATGTGGTGCGTTTAATGCCGGTTCTGCGTTTGCGCGACGCCCGTTTTATGCGCCGCATTCGCAATGGAACTGTACCAAATGTACCCAATGTGGAAGTCACCGCGCGCCAGTTGGATTTTCTCGCCCGCGAGTTATCCTCACACCCGCAAAATCTTTCCGATGGGCAGATTCGCCAGGGGCTTTCGGCAATGGTGCAACTGCTTGAGCATTATTTCTCGGAGCAAGGGGCCGGGCAGGCGAGATATCGCTTAATGCGTCGGCGAGCCAGCAATGAGCAACGGAGCTGGCGTTACCTTGATATCATCAACCGGATGATTGACAGACCAGGGGGGCGTTCGTATCGGGTCATTTTACTCGGTCTGTTTGCCACTTTATTGCAGGCAAAAGGGTCATTGCGACTGGATAAAGACGCGCGTCCGTTATTGCTAATTGAAGATCCAGAAACCCGCCTGCATCCGATTATGCTTTCCGTTGCCTGGCATCTGTTGAATCTTTTGCCTTTACAACGTATTGCTACCACCAACTCTGGCGAGCTGCTTTCGTTAACTCCAGTTGAACATGTTTGCCGCCTGGTGCGTGAATCTTCTCGTGTTGCCGCCTGGCGTCTGGGGCCAAGTGGCTTGAGCACCGAAGACAGCCGCCGCATCTCTTTTCACATTCGTTTTAATCGTCCGTCATCGCTGTTTGCTCGCTGCTGGTTGCTGGTGGAAGGGGAAACAGAAACCTGGGTTATCAACGAACTGGCGCGCCAGTGTGGACACCATTTCGATGCCGAAGGGATTAAGGTCATTGAGTTTGCTCAGTCTGGGCTAAAACCACTGGTGAAATTTGCCCGGCGGATGGGGATTGAGTGGCATGTGCTGGTCGATGGCGATGAAGCCGGGAAGAAATATGCCGCAACGGTGCGCAGCCTGCTGAATAACGATCGCGAAGCTGAACGTGAACATTTGACAACGTTACCGGCGCTGGATATGGAACATTTTATGTATCGCCAGGGGTTTTCCGACGTGTTCCATCGCGTGGCGCAGATCCCGGAAAACGTGCCGATGAATTTGCGCAAAATTATTTCAAAAGCGATCCATCGCTCTTCCAAGCCCGACCTTGCCATTGAAGTGGCAATGGAGGCCGGACGTCGTGGTGTGGACTCCGTACCGACGCTGCTGAAAAAAATGTTCTCACGCGTGCTGTGGCTGGCGCGCGGTCGGGCTGATTAACCGCAAAACATCCTTGCCATCTGCGGCTGAATAGCGTCAAGCATCTCGTAGCGTCGACGGTATTCAGCCCGTTTTTTACTGGCGATATCCGCAATCTCTTTTCGTGCTATCTGACCTGGAAGGCGGTAATGGCGTTCAGCGTCGCATTCGCCACCAACCGATTCCCAGAACGCGTTATAGTCAGCATGGATTTTTCCTTCCTTATCGCGATAACGCAGGCTGCGGTAAATATGTGTTTCATTGCTGACAGCAATAATTTGTTCGACCTGTAAGCGTTGGGCGAAGAGGCAGACCGCTTCCATCACGAGTCGTTTGGGAAATAGCCCGTGGCAGGCTTTCGTCGCATTCTGGATCTGTTGGTGTGGAATTTCCCATTTCGCACCTTGCAGCCCGCCTATAAATAACGTCCTTTTCCCCTGATACTCACACAGTGTAAATGTGATCTCCGCCAGAGGAATACCTTCGCTGTTGCGGAACAGAATTGTGCTGTCACCTTCCTTATCCATTGAGATCATCATGGTCAGTTCAAGCGTGAACTGCTCGCCGTTTTTTCCTTCCAGCTTCGCAAGTTGCAGTCCCGGGGTGTTCAAATATAAGCTGAACTCTTCCGCCGACATGCACGCGCGCAGCAACGCATAATGGTAACGTAACGCCTCCAGCAATTGCTTACGGGTCATATTCACGGCAAGGTAAGGGCGATGCAGGCGAACCGGCAGGCGCGGCTGACGCGTTAACAGCGTTCTGAGATTAGGCCAGTGGGAGAGTTCGTTCATCCACTCAACGCTTAAACGCGGCATAATCAAAGAGCGCAGCAAAAATTTCTGGCGAAACCGACGGCGATGCCAGAATTTACCCGGCCGCCACTGACCCCCTGCCAGATTAAGGAAAAGAGACATGCTGCTAAGAGATTCAGATGGTGTAAATGCTCGTTCAGTGATCTGAGACATATTCATAAAATCAATGATTATACGTAACACCGATTTCACCATCGGGCATCTTAACCAAACATCAATCGTATAATTACTAACGTAAATTTTAGATTTTTGTTGATGTTTCGTTGAAGTTGGCAGCCCCGTGCGCGCATATGGAGCATTCAGAGTATTTATGAAAAAGCGAAAAAACCTTAAGAAGCGTTACGCTATTGCGCTGGTGATAGTCATCGCTGCGCTGATTGCGTTGTGGAGAACACTCAACGCGCCCGTGCCGACTTATCAGACATTGATTGTCCGCCCCGGTGATTTGCAGCAAAGCGTGCTGGCGACCGGAAAGCTGGACGCGCTGCGTAAGGTTGACGTGGGCGCGCAGGTCAGCGGTCAGTTGAAAACGCTGTCGGTGGCGATTGGCGATAAAGTAAAAAAAGACCAGCTTTTAGGGGTTATTGATCCTGAACAGGCTGAAAACCAGATCAAGGAAGTGGAAGCGACACTGATGGAGCTGCGTGCGCAAAGGCAACAGGCAGAAGCAGAACTGAAACTGGCACGGGTGACATACTCACGCCAGCAACGACTGGCGCAAACGCAGGCGGTTTCGCAACAGGATCTCGACACCGCAGCGACGGAGATGGCAGTTAAACAGGCGCAAATAGGCACTATCGACGCGCAAATCAAACGGAATCAGGCGTCACTCGACACGGCGAAAACGAATCTCGATTACACCCGCATCGTTGCCCCGATGGCAGGTGAAGTTACGCAAATCACCACTCTGCAAGGGCAGACGGTAATTGCCGCACAACAAGCGCCAAACATTCTGACGCTGGCAGATATGAGTACCATGCTGGTGAAAGCGCAGGTGTCGGAAGCAGATGTCATTCACCTGAAACCCGGTCAAAAAGCCTGGTTCACCGTGCTTGGCGATCCGCTGACGCGCTACGAGGGGCAGATTAAAGATGTGCTGCCGACGCCAGAAAAGGTCAACGACGCCATTTTCTACTACGCCCGTTTTGAAGTGCCAAACCCCAATGGTTTACTGCGCCTGGATATGACTGCGCAAGTCCACATTCAACTCACTGATGTGAAAAACGTACTCACCATTCCGTTGTCGGCACTGGGGGATTCGGTTGGTGATAACCGTTATAAAATCAAACTGCTGCGTAATGGCGAAATACGCGAGCGCGAAGTGACGATTGGCGCGCGCAATGACACCGATGTTGAGATTGTCAAAGGGCTGGAAGCGGGCGATGAAGTGGTGATTGGTGAGGCCAAACCAGGAGCTGAACAATGACGCCCTTGCTCGAACTAAAGGATATTCGCCGTAGCTATCCTGCTGGAGACGAGCAGGTTGAGGTGCTAAAGGGCATCAGCCTGGATATTTATGCAGGTGAGATGGTGGCAATTGTCGGTGCTTCGGGCTCCGGTAAATCGACCCTGATGAATATTCTCGGCTGCCTGGATAAAGCGACCAGTGGAACCTATCGCGTTGCCGGCCAGGATGTTGCCACGCTGGACGCCGATGCGCTGGCGCAGCTTCGTCGCGAGCATTTCGGCTTTATTTTCCAGCGTTACCATTTGCTTTCGCACTTAACCGCCGAGCAGAACGTTGAAGTACCCGCCGTCTATGCTGGTCTTGAGCGGAAACAGCGATTGCTGCGCGCTCAGGAGTTGCTGCAACGACTGGGGCTGGAAGACCGTGCAGAGTATTATCCGGCCCAGCTTTCCGGTGGCCAGCAGCAGCGTGTCAGTATTGCTCGTGCGTTAATGAACGGTGGGCAGGTGATCCTCGCCGATGAACCTACCGGCGCACTGGACAGCCATTCTGGCGAAGAGGTGATGGCGATATTGCATCAGTTGCGCGATCGCGGGCACACGGTGATTATCGTTACCCACGATCCACAGGTTGCGGCTCAGGCGGAGCGGGTAATCGAAATTCGTGACGGCGAAATTGTGCGTAATCCTCCCGCCATTGAAAAGGTGAATGCCGCCACGGGGACGGAATCGATAGTCAAAACGGCGTCTGGCTGGCGGCAATTCGTCAGTGGTTTTAATGAGGCGCTGACGATGGCGTGGCGGGCGCTGGCAGCGAATAAAATGCGCACCTTACTGACCATGCTGGGGATTATTATTGGTATTGCGTCGGTGGTTTCTATCGTCGTGGTGGGCGACGCCGCCAAACAAATGGTGCTGGCGGATATTCGTTCTATTGGTACGAATACTATTGATGTCTATCCCGGGAAAGATTTTGGCGATGACGATCCGCAATATCAGCAGGCGCTAAAGTACGACGACTTAATCGCCATCCAAAAACAACCGTGGGTCGCCTCTGCCACGCCCGCTGTCTCGCAAAACCTGCGCCTGCGTTATAACAATGTTGATGTTGCCGCCAGCGCCAACGGTGTGAGCGGCGATTATTTCAATGTCTACGGCATGACCTTCAGCGAAGGGAATACCTTTAACCAGGAGCAACTGAACGGCCGCGCACAGGTGGTGGTTCTCGACAGTAACACCCGTCGCCAGCTTTTCCCGCATAAGGCCGATGTGATTGGTGAGGTCATTCTGGTTGGTAATATGCCTGCGAGAGTCATCGGCGTGGCGGAAGAAAAACAGTCGATGTTTGGTAGCAGTAAAGTGCTGCGCGTCTGGTTACCTTACAGCACAATGTCCGGGCGGGTTATGGGCCAGTCGTGGCTGAACTCCATCACTGTAAGAGTAAAAGAAGGCTATGACAGCACCGAAGCGGAACAACAACTCACCCGTTTGTTGTCGCTGCGCCATGGCAAAAAAGACTTCTTTACCTGGAACATGGACGGCGTCTTGAAAACAGTCGAAAAAACCACACGTACTTTACAACTGTTTCTGACTCTGGTGGCGGTGATTTCGCTGGTGGTAGGCGGCATTGGCGTTATGAATATTATGCTGGTGTCAGTAACGGAGCGGACGCGGGAAATTGGTATTCGCATGGCTGTTGGCGCGCGTGCCAGCGATGTTCTGCAACAATTTCTGATTGAAGCCGTGCTGGTTTGCCTGGTGGGCGGCGCGATGGGGATAATGCTGTCGCTGTTAATTGCCTTCACCCTACAGCTTTTTTTACCCGGCTGGGAGATAGGTTTTTCTCCACTGGCGTTGCTGCTGGCGTTTTTATGCTCAACCGTTACGGGCATTTTATTTGGCTGGCTACCTGCACGAAATGCGGCACGGCTGGATCCAGTGGATGCTTTGGCGCGAGAGTGATTTTTGAGATAAAAATGCCAGCCGATCGGGCTGGCATTTTGCCTTTAGGATGTACACAATGAGACAGAAGAGCTATGCGACTGCTACTTCTACTTCGACGGGCACAATAACACTGGCGTGATTGCCTTTTGGCCCTTGGTGGACATCAAACTGAACGGGTTGTCCAGCTTTTAGCGTTCTGTAACCATCCATCTGGATGGTGGAATAATGAGCGAAAATATCTTCGCCACCGCCTTCAGGGCAGATGAAACCGAACCCTTTGGCGTTGTTGAACCACTTAACAGTACCCTTTTCCATGCTTCGACATCCTTCGCAAATCTTATATAAGTAAGATGGAATAAACCGGGGTCAGAGAGGGGGCAGTTCAAAACCTCGCCAACTCTTGAAATACAATTTAGAGAAATGGGGCGAGTCGTCAAGCGTTTGACAGGGGCCAGGGGGTAGGTATGCATCAAAAATTTGAAGCAGTTAACGCTATTGACAGTAATGTCACTGATGTCGCTTATACCAACGATAGATGATAATTATCTATCATGTGGAGTAGATTGGTCAGGCAAATACGCTCTTGTCAGCGGCAGAGCGTTCTGCCGGTAACCGTAACCGAAGATGATAACTGACAATGGGTAAAACGAACGACTGGCTGGACTTTGATCAACTGGCGGAAGAAAAAGTTCGCGACGCGCTAAAACCGCCATCTATGTATAAAGTGATATTAGTCAATGATGATTACACTCCAATGGAGTTTGTTATTGACGTGTTACAAAAATTCTTTTCTTATGATGTAGAACGTGCAACGCAATTGATGCTTGCTGTTCACTACCAGGGGAAGGCCATTTGCGGAGTCTTTACCGCTGAGGTTGCAGAAACCAAAGTGGCGATGGTGAACAAGTACGCAAGGGAGAACGAGCATCCATTGCTGTGTACGCTGGAAAAAGCCTGAATGCAGGTATAAAAATTGGGGGAGGTGCCTATGCTCAATCAAGAACTGGAACTCAGTTTAAATATGGCTTTCGCCAGAGCGCGCGAGCACCGTCATGAGTTTATGACCGTCGAGCACTTGTTACTGGCATTGCTCAGTAACCCATCGGCCCGGGAGGCGCTGGAAGCGTGTTCCGTGGACCTGGTTGCGCTCCGTCAGGAACTGGAAGCCTTTATTGAACAAACCACACCTGTTCTGCCCGCCAGTGAAGAGGAGCGCGACACGCAGCCGACCTTGAGTTTTCAGCGTGTATTGCAGCGTGCGGTCTTCCATGTTCAGTCCTCCGGTCGCAGTGAGGTTACCGGTGCGAATGTTCTGGTCGCTATCTTTAGTGAACAGGAGTCGCAGGCGGCGTATCTGTTGCGCAAACATGAAGTCAGCCGTCTTGATGTGGTGAACTTTATTTCTCATGGCACGCGTAAAGACGAGCCATCTCAGTCTTCTGAACCAGGAAACCAGCCGAGCAGTGAAGAACAAGCTGGTGGGGAGGACCGTATGGAGAATTTCACGACTAATCTGAACCAGCTTGCACGCGTGGGCGGAATTGACCCGCTGATTGGTCGTGAGAAGGAACTGGAGCGCGCCATTCAGGTTCTCTGCCGCCGCCGTAAAAACAACCCGCTGCTGGTTGGGGAGTCTGGCGTCGGTAAAACTGCGATTGCTGAAGGTCTTGCCTGGCGAATTGTTCAGGGCGATGTGCCGGAAATCATGGCTGACTGTACGATTTACTCTCTCGATATCGGCTCCCTGTTAGCAGGCACCAAATATCGCGGCGATTTTGAAAAACGTTTTAAAGCGTTGCTCAAGCAGCTGGAACAGGATACTAACAGCATCCTGTTTATCGATGAGATCCATACCATCATTGGAGCGGGCGCAGCGTCTGGCGGGCAGGTAGATGCAGCCAACCTGATCAAACCGTTGCTCTCCAGCGGTAAAATTCGCGTGATTGGATCGACGACCTATCAGGAGTTCAGCAACATTTTCGAGAAAGACCGTGCTCTGGCGCGTCGCTTCCAGAAAATCGATATTACTGAACCGTCGATCGAAGAAACTGTGCAAATCATCAATGGCCTGAAACCGAAGTACGAAGCGCACCACGATGTGCGTTATACCGCGAAAGCGGTGCGTGCGGCGGTGGAGCTGGCGGTGAAATACATTAACGATCGTCATCTGCCGGACAAAGCGATTGACGTTATCGACGAAGCGGGCGCTCGCGCACGTTTGATGCCGGTAAGCAAGCGCAAGAAAACGGTGAATGTGGCGGATATCGAGTCCGTGGTAGCCCGTATTGCACGTATCCCTGAGAAGAGCGTTTCTCAGAGTGACCGCGATACGCTGAAAAATCTTGGCGATCGCCTGAAAATGCTGGTCTTCGGTCAGGATAAAGCCATTGAAGCGCTTACCGAGGCCATCAAGATGGCGCGTGCGGGTTTAGGTCACGAACATAAACCTGTTGGTTCATTCCTGTTTGCTGGTCCAACCGGGGTCGGGAAAACCGAGGTGACGGTACAGCTTTCCAAAGCACTGGGTATTGAGCTTCTGCGCTTTGATATGTCCGAATATATGGAACGTCATACTGTCAGCCGCCTGATTGGTGCGCCTCCAGGATACGTTGGTTTTGATCAGGGCGGTCTGTTGACCGATGCGGTCATCAAGCATCCGCACGCGGTGCTGCTGCTGGACGAAATCGAGAAAGCGCATCCGGACGTATTCAACATTCTGTTGCAGGTGATGGACAACGGCACGCTGACCGATAACAACGGGCGCAAGGCCGATTTCCGTAACGTGGTACTGGTGATGACCACCAACGCCGGGGTGCGTGAAACCGAGCGCAAATCCATTGGTCTTATCCAGCAGGATAACAGCACCGATGCGATGGAAGAGATCAAGAAGATCTTTACGCCGGAGTTCCGTAACCGTCTTGACAACATTATTTGGTTCGATCATCTCTCTACAGACGTGATCCACCAGGTGGTTGATAAGTTTATCGTCGAGTTGCAGGTTCAGTTGGATCAGAAAGGTGTTTCTCTGGAAGTGAGCCAGGAAGCGCGTAACTGGCTGGCTGAGAAAGGTTACGACCGGGCGATGGGCGCACGTCCGATGGCTCGTGTGATTCAGGATAACCTGAAAAAACCGCTCGCTAACGAACTGCTGTTTGGCTCGCTGGTGGATGGTGGCCAGGTGACAGTCGCGCTGGATAAAGAGAAAAATGAGCTGACCTACGGGTTCCAGAGTGCACAAAAGCATAAACCGGAAGCCGCGCATTAATCAGACTGTTAAGTAGGTTGGTGAAGTCCGTAATCTCGTCAGGGGTTACGGACTTTTTGTTTATGGGGTGGGGGAAGTTCGGACCCTTTTTTTGATGATGATGGTAAGTTGTTGATAATTAATGCTGCTGAAAGGTAAGAATAAAAAAGGGTTGCAGCAGGAAAATGAGATGGTTTTGCTTTATTAACAACGGGCTAAACGTGTAGTATTTGAGTTCACTGCCGTACAGGCAGCTTAGAAAGCTGTATTCGGCAAATGAAGTGGATGTTGATGGTTCACTGCCGTACAGGCAGCTTAGAAATTCACAGGTAACATACTCCACCCGCCCACCATGTTCACTGCCGTACAGACAGATAAAATGCGAAAAAAAGCTCGCACTTTCGTACGAACTCTTCTTTAAATATGGCGGTGAGGGGGGGATTCGAACCCCCGATACGTTGCCGTATACACACTTTCCAGGCGTGCTCCTTCAGCCACTCGGACACCTCACCAAATTGTTTTGTTGCCTGACCTCATGGGGGGCAACGGGGCGCTACTATAGGGAGTTGGAGTAAAACGGTCAAGAAGAATTTTAATGATAATTATTGTTTGCTCATACTGTAAACAAGTTGTGCAGTATATCTACATCGAGACAAGTTACGGACTTATACTTCCAAAGTACTTCATACATATCACAAAATAAAAAGGCCGGTTAAACCCAATGCCGTTCACTTAAGCGG
>NZ_VATT01000010.1:0-253802 GCF_005781225.1 Escherichia sp. E4736 | reverse complement strand
GTGCATAATACGCTTTCCCGCTACAGAGTCAAGCATTTTTTTGCTTTTCTCTGCCGGAATTCTCAGGAGAATCCCGCTGACCCGGCGGCGTGTTTGCCGTTGTTCCGTGTCAGTGGTGGCGCATTATAGGGTGTTATTCTGAGTTGACAAGAGGAAATTTAAAATAATTTTCCGAATGCGCAACATTCAACCAAATCAGCCTGAAACTGCCAGTTTTTCGAGCGTTTCGAAGCCGTAACGCTGTAAAACGGGCAATAATTGTTCAGCTTCTGGCGTCATTGCCATACAAAAGGCAATATTCGCATCGGCAGATTTTGCATCCGGAGCTTCATGTTCCAGCAGCCAGGCCGTTCGGCGGGCAATCGCTGCGCCAGAATCCACCAACCGGGTTCCCTCTGGCAGCACCTTTAACAGTTCTTCTTGTAGTAGAGGAAAATGGGTGCAACCCAGAACAACGGTATCTGGCGGCTCTTTCATTCTTAACCACGGGCGCAGGATACGTTTTAGCGCATCCAGAGAGATTTCTTCGCCATGCAACTTCGCTTCAGCCAGCTCAACCATTTCTGCCGAGCCCAGCATCTCTATCTGACATTCATTAGCGAAACGCGCGATTAGCTCGTGGGTATAAGAACGTTTTACCGTACCACGAGTTGCCAGCAATCCGACAATGCCATTAGCTGTCAGGCGTGCCGCTGGCTTAATTGCCGGAACGACACCGACAACCGGGAACGCAAACTTCTCGCGTAATGCAGGAAGTGAGACGGTACTGGCGGTGTTGCAAGCGACCACAGCCAGCGCAAGGGGATAACGCACTTGCACGGCGGTGACAATTTCCACCACACGCTCAACAATAAACTCTTCGCTTTTTTCGCCATACGGGAAAGCGACGTTATCGAAAGCATAAATGTAATGGAGATCCGGTAAGAGATGCCGGATCTCGTCATAGACCGACAACCCACCGACGCCGGAATCAAACACCAGCACGGTGGGACGTGGTTCAGAAGGTGTAGCTGCCAGACAAGGTGTATTCCCGTCCTGCAGTTTGGTAGCCATAGACTGTCTCATAATCTTTGTCGAACAGGTTGGCTATTTTACCACGAACTGTCAGGTGAGAGGTGACCGGATACGCAACCGCAAGATCCCACAAGCTCACACCGCCCATTTTAACGGTTTGATAAGGATAAGATGAGTAATCCTTATCATAGCGAGTGCCTAAATACTGATAAGTAATACCCCAGTCGAAGTCATACAACTGCCAGTCGAGCTGGTATTTCACCTGCTGTTTAGCACGGCGTAACAACGGCGTGTCAGTAATCGCATTGCGCGCATCGACATAATCGTAACTCACAGTATGCGTCAGTGGTCCGGTATCAACATTGGCGGTCGCCTCGACACCTTTAATCCTCGCTTTCCCTTCGTTGTAATATTTCAGGATATGGTCGTCATAATCGATTAAGTCACTAACATCGTTACGATATCCGGAAATACGCCAGTTCACTCCTGCTGTTAAGCCTTCAAACGCGCCTTCCCACTGTTTGCTTTTCTCAGGGTCCAGATCCGGATTACCGTAGAAGCCGTACAGTTGTCCAAGATTTGGTGCCTTATAAGATGTCCCGTAGGAAGCAATGAAGCGATAACCTTCGATGAACTCCCATCCGACGCTGGTTTGCCAGGTTCCATGACGACCAAACTGTGAGTTATCGTCGCTGCGTGCTGCGCCTTCAAAGGTAAAATCGCCAACTTGTTGCAGCCCGGTCAGATAGATGCCGGTATTACGTTGATCATATCCATCCTCAACGTAACCTGTACCCGGCGTCGTAGTCTGTTTCTGCCAGTCGACACCCGCACCAATACTACCGTGACCAACGATGACATTGTTTGCCCACTGGACGGTGTATTGCTTCATCTCATCGAGCGTCGCCGACGAATCATAACGACCATAATGCGGATCGTAGTTGTAATCTTTGCTATGGCTATAGCTGGAAATGAGTTGTGATTTAATCAGTTCGCCGTTATAGCGCAGCCCGGCGTCCCAACTTTGACTATAGAGTTTACGGGTATCGACCAATGGTGAACCCGGAGAATAATACGCGTCATAATTGGTCCGATTATCATAGCCATAGCCGCGTACAAAGCCGCTCCAGGCATCGGTAAAATTATGTTCCAGCGCACCATAAAGCGTTTTACTTAAGAAACCATCGTTATCAGGCTGCGCTTGCATTCCTGTATTGCCGTAAGCGACAACATCATAACCATGGGTATAAGCATAATCGCCCAACAGAGTTACCCGTGTCTTATCCCCCAGTTGTTGCTGCGTCGAGACATCGTAGTTCTGATAACTATGGCTTCCCCACCCCGCTGAAATTTCCGTTCCAGGTTCATCGCGCGTCGTGATGATATTCACCACCCCGCCTATTGCATCAGAACCATAAACGGCGGAGCGCGGCCCGCGGATATATTCGACACGCTGAACAAGTGCAATGGGGAATTGACTAAGATCGGCTGAACCACTCACCCCTGCCAGATTCAGGCGTACGCCATCAATTAACACCAACACATGACTGGCATTTGTGCCACGAATAAAAATAGAAGAAAGCTGACCTGAACCGCCGTTTTGGGTGATATCCACGCCAGGGAGACGGCGCAGCACATCATTGACCGAGGTCGACTGCCAGCGGTCGATATCCTGACGCGTCACAACAGTAGTTGGCGCAAGCACAGTGCTGCGCGGCTGTTCAAAACGGTTAGCAGTAACAACGAGAGTATCCGGGCTGGTATCCTGTGCCCAAGCAGAAAAGGCTGTGACGGAACACGCCGTCAGCAGCGAAGCTTTTTTAATCATTGTAAAGCATCCACAATAGATGAAGGATGCCGCAGGTTTCATCAATATTACGCGATGATGAGAACCAGATGCGACGTTGGCCGGCAGGTCTTCGGGCTTGGAGGGGTATCTGAAGATACAAAGAGATGATGACTTCCCACCGGATGGCAGTGTCCGCATAACGCAATCATCGCACCTTTCCTTACCGCTGCGCGTCAGCTCCAGATTCGCACTGGATTCCCTATTAACTCACAGGACCGGCAAGTGGATGCTACAGGTTGTAACAAGTTACTGTCCAGACGTAGCTCACAAATAGGAATTCATCAAGATCTGGACATCTGATGAGCAATCCCTACAATCGCCGCGTACTTTAATTTTTCAGGATACATCATGACCCCCGAACACCTTCCAACAGAACAGTATGAAGCGCAGTTAGCCGAAAAAGTGGTACGTTTGCAAAGTATGATGGCACCGTTTTCTGACCTGGTTCCGGAAGTGTTTCGCTCGCCGGTCAGCCATTACCGGATGCGTGCAGAGTTCCGCATCTGGCACGATGGCGATGACCTGTACCACATCATTTTCGATCAACAAACCAAAAACCGTATCCGCGTGGATAGCTTCCCTGCCGCCAGTGAACTTATCAACCAGTTGATGACGGCGATGATTGCGGGTGTGCGTAATAATCCCGTTCTGCGCCACAAGTTGTTCCAGATTGATTACCTCACCACGCTGAGTAATCAGGCGGTGGTTTCTCTGCTGTACCATAAAAAGCTGGATGACGAATGGCGTCAGCAGGCGGAAGCCCTGCGCGATGCGTTGCGCGCGCAGAATCTGAATGTGCATCTGATTGGTCGGGCAACGAAAACCAAAATCGCGCTGGATCAAGATTACATCGACGAGCGTCTGCCGGTCGCCGGAAAAGAGATGATCTACCGTCAGGTGGAGAACAGTTTCACCCAGCCAAACGCGGCGATGAATATTCAGATGCTGGAATGGGCGCTGGACGTAACCAAAGGCTCAAAAGGCGATTTGCTGGAGCTGTACTGCGGCAACGGTAACTTTTCATTAGCACTGGCGCGCAATTTTGATCGGGTATTAGCCACCGAAATCGCCAAGCCATCGGTTGCTGCTGCGCAATACAACATCGCAGCTAACCATATTGATAACGTACAAATTATTCGTATGGCGGCGGAAGAATTTACTCAGGCGATGAATGGAGTACGCGAATTTAATCGTCTGCAAGGTATCGACCTGAAGAGTTATCAGTGCGAAACCATTTTTGTCGACCCACCGCGCAGCGGTCTGGACAGTGAAACCGAGAAAATGGTACAGGCGTATCCGCGTATTCTGTATATCTCCTGCAACCCGGAAACGCTGTGTAAGAATCTGGAAACATTAAGCCAGACGCACAAGGTTGAACGTCTGGCTCTGTTTGATCAGTTCCCCTACACGCACCATATGGAGTGCGGCGTATTACTGACCGCGAAGTAAACCCCATGCCGGATGCGCCAGCATCCGGCATGTTACCGATTACTCAGCAACTTCCTGCTTACGGTTACGCATCTTCGCGCCAATCCAGAACACCATAATGACGGACAGCACAGCCGGGAAGAAGTTAGAACCGATATCCGGATATTCCGCACGAACCACAGTGCTATAAAGCAGAACGCCGAGAATAAAACAGGCAGCTGCCAGACCCGGCAAGCCGACCGGCATAGTGCGATTAAGATAACGTTGATGCAGGCAGTAAACCGTCAGCACCAGGGAAATAATCGGGAATACAGAAAATGGCACAATGGAGCTAAACAGCGCTGCGAAAGTACCATTAATCGATAAGCCAGCAACTAACGCCAGCAGCAACGTACCTCTATCTTGATTTGCTTGTTTCATTACTCGTCCTTCACATTTCCCGGAATAATTGCGGTTTTCTCTTGTTCACGGCGATACCAGTAATAAGCCCCTTTCGAAATCATTCGCAGTTGCAGTACCAGTCGCTCTTCTAATTGCCGACGTTGTTCGACGCCGACATCCAACGCCTCGGCACCCGCACTGAAGACAATCGTCACCATTGCTTCGGCTTGCGCTTCAGTAAACGCGCGCGGCATATGGTTTTCGAGTTCAAGATAGTCCGCAAGTTCCGCAATGAAGTGCTGAATTTCACGCGCAACGGCGGCACGAAACGCGGCGGAGGTGCCGGAGCGTTCCCGCAATAATAACCGGAAGGCGTTAGGATTATTACCGATGAACTCCATAAATGTGGATACCGAGGTACGGATCACACTCCCGCCTTTAGCGATACGCTGACGCGCCTGGCGCATAAGCTGACGCAGCATCAAACCACTCTCGTCAACCATGGTCAGGCCAAGTTCGTCTACGTCGCGGAAATGCCGATAAAAAGAGGTGGGAGCAATGCCCGCTTCACGCGCCACTTCACGTAAACTCAGGCTGGCGAAGCTGCGTTCAGCACTTAATTGGCTAAATGCGGCTTCTACCAGCGAACGTCGGGTTTTTTCTTTTTGCTGCGCTCTTACGCCCATCACGATGTCTGAATCCTTGCCAAAAGTACTGCTGGCACTATACCAGAGAATGAACATACTGGATTGCTCCAGTGTTGTGAATGAACGGTAGCGCAATAAAACACATTTACTGCAACTCTTTGGCCGGTTCTTTTACAAACAATAACGCCAGCATCGACAGCAACGTGCCTCCGCCCAGATACCACGCCGGAGCCGTCAGACTATCCAGTAACACGATGGATTGCGTGGCGAAATATTGCGCAAAACCGCCGAAGATTGCTACACCAATGCTATAAACCAGCGCGAAGCCTAATGCCCGAATCCGTTTCGGCAATAGTTCGGAAATCAGCAACATTACCGGTACCCCACCAAGCGTGGTAAAGCTGACCATCACGAAAACTACCGTCAGCAACATGCCGGGGCTTGGGTAATTCACCAACAACCAGAATGACGGCCAGCTACAGATCAGCACCATCACACGGGAGATTAAAATCAGCTTTTTACGCCCGACCGAATCACATAGCATCCCCACCAACAGCGCGCCCACAAACGTAATTACCCCCGCCAGTAACATCGCTGCATGAGAATAGTGTTGAGGCATTGCCAGATACTTCGCCGCCCAGGTGCCATAGTAAAAGAGGGAAATATAGGTTGCTACCGTGCTACCGATAGCGAGTAAAACGCCGTTAATGATAATCGCTTTATGTTGCAGGAGCAGAGAGAACGCGCTTTCGCTGGCAGCAGCTTTTTTATTGTGTACAGGTTCAGGTACGTCATTTTCCAGGCTCAGACGCAACCAGCAACCGATCGGTGCTAATAACACGCCAATAAAAAATGGTACACGCCAGCCCCATTCAGCCATTACGGTTTCTGAACCTGTGGCAAACGGTAGCCAAGTGCTCAGGCCTAAAGCGACAATACCACCAAAGGTCGTTGCCAGCCCCTGGGTCGCCAGCGACCAACTGCTGTAAAAACCGCGGCGATTTGCCGGAGCTGATTCAACCAGTAAAGACATTGAAGCGCCGACTTCACCTCCTGCCGCAACACCCTGAATTAGACGCGCCAGTACCAACGTCGCCGTTCCCCAATAGCCCGCCGTCGCATATGTCGGCGCGATGCCGATCATCAGCGTACCGAGGCTCATCAGGGCAATGGTGAACACCATCGCGGGTTTACGTCCGAAACGATCGGCCCAGGCCCCGACGATAATTCCACCAAGCGGGCGCATAAAAAAACTCACGCCAAACGTTGCAAATGCCAGTAACAGCGCGACATTATGATCAGCGCTGGGCGGGAAGAAAAGCGTACTGATATAGACCACAAAAAAGTTGTAAACGCCAAAATCAAAAAATTCGAGCGCATTGCCAAACGCCGACGCAAAAATCACCCGCTTACCGCTGGGCTTTTTCTTCACAATCACGCTTCCATTTACGATCGCCGTCATTCCATGTTCCTTGCCAGAAAGTGTTGTTGTGTGTTGTTTTATTTATTGCAGCCAGGCTTCTACCAGTGCGCCCCAGTAGCTGCACGCCGGGACCAGACTTGCATCGTTGAAGTCGTAGCCCGGGTTATGCACCATGCAGGAACCTTCCCCGACATCGCCATTACCGAACAGCAAAAAAGCGCCTTTCGGCTGGGCTTCCAGCATGAAAGAGAAATCCTCACTGCCCATCAGGGGCTTGATGCCAAACTCGGCCCGATCTTCACCAAACGTTTTACACGCCACCTGCCAGGCGAAGCGCGCCATCTCCTCGTCATTCACTAATACCGGCGTACCGTTAACATGCGTCACATCAGCCGTAGCGCAAAAGCTGACAGCCTGGGCTTGCGCCAGAGCCGGAATACGGGTCAGAAGAAGTTGTCGGGTATCGCGGCTAAGAGAGCGGACGCTGATTTTCATCTCAGCACTGTCAGGAATGACGTTAGCCGCCTCTCCTGCAACAATGCTGCCAACGGTAATTACCGCCGCTTCCAGCGGATCGACATTGCGCGACACAATGCTTTGTAATGCGGTGGTGATATGTGCCGCGACCAGCACCGGATCGATGGCTTTGTGCGGGATCGCACCGTGTCCGCCACAACCACGAACCGTAATATGGAACTGATCCATTGACGCCATTAGCGCCCTGGCTGGAAGAAAAACTTGCCAACCGGCAAGCCCGGCATGTTGTGCATCCCGAAAATGACATCGCAGGGGAAGTGGTCAAAAAGACCTTCTTTAACCATAATCTCGCCGCCGTTAATCATCTCTTCTGCGGGCTGGAAGATAAGACGTAACGTGCCGTTAAAACGACGCGTTTCGGCAAGATAACGCGCTGCACCTAGTAATATCGTGGTATGGCCGTCATGCCCGCATGCGTGCATTAAACCGGGATGTTTACTGGCCCAGGGCTTGCCGCTATTTTCATAAATCGGCAACGCATCCATATCCGCCCGCAGGCCAATACTTTTCTCTCCGTCGCCCACTTTTAACGTGGCCACTATCCCCGTCGTCGCCAGTCCTTGCTCTACCTCATAACCCCACTGGCGCAGCTTTTCCGCAACCAGAGCACTGGTTTTAAATTCTTGTAGCCCCAACTCCGGATTTTCGTGGATTTGGTGGCGAATCTCGCGCAACTCTTCCTCAAACCCACGAATGTAGTGTTCGATCATCGACTATTCCTTTATTCACTTATAAACAGGTTAATTAACGGATTTTATTGATGGTATAAATATAAAAAAGGAATCAATATAAAATATTTATATATTTGTTTTATAAGAATATTTAACATAGACAATAACAAAAAAACACACTTCGGCAAGATAAAACTATCAGCCATAAGAAAAAGCGATTAATAGTGAATTAATAAAATAAGAAGGGGGAAGACAAAGCAAAGGCCGGTCACGATATAGCCAGATAAATGACGGGGATCAATTGGCTTACCCGCGATAAAATGTTACCATTCTGTTGCTTTTATGTATAAGAACAGGTAAGCCCTACCATGCCACATTCCTACGATTACGATGCCATAGTAATAGGTTCCGGCCCCGGCGGCGAAGGCGCTGCAATGGGTCTTGTTAAGCAAGGTGCGCGCGTCGCAGTTATCGAGCGTTATCAAAATGTTGGCGGCGGTTGCACCCACTGGGGAACCATCCCGTCGAAAGCCCTCCGTCACGCCGTCAGCCGCATTATAGAATTCAATCAAAACCCACTTTACAGCGACCATTCCCGACTGCTCCGCTCTTCTTTTGCCGATATCCTTAACCATGCCGATAACGTGATTAATCAACAAACGCGCATGCGTCAGGGATTTTACGAACGTAATCACTGTGAAATATTGCAGGGGAACGCTCGCTTTGTTGACGAGCATACGTTGGCGCTGGACTGCCCGGACGGCACGGTCGAAACGTTAACCGCTGAAAAATTTGTCATAGCCTGCGGCTCACGCCCTTATCATCCAGCAGACGTCGATTTCACCCATCCACGCATTTACGACAGCGACTCAATTCTTAGCATGCACCACGAACCGCGCCATGTACTTATTTACGGTGCTGGAGTGATCGGCTGTGAATATGCGTCGATCTTCCGCGGTATGGATGTAAAAGTAGATCTGATCAATACCCGCGATCGCCTGTTGGCGTTTCTCGATCAAGAGATGTCAGATTCGCTCTCCTATCACTTCTGGAACAGTGGCGTAGTGATTCGTCACAACGAAGAGTACGAGAAGATCGAAGGCTGTGACGACGGTGTGATCATGCATCTGAAGTCGGGCAAAAAACTGAAAGCCGACTGTCTGCTCTATGCCAACGGTCGCACGGGTAATACCGATTCGCTGGCGTTACAGAACATTGGGCTGGAAACTGACAGTCGCGGACAGCTGAAGGTCAACAGCATGTATCAGACCGCGCAGCCGCACGTTTACGCGGTGGGCGACGTGATTGGTTATCCAAGCCTGGCTTCAGCGGCCTATGACCAGGGGCGCATTGCCGCGCAGGCGCTGGTAAAAGGTGAAGCCACCGCGCACTTGATTGAAGATATCCCTACCGGTATTTACACCATCCCAGAAATCAGCTCTGTGGGCAAAACCGAACAGCAGCTGACCGCGATGAAAGTACCGTATGAAGTAGGCCGCGCCCAGTTTAAACATCTGGCACGTGCACAAATCGTTGGCATGAACGTGGGTACGCTGAAAATTTTGTTCCATCGGGAAACGAAAGAGATTCTGGGGATCCATTGCTTTGGTGAGCGCGCTGCCGAAATTATTCATATCGGTCAGGCGATTATGGAACAGAAAGGTGGCGGCAACACTATTGAGTACTTCGTCAACACCACCTTTAACTACCCGACCATGGCGGAAGCCTATCGGGTAGCGGCATTAAACGGCTTAAACCGCCTGTTTTAACGCTTTATCGAAATGGCCATCCATTTTTGCGCGGATGGCCTCTGCCAGCTGCTCATAGCGGCTACGCAGCGGTGAGCCTGGACGATAAACCAGACCAATGGTACGGCGTGGTTCCGGCTTAATGCACGGCAGATAAACGACGCCATCGCGTTTGCGTTCTGGCGGTACAGCCAGCGCAGGCAATAAAGTGATCCCGCTACCTGCGGCCACCATGTTGCGCAGCGTCTCCAGACTGGTCGCGCGGAAGTGTGTATCTTCATCCGCTCCAGCTTCAAAGCAGAAGCCCATTGCCTGATCGCGCAGACAGTGACCATCTTCCAGCATCAGCAGTTTTTCCCCTGCCAGATCGGCCATCGGCACGCATTCGCGATTAGACCACGGGTGATCTTCATAGACTGCCAACAACATGGGTTCATCAAACAACGGTACTTCAATGAATGCTTCGCTCTCTTTCACCAGCGCGAGGATCACGCAGTCGAGTTTGCCACTGTCCAGTTGCGCCAGTAACTGATGGGTCTGCGCTTCATGCAGATACATTTCCAGCTTCGGAAAGGTCTGGTGCAGCATCGGGATAATATGCGGCAACAGGTAAGGCCCAACCGTGGGAATCAAGCCAATATGCAGCGGCCCGGACATCGTCTCCCCCTGCTGGCTTGCCATCTCTTTAAGGACTTTCACCTCGCGCAGCACGGTACGCGCCTGATCCACCAGTAGCATTCCCGCCTGGGTGAATAACACTTTACGGCTGGTCCGCTCCAGCAACATCACGCCCAGCTCATCTTCCAGCTTACGAATTTGCCCGCTAAGCGTCGGCTGGCTAACGTGGCAGGAATCTGCCGCACGCCGAAAATGGCGGTGCTCGGCCAGTGCCACCAGGTACTCAAGATCACGAATATTCATTATCCATCCTCCATTGCCACGATAGTTCATGGCGATAGGTAGCATAGCAACGAACGATTATCCCTATCAAGCATTGTGACTGATAATTGCTCACAGAAACGGAGCGGCACCTCTTTTAACCCTTGAAGTCACTGCCCGTTTCGAGAGTTTCTCAACTCGAATAACTAAAGCCAACGTGAACTTTTGCGGATCTCCAGGATCCGCTTTTTTTTGCCATAAAAAAGCCCGGCGATAAGCCAGGCTCAAATTTGTACATATAAATGTTCTTACCCCAACCGCGCTCTTGCAAAAGCAATCGCCTGCGCCACCTGCTGTGGTGAGACGCCGCCTTTTGCCGCACGCTTGTCGAGGCACGATTGCAGCGACAGAATCGGATAGACATCTTCGCCAATCACCGGGCTGAATTTCTGCAACTCACTGAGCGGCAGCTCTTCCAGCGGTTTGCCCTGACGAATGGCTTCCACCACTGCTTCACCCACGATATGGTGCGCCTCGCGGAACGGTACGCCTTTCGCCACCAGGTAATCCGCCAGTTCAGTGGCGTTCGCGTAACCTTGCTGCGCCGCTTCCTGGCAACGCGGACGTTTCACCTGAATGCCGTCCAGCACCAGCGCCGCCATATGCAGGCAGTCCAGCCAGGTATCGAGCGCGTCGAACAGACCTTCTTTGTCTTCCTGCATATCTTTGTTGTAAGCCAGCGGCAGACCTTTCAGCGTCATCATCATGCCAGTTAACGCGCCCTGCACCCGCCCACATTTACCGCGAATCAGCTCCAGCGCATCCGGATTTTTCTTCTGCGGCATTAATGATGAACCAGAAGTCACGCGGTCAGAAAGCTCGACAAACCCCGCTTCGCCGGTGTTAAAGAAAATCAGATCTTCAGCAAAACGCGACAGATGCACCATGCCGATAGCGGCAGCAGAAAGCAGTTCCAGCACATGATCACGGTCAGAAACGCTGTCGAGACTGTTACGTGTCGCCGAAGCAAAACCCAGCCAGCCGGCTAACTGTTCACGATCGATTTCATAGGCCGTTCCCGCCAGTGCGCCACAGCCTAACGGGCTGACATCCAGACGCTTAAGCGCGTCCTGCAAACGGCTTTCATCACGCGCCAGCATCTCAACATACGCCAGGCACCAGTGAGCGAACGTCACCGGCTGGGCGCGTTGCAGGTGAGTGTAACCTGGCATCACCGCGTCCTGATTGTTTTGTGCGGTTTCCACCAGCGCCGATTGCAGCTGACGGTTAGCCGTCAGCAACTCGCTAACGGTATCTTTGCACCACAGTTTCAGGTCAGTCGCTACCTGATCATTACGGCTACGCCCGGTATGCAGTTTTTTGCCTAACTGACCCACTTTGTCGATCAGTTTGCCTTCCACCCAACTATGGATATCTTCGGCGTCGCTTTCGAGGATTTGTTGTGGCCTGGCGCGAACATCTTCCAGCAGCTCGTTCAGCGCCTCTTCCAGTTGCACCTGTTCTTCTGCGGTTAACACGCCTACCGTTACCAGGGCTTTGGACCAGGCCACAGAGCCAACAATATCCTGCTCCGCCAGACGGTAATCAAAACGCAGTGAGTCGTTGAATTGTTTGAACCGTTGATCTGCTGCCTGGGTAAAACGCCCGCCCCAAAGTGCCATAACTCTGTTTCCTTATCTTGAAATTCAATGCCGGAAAGCGACGTCTCCGGCCAACAAAACTTAAGCTAAAATCCGCGTACCCATCGGCATACCGTTAAACAGTGCCGGAAGCTGTTCCGCATGACGCCAGGAAGCGATATCTACCGGACGGCCCAGCGTGCGCGCAGCATCCAGCGCCGCGTTCACTTTTACAATCATGCCGTCGGTAATAATGCCCTGCTCAATCAGTTGTTCCGCTTTCGCGGCGGTCATTTCGGCAATACGTTGCCCTTTACCGTCGAGAATGCCGCTGACGTCGGAGAGCAAAATCAGATCTGCGCCCAGCGTTGCCGCCAGCGCCGTCGCCGCCTGGTCGGCATTGACGTTCATCAGTTGTCCTTCGTCCGTTACGCCAATGGAGCTGACCACCGGCAGATAACCGTTTTCCAGCAACGTATTGATAAGCTTAGGCGAACCTGGCTGCGCCAGTCCAACATGGCCTAACTCTTCATCAAGCTGGGTCACTTTGACGCTGTCGCCGTCACCGAGAAACAAACCTACGGCCGCAATCTGATGTTTCTTCGCCCATGCCAGCAGGGTTTTATTTGCCGTTCCCGCCAGCGCTCCGGTGATAATGTCTATCTGATCCGCAGGCGTCACCCGCAGGCCGTTTTTCTTTTTCACCGGCAGATTCAGCCCTTTCATCAGCTCATCCACCACGCAGCCGCCGCCGTGGACAATCACCAGCGGACGCTGATGTGACTCACGATATTTCACCAGTGCGCTGAACAGCCGTTCCAGCGCCTCTTCGCTATCCAGCAGTACGCCGCCCAGCTTGATAATTAATGGATTCATCATTGCCCCCTTAAATAAGAGACTGCGTTTGGGCATAGCCGAAACGAATATTGGCACACTGGATTGCCTGTGCCGCCGCGCCTTTCAGTAAGTTATCTTCGGTCGCCACAATAATCAGATGCTCGCCCTGAACGGCAAATCCGATATCGCAAAACGGCAGCCCGACGACATTTTTTAGTGCCGGAACGCCTTTGTCATACAGACGCACCAACGGTTTATGCGCATACGCCTGCTGTAATGTCTGCGCCACTTGCGCCTGACTCACGCCCGGTTTCAGGCGGCAGGTAATGGTTTCGAGAATACCGCGCGGGAAATTGCCCAGATGCGGGGTGAAGATGACGTCAGCACCGAGATGCGTAGCGATCTCTGGCTGGTGGCGATGGGTAAAGATGCCATACGGTTGCAGGCTCACTTCACAAAAGCTATTTGAAATCGCTGCCTTACGCCCTGCTCCGCTCACGCCGCTGGTGGCGTTAATCACCGGCCACTGACTGAGGTCGAGAAGATCGGCATCAATCAACGGTTTCAGCGCCAGCTGTGCCGCCGTCGGATAACAGCCCGGCACCGCAATCAAGTTCGCTTCTTTTAATTTATTGCCGCACCACTCCGCCAGGCCATAGACCGCCTGCTCAAGCAATGCCGGGTATTGATGGGTAAAGCCGTAATATTTTTCATAGAAGGCGGCGTCGTTAACGCGAAATGCGCCGGAAAGGTCGAACACCACACAGCCCGCTTCAAGAAATTGCGGCGCTAAATCGTGGCTAACTTCATGGGCGGTGGCGAGAAACACCACATCCACCCCTGGGCTAAACTCGCTGATATCCGACATCGGCTGCAACGGCAGATCAACGATGCCTTTGAGCTGCGGATGCAAATCGGAGATTAACTTTCCCGCATCATTGCTTTGCGCTGAGACAGTCAAAGCGGTTATGTTCATATGCGGATGGCGATTTACATAGGTCACTAGCTCTGCGCCAGCGTAACCACTGGCACCCACAATCAGCGTATTCAACATCGGGGCTATTCACCTTCTTATGTCTGTTTGCCTGGCTAAACGTAAAACATTCACCTTACGGCTGGTGGGTTTTATTACGCTCAACGTTAGTGTATTTTTATTCACAAATAATGCATGAATATTGATACTATCACGACCTGAGGTGTGTCACAATGAAAAACAAATTACCGCCATTTATCGAGATTTACCGTGCTCTGATTGCCACACCTTCAATAAGCGCCACGGAAGAGGCACTCGATCAAAGTAATGCAGATTTAATCACTCTGCTGGCGGACTGGTTTAAAGATTTAGGCTTCAATGTGGAAGTGCAGCCTGTGCCAGGAACTCGCAACAAATTTAATATGCTGGCAAGTACCGGACAGGGGGCTGGCGGCTTGTTGCTGGCGGGGCATACCGATACGGTGCCATTTGATGACGGTCGCTGGACGCGCGATCCGTTTACACTGACGGAGCATGACGGCAAGCTTTACGGCTTAGGCACCGCCGACATGAAAGGCTTTTTTGCGTTTATCCTCGATGCGCTACGCGATGTCGACGTCACTAAACTGAAAAAACCGCTCTACATTCTGGCGACTGCCGATGAAGAAACCAGTATGGCAGGAGCGCGTTATTTTGCCGAAACCACCTCCCTGCGACCGGATTGCGCCATCATTGGCGAACCAACGTCGCTGCAACCGGTACGCGCGCATAAAGGCCACATCTCAAATGCCATTCGAATTATGGGTCAGTCGGGCCACTCCAGCGATCCGTCGCGCGGGGTTAACGCTATTGAACTGATGCACGACGCCATCGGCCATATTTTGCAATTGCGCGATAATCTTAAAGAACGTTATCACTATGAAGCGTTTACCGTGCCGTATCCCACGCTCAACCTCGGGCATATTCATGGCGGCGACGCCTCTAACCGAATTTGCGCCTGCTGTGAGTTGCATATGGATATTCGCCCGCTGCCGGGCATGACGCTCAACGAACTTAATGGCCTACTCAACGACGCGCTGGCTCCAGTGAGCGAACGCTGGCCGGGTCGTCTGACGGTCGAAGAGTTGCACCCACCGATCCCAGGCTATGAATGCCCGCCAAATCATCAACTGGTTGAAGTGGTTGAGAAATTGCTTGGCGAAAAGACCGAAGTGGTGAACTACTGTACTGAAGCACCGTTTATTCAGACGCTATGCCCGACGCTGGTGCTAGGCCCGGGCTCAATCAATCAAGCCCATCAGCCTGATGAATATCTGGAGACGCGTTTTATCAAGCCCACCCGTGAATTGATTACCCAGGTGATTCACCATTTTTGCTGGCATTAAAACGTAGACCGGATAAGGCGCTCGCGCCACATCCGGCACCGTTGCCACACTCCGGTGCCACAAATAATGTCGGATACGATGCTTGCGCATCTTATCCGACCTACACCTTTGGTGTTATGTATGGCGATTTTTTAACATTCCCATAAGTTACGCTTATTTAAAACGTTGTGAATTTAATGGCGTAAATTCCTGCTATTTATTCGTTTGCTGAAGCGATTTCGCAGCATTTGACGTCACCGCTTTTACGTGGCTTTATAAAAGACGACGAAAAGCAAAGCCCGAGCATATTCGCGCCAATGCGACGTGAAGGATACAGGGCTATCAAACGATAAGATGGGTGTCTGGGGTCATATGAACGAACAATATTCCGCATTGCGTAGTAATGTCAGTATGCTCGGCAAAGTGCTGGGAGAAACCATCAAGGATGCGTTGGGAGAACACATTCTTGAACGCGTAGAAACTATCCGTAAGTTGTCCAAATCTTCACGCGCTGGCAATGATGCTAACCGCCAGGAGTTACTCACCACTTTACAAAATTTGTCGAACGACGAGCTGCTGCCCGTTGCGCGTGCGTTTAGTCAGTTCCTGAATCTGGCCAACACTGCCGAGCAATACCACAGCATTTCGCCGAAAGGCGAGGCTGCCAGCAATCCGGAGGTGATCGCCCGCACCCTGCGTAAACTGAAAAACCAGCCGGAACTGAGCGAAGACACCATCAAAAAAGCAGTGGAATCGCTGTCGCTGGAACTGGTCCTCACGGCTCATCCAACCGAAATTACCCGTCGTACACTGATCCACAAAATGGTGGAAGTGAACGCCTGCTTAAAGCAGCTCGATAACAAAGATATCGCCGACTACGAACACCACCAGCTGATGCGCCGCCTGCGCCAGTTGATCGCTCAGTCCTGGCATACTGATGAAATCCGTAAGCTGCGCCCAACTCCGGTTGATGAAGCGAAATGGGGCTTTGCCGTAGTGGAAAACAGCCTGTGGCAAGGCGTACCAAATTACCTGCGCGAACTGAACGAACAACTGGAAGAGAACCTCGGCTATAAGCTGCCAGTCGAATTTGTTCCGGTACGCTTTACCTCGTGGATGGGCGGCGACCGCGACGGCAACCCTAATGTAACCGCCGATATCACCCGCCGTGTCCTGCTGCTCAGTCGCTGGAAAGCCACCGACCTGTTCCTGAAAGATATTCAGGTTCTGGTTTCTGAACTGTCGATGGTTGAGGCC
Organism: Escherichia sp. E4736; assembly: GCF_005781225.1. Classification (NCBI taxonomy): domain Bacteria; kingdom Pseudomonadati; phylum Pseudomonadota; class Gammaproteobacteria; order Enterobacterales; family Enterobacteriaceae; genus Escherichia; species Escherichia sp. E4736. Next base: position 237,154 of record NZ_VATT01000010.1, on the reverse strand, counting down.
ACCCCAGAACTGCTGGCGCTGGTTGGCGAAGAAGGTGCCGCAGAACCGTATCGCTATCTGATGAAAAACCTGCGTTCTCGCCTGATGGCGACACAGGCCTGGCTGGAGGCGCGTCTGAAAGGCGAAGAGCTGCCGAAGCCGGAAGGTCTGCTGACGCAGAATGAAGAACTGTGGGAACCGCTCTACGCTTGCTACCAGTCACTTCAGGCGTGTGGCATGGGTATTATCGCCAACGGCGATCTGCTCGACACCCTGCGCCGCGTGAAATGTTTCGGCGTACCGCTGGTGCGTATTGATATCCGTCAGGAGAGTACCCGCCATACCGAAGCGCTGGGCGAGCTGACCCGCTATCTCGGCATTGGCGATTACGAAAGCTGGTCAGAGGCCGACAAACAGGCGTTCCTGATCCGCGAACTGAACTCCAAACGTCCGCTTCTGCCACGCAACTGGCAACCAAGCGCCGAAACACGCGAAGTGCTTGATACCTGTCAAGTGATTGCCGAAGCGCCGCAAGGCTCTATTGCCGCCTACGTGATCTCGATGGCGAAAACGCCGTCCGACGTACTGGCCGTCCACCTGCTGCTGAAAGAAGCGGGTATTGGATTTGCGATGCCGGTCGCACCGCTGTTTGAAACTCTCGATGACCTGAACAACGCCAACGATGTCATGACCCAACTGCTGAATATCGACTGGTATCGCGGTCTGATTCAGGGCAAACAGATGGTGATGATTGGCTATTCCGACTCAGCAAAAGATGCGGGCGTGATGGCGGCCTCCTGGGCGCAATATCAGGCACAGGACGCGTTAATCAAAACCTGCGAAAAAGCGGGCATTGAACTGACACTGTTCCACGGTCGCGGCGGTTCCATTGGTCGCGGCGGCGCACCAGCCCATGCGGCGCTGCTGTCGCAACCGCCGGGAAGCCTGAAAGGCGGCCTGCGCGTAACCGAGCAGGGCGAGATGATCCGCTTTAAATACGGTCTGCCAGAAATCACCGTTAGCAGCTTGTCGCTGTACACCGGGGCGATTCTGGAAGCCAACCTGCTGCCACCGCCTGAGCCGAAAGAGAGCTGGCGTCGCATTATGGATGAACTGTCAGTCATCTCCTGCGATCTCTACCGTGGCTACGTGCGTGAAAACAAAGACTTTGTCCCTTACTTCCGCTCCGCTACGCCAGAACAGGAACTGGGCAAACTGCCGTTAGGTTCACGCCCGGCGAAACGTCGTCCAACCGGCGGCGTCGAGTCTCTGCGCGCCATTCCGTGGATTTTTGCCTGGACACAAAACCGCCTGATGCTCCCCGCCTGGCTGGGTGCAGGTACGGCGCTGCAAAAAGTGGTCGAAGATGGCAAGCAGAGCGAACTGGAAGCCATGTGCCGCGACTGGCCGTTCTTCTCAACGCGTCTCGGCATGCTGGAGATGGTCTTCGCCAAAGCAGACCTGTGGCTGGCGGAATACTATGACCAACGCCTGGTCGACAAAGCACTGTGGCCGTTAGGTAAAGAGTTACGCAATCTGCAAGAAGAAGACATCAAAGTGGTGCTGGCGATTGCCAACGACTCCCATCTGATGGCCGATCTACCGTGGATTGCCGAGTCTATTCAGCTACGAAATATATACACTGACCCGCTGAACGTACTGCAGGCAGAGTTGCTGCATCGTTCGCGCCTGGCAGAAAAAGAAGGACAGGAGCCGGATCCCCGCGTCGAACAAGCGTTGATGGTCACTATTGCCGGAATTGCGGCAGGTATGCGTAATACTGGCTAACCCCCCTCCTCTATCAACCCTCGTGCAATAGCGCGAGGGTTTTCTGAAATACTTCTGTTCTAACACCTTCGTTTTCAATATATTTCTGTCTGCATTTCACCCAGATTCTGGATATCCCTTCAGATATCCTTAAGGTTTTGTCCTTACATTCGGCGCTATTATCCAAAACGGGTTCTTACTATGCATTCCACTGAAGTCCAGACTAAACCCATTTTTAGCTGGAAAGCCCTGGGTTGGGCACTGCTCTACTTTTGGTTTTTCTCTACCCTGTTACAGGCCATTATTTACATCAGCGGCTACAGCGGCACCAACGGCATTCGCGACTCGCTGCTGTTCAGTTCGCTGTGGTTGATCCCGGTATTCCTCTTTCCGAAGCGGATTAAGATTATCGCAGCAGTAATCGGCGTAATGCTGTGGGCGGCGTCTCTGGCAGCGTTGTGCTACTACGTCATCTACGGTCAGGAGTTCTCGCAGAGCGTTCTGTTTGTGATGTTTGAAACCAACACCAACGAAGCCAGCGAGTATTTAAGCCAGTATTTCAGCCTGAAGATTGTGCTTATCGCGCTGGCCTATACGGCGGTGGCAATTTTGCTGTGGACGCGCCTGCGCCCGGTCTATATTCCAAAGCCGTGGCGTTATATCGTCTCTTTTGCCCTGCTTTATGGTTTGATTCTGCACCCTATCGCCATGAACACGTTTATCAAACACAAGCCGTTTGAGAAAACGTTGGATAATCTGGCATCACGCATGGAACCTGCCGCGCCGTGGCAATTTCTGACCGGTTATTATCAGTATCGTCAACAACTTAACTCACTGACGAAGCTGCTGAATGAAAATAACGCGTTACCGCCACTGGCTAATTTCAAAGACGAATCGGGTAACGAACCGCGCACCTTAGTGCTGGTGATTGGCGAATCGACCCAGCGTGGACGCATGAGCCTGTACGGCTATCCGCGTGAAACCACGCCGGAACTGGATGCGCTGCATAAAACCGATCCGAACCTGACCGTGTTCAATAACGTAGTTACGTCTCGTCCGTACACCATTGAAATCCTGCAACAGGCGCTGACCTTTGCCAACGAAAAGAACCCGGACCTGTATCTGACACAGCCGTCACTGATGAACATGATGAAACAGGCAGGTTATAAAACCTTCTGGATAACCAACCAGCAGACGATGACTGCCCGCAACACCATGCTGACGGTATTTTCGCGCCAGACCGACAAGCAGTACTACATGAACCAGCAACGTACGCAGAGTGCGCGTGAATACGACACCAACGTGCTGAAGCCGTTCCAGGAAGTGCTGAAGGACCCTGCGCCGAAGAAACTGATCATCGTTCATCTGCTGGGTACGCATATCAAATACAAATACCGTTACCCGGAAAATCAGGGCAAGTTTGATGGCAATACCGATCATGTTCCGCCGGGATTAAGCGCAGAAGAGCTGGAGTCATATAACGACTATGACAACGCTAACCTGTATAACGATCATGTGGTTGCCAGCCTGATTAAAGACTTTAAAGCAGCAGACCCGAACGGTTTCCTGGTTTACTTCTCTGACCACGGTGAAGAGGTTTACGACACGCCGCCACACAAAACTCAGGGGCGTAACGAAGATAACCCGACGCGCCATATGTACACCATTCCGTTCCTGCTGTGGACGTCGGAAAAATGGCAGGCGACTCATCCGCGTGATTTCTCGCAGGATGTTGATCGTAAATACAGCCTGGCGGAACTGATCCACACCTGGTCGGATTTGGCAGGTTTATCTTACGACGGTTACGATCCAACCCGTTCGGTGGTGAATCCGCAGTTCAAAGAAACTACCCGCTGGATTGGTAACCCGTATAAGAAAAATGCGCTGATCGATTACGACACTCTGCCGTATGGCGATCAGGTGGGTAATCAGTAATTATCAGCCAGATGCTATTTGCCGGATAAGGCGTTCACGCCGCATCCGGCAATACAAGGCGACTGAAACTGCCACAATGTTTACATCGAACTCCCATCAGGCCACACTTTTCAGGTGGCCTTTTTTTATAATGCCAGTTACTGTTTTCCCGTCTACATACCTAAGGGAATAACATGTATCACGACGTCAGCTATCTGCTCTCCCGCCTGATAAACGGCCCGCTGTCGCTTCGCCAGATTTACTTTGCCAGCAGCAACGGTCCGGCGCCCGATCTTGCGTATCAGGTCGATTTTCCACGGCTGGAAATTGTGCTGGAAGGTGAGTTTGTTGATACCGGCGCTGGAGCAACGTTAGTTCCCGGCGATGTGCTGTACGTTCCCGCTGGCGGCTGGAATTTCCCACAATGGAAAACACCCGCGACCACCTTTAGTGTGCTGTTTGGCAAACAGCAACTCGGCTTCAGCGTCGTGCAATGGGATGGCAAACAGTATCAAAATCTGGCGAAGCAGCACGTCGCCCGACGCGGCCCGCGCATTGGTTCTTTTCTGCTACAAACGCTCAATGAAATGCAAATGCAGCCACAGGAGCAGCAAACGGCAAGGCTTATCGTCGCCAGCCTGCTTAGCCACTGCCGCGATTTGCTTGGCAGCCAAATCCAGACCGCCTCACGCAGCCAGGCTCTATTCGAAGCTATTCGTGATTATATCGACGAGCGCTATGCCTCCGCGCTTACCCGCGAATCTGTCGCACAGGCATTCTATATTTCGCCAAATTACCTCTCGCATCTGTTTCAAAAAACGGGGGCCATTGGTTTTAACGAATACCTGAATCACACGCGACTGGAGCACGCTAAAACGTTATTGAAAGGGTATGACCTGAAGGTAAAAGAAGTGGCGCACGCCTGCGGCTTTGTCGACAGCAACTACTTCTGCCGTCTGTTTCGTAAAAATACCGAACGCTCGCCGTCGGAATATCGTCGGCAGTACCACAGCCAACTGACAGAAAAACCAACTACTCCAGAATAAGATGGGTTTGCTGCGGCGCAGAAAGCACTTTGCGCACCGCGCTCATCACCCGCTGCGGCTCACGCAGGAACGCGTAGATACTGCATTGCACGTAGCGACAATGTTCAAATCGCTCGGCACCGGAAAGCTCAATATCCGTAATCAACAGCGCGACATCCGCCCGGCGGATATCCTCGTCCGCTAAACGATTCTCCGTTCCCAGCGCGCCCTGGGTTTCAATGCTGACGCCCCACTTCTCTATCTGACACAACTTTTCCAGCCGTTCCGCCGCCATATAAGTATGCGCCACGCCGCTCACGCAGGCGGTTACTGCCACCAGGTATGCCATTTTAACCTCCCACGGTAACCTGAAATCCGGCCCGTTCTGCCATTTCGCGCATTGTTGCCACATCGACTGACGACGGCGCAGAAACCTCTTTCATCGACCATGTTTTCCCCAGCAGGCGGTATTTCGGCTCGCCGTACTGATGAAACGGCAACAGGTGGATCTGCCTGATATTCAGCGGGATCAGCACGTCCAGCGCCTGCTGCATATTCTCCCGACTGAGTGTGAAGCCGGGGATCAGCGGCAAACGCGGGATCACGTTGACACCCTCACTCACCAGCAAACGCAGGTTCTCCAGTACGCGTGGCAGGTTCATCTTCACCACATCCCGCGCCTGAGTCGCGTCCATAATTTTTAAATCGAACAACACTTCATCGCACAATTTCGCCAGCGGTAACAACTTGCTGGCTGGCGCGTCTCCGGCAGTTTCGATGGCGCATGACACGCCCCACAGCCGCAGTCGTTGCAAAAAACGGGTAGCAAATTCCGCCTGCATCAACACTTCGCCACCAGAAAGTGTGACGCCGCCACCGGACGTGCGAAAGAAAATGTCATCTTTCATCACTTCCCGTTCCAGCGCGTCAAGGCTGATATCGCGACCAATCCGTTCAAACGCCCCGGAGGGGCATTCATCCGCATCGCGCAAACATTTCGCACAGTGCAGACATTTCGCCTCTCTGCGCACCGTCTGGATTTTGCCGGAGATCGACTCCGGATTAGCACACCACGGGCAAAGATGCGGACAGCCTTTAAAAAAGACCACCGTGCGAATGCCCTCGCCGTCATTCAGCGAATAACGCTGAATGTTGAAAATGCGCGCCACATCATCGCGGCGCGTTTCCACAACGTTACAGCTGATGCGCTGTCCGGCGGATGATGTCATCCTGGATCTCCTTCGACAGTTCGACAAAGAAGGCGCTGTATCCGGCAACGCGTACCACCAGCCCCGCATAGTCCTGCGGGCGTAATTGGGCTTCACGTAACGTGTCGGCGTTCACCACGTTAAACTGAACATGCTGCAACTTCAGCTGGGTAAATGCCCGTAAGAAGTCGGCCAGTTTGCGTAATCCCGCTTCACCTTCCAGGGTCGCCGGAGTGAATTTCACGTTCAGCAACGTCCCGTTAGAAAGCAGCGTGTTATCGAGCTTGCTGACTGACTTCAGTACCGCCGTTGGTCCTTGCCCATCCTGGCCCAGCATGGGTGACAAGCCGCCGTCTGCCAGTTGTTCTCCGGCAAAACGACCGTCTGGCGTCGCACCAACCACCGATCCCAACGGGACATGAGCAGAAACGGTATACGATCCCGGCGTGAAGTAACCACCACGCGGGTTCTGGTATTTTTCCACTTCTTTGCAGTAATGGCGCAACAGCTCGGCGCTGATGTTATCCACCTCGTCGATATCGTTACCGTATTTCTCGAAGCGATTAATTAAGCGAGCGCGGACTTTTTCGCCTTCTGGCGTTGCGAAGTTCGCTTTTAATACCGACAACAATTCGTCAAAACTTAAACGCTGTTGATCAAAAACCATCCCTTTCAACGCATGGAGAGAATCACTCAGGTTGGCGATACCGATCCCCTGAACACCGGAGAAGTTATAACGCGCGCCGCCATCGGTAATATCGCGACCTTTTTCCAGACAATCGCTGATAAAAGACGAGAGCAGCGGTACAGGTGCCTAGTCGCGATGGCCGATATCACAAATATTGCTGCCTTCAACCATCAGGGTGATGTAGTGGCTGATCTTGGCGCGGATCTGTTCCAGCAAACCGTCATAGCTCAGCGCGGCATTGCCTTCATTCTCATGCAGGCAGATTTCCATCACTTTCAGCAGGTTAAACATCGCGATGTCGTGCAGACCGTAGGTTCTGCCAGGAATAGATAATTCCACGCAGCCCACCACTGAATAATCGCGCGCATCTTCCAGCGAAACGCCACGGTTGAGGAATGCGGGCACCACCACTTCATCGTTGAAGATTTGCGGAATACCGGTGCCGAGGCGAATGGTTTCTGCGGTTTTCATCAGGAACGGCGTGTCGATCAAGGCGTTAGTGCGCACGCCCAGGTTCGGTTGCGGCAACTGCACGCTTTGATAGGCATCGAGGCAAAGGAACGAAAGTACGTTCACTGCGCTACGTCCGTTCTCGGTTAACCCGCCGAGCAGTGCGGTATACCCGGTTGGGAAACCTGCGAAATAACGCGCGCTGCTGGTAGAACGTAACAGTACGATGTCGTTGCATTTCACCCATAAAGATTCGAGCAGTTCTTTCAGGAACGCCGGATCTTCCCCCTGAGTTAATGATGCCTGATAGAACGGCAACATATACTGGTCGAAGCGCCCCAGCGACAGCGAACTAGCGTTGGATTCGTATTGCAGGATGATGTTCATGTACCAGAACAACTGGCACGCCTGCCAGAACGTCTGCGGCTTATGTTCGGCATTATGGCGGGAGATCTCCGCAATAGTCAGCAGTTCTTCGCGACGCTGGGCATCTGTGCAGTTTGCCGCCATCGTTTCCGCCAGTTCGGCGTAACGCAAAATGTGTTTCTGCGAGGCTTCGAGCAGTAACAGCGCAGCCTGATAAAAGTGATTCTCCGGCTGTTGTTGACAATGTTGCTGCATCTGCGCCACCAGCTCACCCAGCCCGTGATTCAGCAGGCGCGGGTAATCAATAATAATGTGTCCCTGGCCTTTATCCGTCTGGTTGATGCTAAAAATCTGCGTGCTGGTCGCGGCTTTTACTTCATCCGTCATCTGCCCGTTGATGAAATCTTTCATCGAACGTTTTTCCCAGTACGGGAACAACTCTTCGCGGTAGATACGTTTATCTTCTTCGCTAATGGCGAAGCGGTCTTGCGGGCGCGTCGGGAACTGATCCAGCTCTTTCAGCAGCCAGTAAGGGTCCATTTCCGGCGACATAATCCCGGCGCGCGGTTTTACGGTGCGGTTACCGGCAATCAGTTCTTCATCACGAATCGAAATTTCAACATGTTCAAGGATATACGCTGTTGCTCTCGCCCGACGCAATATCACCGGCTCGCCTTCAGTTTGCCGATGACTGGCAGTGTAAAGCAGCGCACGCTCCAGCGAGATTTCACGGGTATTGGAAAACAATGCAGTTTTAAGGCGAGAGATACGATTCGTCATGAGGAACTCCTGTAGGGAAAAACAAGCCCGCCGTTTCAGGCGGGCTAAAAACTCAAGCAGTCTGTGCCAGATGGGCTTCGATTTTGTTCATGATGGCGTCAGCACGTTTTACCGCATCGCTGATGTTGACGCGCACGATGGTCTTGCCAGCAAAACGCTCTTCAAACTTGATGCCGATATCTTTGGTCAGAATCACCATATCGGCGCTCGCCACGTCTTCCGCAGTCAGTTCGTTTTCCAGACCAATCGACCCCTGGGTTTCTACTTTTACTTCCCAGCCTTTCGCTTTCGCGGCACTTTCCAGCGCCTCTGCCGCCATATAGGTATGGGCAACACCTGAAGGACATGCGGTTACTGCAATAATTTTCGTCATGGCTCGTTCCTCAATTAATTAATTTCAAAATCCAGATCCAGGTCGTCTTCCTTCTCATCAGTCGAAGACCCATTTTTACGCGCCAGACTTTTCAGCACGTTAACGCAGATAGCCGTTGCTACAGCCCCAACAGCCACTGCCGCGATGTAACCCAACTTGCCTTCAACCACCGGCAGCACAATCAGACCACCCCAGCCTGCATAGCACTGCGCACCTACCATTGCTGCGGTCACCGTGCCACAGACAGTCCCTACCATAATGGAAGGAATGACACGCAACGGATCGGCGGCAGCGAAAGGAATCGCCCCTTCGGTGACGCCAACACAGCCCATTACCAGCGCCGCTTTACCGGTTTCGCGCTCTTCTGCGGAGAAATTTTTACGACCAATCAGCGTTGCCAGCCCCATGCCCAGCGGCGGAACACAGATCCCCACGGCAGCAATTGCCACCACGGTATAAACACCCTGAGCGACGCAAATCAGCATAAACGCATAGGCCACTTTGTTAACCGGGCCGCCCATATCGAACGCCAGCATCAGCCCCATAATCACCGCCAGCATCACCACGCTGCCTTGCTGCATACCCTGAAGCCACTGAGTCAGGCTGTTAGTCAACGCGCCTACCGGCTCGCCCAGCCCCCACATCATGACGCCAGCGGTAATTAAGGTACCGACGATCGGAATAATGAAGATAGGCATCACCGAGCGCAGAACTTTATGCACCGGGATTTTCTTCAGGTAATGCACCACAATGCCGCCGATGATCCCGGCGATCAGCGCACCAAAGAAGCCCGCACCAAAGCTGTTACCAACCCAGGCACCGATAGCACACGGGGCCAGCGCAGAACGTTCTGCAATGGAATAACCGATGTAAGCGGCGAGGAAAGGCACCATCAGCGTCAAACCTGCAACGCCGATATCAAACAGTTTTTTCAGATTCGGATCGGCTACGGCATCCGGCACTGCGCCTTTGCCATACAACATGACGGAAACCGCCAGCAAAATACCGCCCGATACCACGAAGGGAATCATGTGTGAAACGCCCGTCATTAAGTGCTGACGAGTGTTTTTCAGGATCTGTACCAACTCATTCATAAGTCGCTCCCAGGCTTACCCAAGCCTATGTCCATATTTTTTGATGGGAGAAACAATAGGCAATCGCAAGCAGGTCAAACAGTGGATAAAAAGGCCATTTACTGGACTTTTGTAATGTCAGTACAAAAATGCGATCCGCCTCATAACTTGCGTTAACTCGGAATCATGCCGGAATGGCGCGTCTTGTGAGACGCGTCGCAAATTGGCGGTTACATTACATTTGTCCAGCTTTTGGCAGATTTGTCACATGGCAGGCCGTTGCCATGCGCTCTTATCCTGTAAACAGAAAACCGTACCGGGAGAGAGGCAATGGCCCTGATTGTGGAATTTATTTGTGAGCTGCCTAACGGCGTACATGCGCGTCCGGCAAGCCACGTTGAAACGCTGTGTAATACTTTTTCATCTCAAATTGAGTGGCATAACCTGCGTACTGACCGTAAAGGCAACGCCAAAAGCGCCCTGGCGCTGATTGGCACCGATACACTGGTGGGCGATAACTGCCAGTTACTGATTTCCGGGGCTGACGAACAAGCAGCACACCAGCGCTTGAGCCAGTGGTTACGTGATGAATTCCCCCACTGCGATGCGCCGCTGGCAGAAGTTAAATCTGACGAGCTGGAGCCGCTGCCGGTTTCACTCACTAATTTGAATCCGCGCATTATTCGCGCCCGCACCGTATGTAGCGGTAGCGCAGGCGGCACGCTGACGCCAATTTCATCGTTAGATCTCAACGCACTGGGTAATCTTCCCGCCGCCAAAGGTGTGGACGCTGAGCAATCCGCGCTGGAAAACGGCCTGACACTGGTAATGAAAAACATTGAGTTTCGTCTGCTGGATAGCGACGGTGCTACCAGCGCGATTCTGGAAGCGCACCGCTCGCTGGCTGGCGACACGTCCCTGCGCGAACATTTACTGGCAGGCGTTAGCGCCGGATTAAGTTGCGCCGAAGCGATTGTTGCCAGCGCGAATCACTTTTGCGAAGAGTTCGCCCGTTCCAGCAGTAGCTACCTGCAAGAGCGTGCGCTGGATGTGCGCGACGTGTGCTTCCAGTTACTCCAGCAAATCTACGGTGAACAACGCTTTCCGGCGCCAGGTAAACTGACACATCCCGCTATTTGTATGGCGGATGAACTGACCCCCAGCCAGTTCCTCGAACTGGATAAAAATCACCTCAAAGGATTGTTGCTCAAAAGCGGCGGCACCACCTCACACACGGTAATTCTTGCTCGTTCGTTCAACATTCCGACGCTGGTTGGTGTGGATATCGATGCCCTTACCCCGTGGCAGCAACAAACGATTTATATCGACGGCAACGCCGGGGCAATTGTGGTTGAGCCAGGGGAAGCCGTAGCCCGTTATTATCAGCAAGAAGCCCGCGTACAGGACGCTCTGCGTGAGCAACAGCGTGTCTGGCTGACCCAGCAAGCGCGTACCGCTGACGGTATCCGTATCGAAGTCGCGGCGAACATCGCCCACTCCGTGGAAGCGCAGGCCGCATTTGGCAATGGCGCGGAAGGCGTTGGTTTGTTCCGCACTGAAATGCTCTATATGGATCGCACCAGTGCACCGGGCGAAAGCGAGCTGTACAACATTTTTTGTCAGGCGCTGGAGTCCGCCAACGGGCGCAGCATTATTGTGCGCACTATGGATATTGGCGGTGACAAACCCGTTGATTATCTGAACATTCCGGCAGAAGCTAACCCGTTCCTCGGTTATCGCGCGGTGCGTATTTATGAAGAATACGCCTCGCTGTTCACCACACAACTACGCTCGATCCTGCGCGCCTCTGCTCACGGCAGCCTGAAAATCATGATCCCGATGATCTCTTCAATGGAAGAGATCTTATGGGTGAAAGAAAAACTGGCAGAAGCCAAACAGCAGCTACGTAACGAACACATTCCGTTTGATGAGAAGATCCAGCTCGGCATTATGCTGGAAGTGCCGTCGGTGATGTTCATCATCGATCAATGCTGCGAAGAGATTGATTTCTTTAGTATCGGCAGTAACGATCTGACGCAGTATCTGCTGGCGGTGGATCGCGATAACGCTAAGGTTACTCGTCACTATAACAGCCTGAATCCGGCATTCTTGCGGGCGCTCGATTACGCCGTGCAGGCGGTGCATCGCCAGGGGAAATGGATTGGTCTGTGCGGAGAACTGGGGGCGAAAGGTTCCGTGCTGCCGTTGCTGATTGGTTTAGGTCTGGATGAACTCAGCATGAGCGCGCCGTCGATTCCGGCAGCGAAAGCGCGAATGGCACAGCTTGATAGCCGCGAATGCCGCCAGTTGCTCAACCAGGCAATGGCCTGCCGGACTTCGCTGGAAGTGGAACACCTGCTGGCGCAATTCCGTATGACGCAACAGGACGCACCGCTGGTCACCGCCGAGTGCATCACGCTGGAAAGCGACTGGCGCAGCAAAGAAGAAGTGCTCAAAGGCATGACCGATAACCTGCTGCTGGCGGGCCGCTGCCGCTATCCGCGTAAACTGGAAGCCGACTTGTGGGCGCGCGAGGCCGTTTTCTCTACCGGTCTGGGCTTTAGTTTCGCCATTCCACACAGCAAATCAGAACACATTGAGCAATCCACCATCAGCGTAGCGCGTCTGCAAGCGCCGGTGCGCTGGGGCGATGATGAAGCGCAATTCATCATTATGTTAACGCTGAACAAACACGCCGCGGGCGATCAGCATATGCGCATTTTCTCGCGTCTCGCTCGTCGCATCATGCACGAAGAATTCCGTAACGCGCTGGTTAACGCCGCCTCTGCCGACGCTATCGCCAGCCTGCTGCAACATGAACTGGAACTGTAAAAGGAAACATCATGGAACTGTATCTGGACACCGCTAACGTCGCAGAAGTCGAACGTCTGGCACGCATATTCCCCATTGCCGGGGTAACAACTAACCCGAGCATTATCGCTGCCAGCAAGGAGTCCATCTGGGAAGTGCTGCCGCGTCTGCAAAAAGCGATTGGTGATGAAGGCATTCTGTTTGCTCAGACCATGAGCCGCGACGCGCAGGGGATGGTGGAGGAAGCGAAGCGCCTGCGCGACGTTATTCCGGGCATTGTGGTGAAAATCCCGGTGACTTCCGAAGGTCTGGCAGCAATTAAAATACTGAAAAAAGAGGGTATTACTACACTTGGCACCGCAGTGTACAGCGCCGCGCAAGGATTGCTGGCCGCGCTGGCAGGGGCAAAATACGTTGCTCCCTATGTAAATCGCGTGGACGCTCAGGGCGGAGACGGCATTCGTACCGTCCAGGAGCTGCAAGCGTTACTGGAAATGCACGCGCCAGAAAGCATGGTGCTGGCTGCCAGCTTTAAAACACCACGTCAGGCGCTGGATTGTTTGTTGGCAGGATGTGAATCCATCACACTGCCCTTAGATGTAGCGCAACAAATGCTCAACACCCCTGCGGTAGAGTCGGCTATAGAGAAGTTCGAGCACGACTGGAATGCCGCATTTGGCACTACTCATCTCTAAAGGAGCAATTATGGACCGCATTATTCAATCACCGGGTAAATACATCCAGGGCGCTGATGTCATTAATCGCTTGGGCGAATACCTGAAGCCGCTGGCAGAACGTTGGTTGGTTGTTGGCGATAAATTTGTATTAGGTTTTGCTCAGGCAACCGTCGAGCAAAGCTTTAAAGATGCCGGGCTGGTTGTTGAAATCGCCCCCTTTGGCGGTGAATGTTCGCAAAATGAGATCGATCGTCTGCGCGGCATTGCCGAAACGGCACAGTGTGGCGCGATTCTCGGTATTGGCGGCGGTAAAACCCTTGATACCGCCAAAGCACTGGCGCATTTCATGGGTGTTCCGGTAGCAATCGCACCGACCATCGCTTCTACCGACGCGCCGTGCAGTGCGTTGTCTGTTATTTACACCGATGATGGTGAATTTGACCGCTATCTGCTGCTGCCAAATAACCCGAATATGGTCATTGTCGATACTAAAATCGTGGCGGGCGCACCTGCGCGTCTGTTAGCAGCGGGTATTGGTGATGCGCTGGCAACCTGGTTTGAAGCGCGTGCATGCTCTCGTAGCGGCGCGACCACCATGGCGGGCGGTAAGTGTACTCAGGCGGCGCTGGCGCTGGCTGAACTGTGCTACAACACCCTGCTGGAAGAAGGCGAAAAAGCGATGCTTGCCGCCGAACAGCATGTAGTGACTCCGGCGCTGGAGCGCGTGATTGAAGCGAACACCTATTTGAGCGGCGTTGGTTTTGAAAGCGGTGGTTTGGCGGCGGCTCACGCGGTGCATAACGGCCTGACCGCTATCCCAGATGCGCATCACTATTATCACGGTGAAAAAGTGGCATTCGGTACGCTGACGCAGCTGGTTCTGGAAAACGCGCCGGTTGAGGAAATCGAAACCGTAGCCGCACTTAGCCATGCGGTAGGTTTGCCAATAACTCTCGCTCAACTGGATATTAAAGAAGATGTCCCGGCGAAAATGCGAATTGTGGCAGAAGCAGCATGTGCAGAAGGTGAAACCATTCACAACATGCCTGGCGGCGCGACGCCAGATCAGGTTTACGCCGCACTGCTGGTAGCCGACCAGTACGGTCAGCGTTTCCTGCAAGAGTGGGAATAACCTATGTCAAACTCCCGGTTTGTCCGGGAGTTTGAACGCAAAATAGCCTGATGCGCTACGCTTATGTGGCCTATCTAATCTCTGCAATATATTGAATTTGCGTGTTTTTGTAGGCCAAATAAGGCGTTCACGTCGCATCCGGCACTCTGTGCCAGTAATCTGAAACTCCCACGTTGATTGGGAGTTTTTTTATCCGCTTCTGGACATTTTCTCCACAGAACAATCGTTAGCCCGGAAGGTCGAATCTGTGACTCTTATTTTCACGGATGAAACAGATGAAAGCTTCACTGGCGCTGGTCAGCCTGCTAACGGCATTTACCAGCCCCCCCTTAAAATCTCCCGCCGTTCCACCAGCCGTGGTACCAATCCAGGCCAACACCAATCTTGCCATCGCGGACGGTGCCAGACAGCAAATTGGCAGCACGCTATTTTACGATCCGGCGTATGTGCAGCTTACCTATCCTGGCGGTGATGTCCCGCAAGAACGCGGCGTATGTTCCGATGTGGTGATCCGCGCCTTGCGCAGCCAGAAGGTCGATTTGCAGAAACTGGTTCACGAAGATATGGCGAAGAATTTTGCCGATTATCCGCAAAAGTGGAAGTTAAAGCGCCCGGACAGCAACATCGATCACCGTCGGGTGCCTAATCTGGAAACCTGGTTTACCCGCCACGATAAAACACGCCCCACCAGCAAAAACGCTGGTGACTATCAAGCGGGCGATATTGTCTCCTGGCGACTGGACAACGGGCTGGCACATATTGGGGTGGTTTCAGATGGCTTCGCCCGCGACGGTACGCCGCTGGTGATACATAACATTGGCGCGGGCGCGCAGGAAGAAGATGTGCTGTTTAGCTGGCGGATTGTGGGGCACTATCGCTATTTTGTTAAATAAGAGCTCGCCCCACATGAAGAAAAAATTCAGATCCTTTTTACACTGACGGCTTCTTTTTTCTTACGGCTCACCAGCGCCAATGCCAGCACAATCAGCACAATACCGCTACCTTCAACCGCACCAGGATTCTCACCGAGCAGCCACCAGGAAAAGAGTACGCCGCAAACGGGAACGGCCAGTGTGCTTAAGCTGGCAATACTGGCAGGCAAGTTTTTCAATACAAACAACCATAAGCTCCACGCCAGCGCCGTCGCCAGAATTGCACTGTAGGCCAGCGCCCAGAACACGGTGGGCTGCCAGTCAATTTCACGTTGCGGCACCAGCCAGGCGACTACGCTCATCACCAGCGCCGCATACAGCATCTGCCAGGATGTTAACGACAATAAATCCACGCGCGGATGACGGGCGTAAAGGCGTTTAGCGACAATGGCACTCGCCCCCCAACTGACGCCGGAGAGGATCGCCAGCATGGCGCTTTTCATCGAAGAGAAATCGAGTTGCCACGGCTGCAACACCAAAAATAAACCGAAAGCGGCAATCAGAATCGCGAAATATTGCCCACGTCGCAGGCGTTCACCGAGAAACAACGCGGCGAAAATCACCACCCAGAACGGCATGGTATAGCTCAGGATCGCCACTTTCCCCGCTCCGCCGCTGACCAGCGCCCACTGCGCCAGACCAACCATCCCGCAGGTTTGTAACAGGGCAATGGCTAAGGTGTATTTAAACGGCGTCGGGCGCATTCCGCGACCACGTAACAAAAGAACGATGAATAAAACGAGAGCGCCGAAAATGCAGCGTAAGGCGGTGAAGTCGAAGGCACCGATGTAGCTGGTGACTTGCTTCATGAAAATCCAGCTATAACTCCAGATAAGTGTGAGCGCAACCAGGCCACTGATTGCCAGTGGGTTGCTCTTTCCTGCGGCAGACATGAGAGATCCAGTGTGTAGTTTTCCTGTGGACACTATACGCCGGTAAAGAAACTTCAGCGACTGCCTGAAAGGCAGTCGCTGAAGAAGGTCAGATTACAGCAGGTCGAAACGGTCGAGGTTCATCACTTTCACCCATGCTGCCACGAAGTCTTTAACAAATTTCTCGTGGGCATCGCTGCTGGCGTAAACTTCTGCCAGTGCACGCAGAACGGAGTTAGAACCAAATACCAGGTCCGCACGGCTGGCGGTGTATTTCACTTCACCCGTTTCACGATCACGGCCTTCGAACAGCTCTTTCGATTCGTCGGTCGCTTTCCACTCGTAGCGCATATCCAGCAAGTTCACAAAGAAGTCATTGCTCAATACGCCCACACGGTCAGTGAAGACACCGTTTTTGCTGCCATCGAAGTTGGCGCCCAGCACACGCATCCCGCCCACCAGCACAGTCATTTCTGGTGCAGTCAGCGTCAGTTGCTGCGCTTTATCGATCAGCAGTGATTCAGTGGTAGCCTCGCCCGACGCAGCGCGATAGTTACGGAAACCATCAGCAACAGGTTTGAGCAGCTCGAACATCTCGATATCCGTCTGATCCTGACGTGCATCTACGCGGCCTGGTGTGAACGGAACACTGATGCTGATACCCGCAGCACTCGCCGCTTTTTCGACACCAACAACACCGGCGAGAACAATAATGTCAGCGAGTGAAGCCGTGTGTGAGGATTTATAGATCCCCTCCAGCACCGGCAATGCGCGTGCTGCTGCGGCATTAACCTCCCAGTCGCGCTGCGGAGCTAATGCCAGACGCGCACCGTTGGCACCGCCACGTTTATCCCCACCGCGGAAGGTGGAGGCAGAAGCCCAGGCAACAGAAACCAGCTCGCTCACAGAGAGACCAGACTCAGCAATCGCCGTCTTCAGGTTAAGGATATCTTCCTCGCTCGGGTTGAAGAACGCATGTGGCAGCGGATCTTGCCAGATCAGATCTTCTTTCGGCACTTCCGGTCCGATGTAACGAGATTTCGGCCCCATATCCCTGTGCGTCAGTTTGAACCACGCACGGGCAAAGGCTTCGTTGAACGCTTGCGGATCGTCAAGGAAGCGACGTGAAATCTTCTCAAACTCTGGATCAAAACGCAGCGTCAGGTCAGTGACCAGCATCGTCGGCTTACGTTTCTTCGACGGATCGAACGGATCCGGGATAATTTCCGGTGCATCTACAGCTTCAAACTGGATGGCGCCTGCCGGGCTACGAGTCTGTACCCACTCATACTTGAACAGGTTTTCGAAGAAATAGTTGCTCCACTGGGTCGGCGTCTGGGTCCAGACCACTTCCAGACCTGACGTAATGGCATCAGCACCGACACCGGAACCAAAATCACTTTTCCAGCCTAAGCCCTGGTTTTCGATCGGGGCCGCTTCTGGATCAGGACCTACGTGCGTTGCCGGGCCTGCGCCGTGAGTTTTACCTAACGTATGACCACCCGCGATCAGCGCAACGGTTTCTTCGTCGTTCATCCCCATATTGCCAAATGTCGCGCGAATAGCTGCAGCCGCAGAAAGCGGTTCGCCACTGGCATTTGGTCCTTCCGGGTTAACGTAAATCAGCCCCATTTCGGTTGCTGCTAATGGGCGTTTTGCCAGTTCTTCCGGGTTACGGTGGGCAAGCCAGGTTTTTTCATCACCCCAGTTAACATCCAGATCCGGTTCCCAGACGTCTTCACGACCGGCACCAAAACCGAAGGTACGGAAACCGGAGTTTTCCAGCGCCACGTTACCCGCGAGGATAAACAGGTCGGCCCAGGAGATTTTCTGACCATATTTTTGTTTGATTGGCCACAACAGACGACGCGCTTTATCCAGGCTGACGTTATCCGGCCAGGAGTTGAGCGGTGCAAAACGTTGCTGACCACGACCCGCGCCGCCGCGACCATCAATTGAACGGTAAGTCCCCGCGCCGTGCCAGGCCATACGAATAAACAGGCCAGCGTAGCTGCCCCAGTCTGCTGGCCACCACGGTTGAGACTCTGTCAGCAGATCTTTCAGATCTTTTTTCAGGCCGTAGTAATCTAGCTTGCTAAATTCTTTGCGGTAGTCGAAGTCCTCACCCAGTGGGTTAGAACGGTTAGAATGTTGGTTTAACAGGTCAACACGGAGTTGTTTTGGCCACCAGTCATGAGTGGTTGTTCCCGCACCGGCGCTCTGGTCATGACCGCCATGATGGAACGGGCATTTTCCGGCTGCTGTTGTGTTATGGATATCGTCTGACGTGCTCATCAATATACTCCCTCTACAGTGTTACCCTTACGATACACAGCGTTAGAGAGAAGTTATAATTGAATTAATCCACGGATGCGATAGTTGGGATCTTACATATCATTAGTTAAAGAGATGTAGATCAAATTGATCTTAAATAAGCCTTTTTGATTATGTCCGATTACGGACAAATACCTTATAAAAAAGGGTTTTATCCCTGTTTTCTCTCTGTTCTTTTAAGGAATGAAGGAGAAAAAGCGAGTCAATAGTTTTACTTGTCTGCCCCCTCGCTTCGAGGAGGCATTTTGTGCTTTGTTTTAATTTTGTGATCACCGTGTGATTTTTACAGAAACCAAAGCACTTATAAACCAGGTCGGACACCCAATGTGTGGCAAATCGCGTAACTCATTTCAGCGCGGTTAAGCGTATAGAAGTGGAAATCTTTCACTCCTTCACGGCTTAAAATCTTCACCATATCCATCGCAATATTCGCGCCCACCAGCTTGCGGGTTTCGGCGTCGTCATCCAGACCATCAAACATTTGCGCCATCCACGCCGGAATGCGTACGTTGGTCATGTCAGCAAATTTCTTCGCCTGTTTAAAGTTAGAGACGGGCAAAATGCCAGGAATAATTTCCACATCGATACCCGCCGAAACGCAGCGATCACGAAAACGCAGGTAGCTTTCGACATCAAAGAAGAATTGGGTAATCGCGCGATTGGCGCCGGCGTCCACTTTGCGTTTCAGGTTAAGCAAATCCGCCTGGGCGCTTTTCGCTTCCGGATGCACTTCCGGATACGCCGCCACGGAGATATCGAAATCCGCGACGTCTTTTAACAGCGTCACCAGGTCAGAGGCATACATTTCCGGCTTACCGCTTCCCGTCGGCAGGTCGCCACGCAGCGCCACGATATGGCGAATACCGTTATTCCAATAGTCGCGGGCGATGGTCCGCAGCTCGTCAGGCGTCGCATCAATGCAGGTGAGATGCGGTGCAGCCTCCAGACCAGTACGGTCTTTAATGCCTTTAATGATGCTGTGCGTACGGTCGCGCTCGCCGGAGTTTGCGCCATAGGTCACTGAAACAAATTTCGGTTTCAGGCTACTAAGACGATCGATGGAGTTCCACAGGGTCTGCTCCATTTCACTGGTACGCGGCGGGAAAAATTCGAACGAAACATTAATCTGCCCCTGGACTTCGGCCAGGCTCTGATTCAGGGCATCCCGCTGGCTGGCGTGAAAAAAGCTCATACCTTACCTCATCAATCGCTTGTAGTTATATGTTGTGTTGTGAACATCTATCCATTTAGACGTCCAGATGTAAAGATGAAGGAAAAGCCGAGGGGCGTCAACCGAAAAATGCCCCATGATGGTGAGGAAAAATCAGGGAAGATGAATTTTCTTCATTTGAATGTGGGAGTAAATGGGTTCTCTCACATTATCGCGCGCGAAGTAATGAATAAACGGATAAACCATCGGCTTCAAATTGATTTAAATAAGAGTTAATTAATATGCTCGTCTGTGTTAGCTGGACACTTATTTAAATAAAACAAATAGATACCATAATTTGCATTCAATACTGCATGTTTATTATTTGAACTACTTCAAACTATTAACAATTTCTCCAAAATTATGTTGCAGAGCAATTATGCATCCCCCACGATAAGTAGAACGTTCTACTAGAACGTTCTACTTATACAAAAAAAGACTAATTCGCGCAGATTTATGCGCTATTCGGGGGAAATCAGCATGAATCTGATGTCGAGTTTCGTGAAGTCACTTTCTAAATTGTCGATGATTGGTCGCGCCCTAATGCTGCCAATTTCGCTTCTGCCTGCCGCTGGGCTGTTACTGGCGTTCGGAGATAAATTCCATTTGCCGTTGATGATGAATGCAGGCGGCATTATTTTTGATAACTTGCCGATGCTTTTTGCTATCGGTTCCGCCGTAGGGCTGGCTTCTGAATCGGGAATTGCGGCGTTATCCGCAGCCGTTTCCGTTTTTGTCACCAATATCACCATCAGCACCGTACTTAGCATCACGCCAGAAATGGCCGGGCAAGGCGGCAAATACGCGATGGTGGTGGGTATCCCCACATTGCAAATGGGCGTTTTTGGCGGCCTGATATGTGGGATCCTGGCGGCGTGGTGTTACAACCGTTTTCATACCATGCAATTGCCAGAATTCCTTGGTTTTTTCTCCGGGAAACGCTTTGTCGCTATCGCGACGGCTTTTCTCTCCTTCATTCTTGGCCTGTTACTACCCTATGTCTGGCAACACATTCAGTCAGGAATCGATGCATTATCGGTTATCGTTAATGGTAACAACCAAGCAGCATCGACCTTTATTTTTGGTGTAACTGAACGAGCGCTCATTCCGCTTGGCTTGCACCACATCTGGTATCCGTCGTTTTGGTATTCTTTTGGGGATTACACTACCCATGCCGGGCAAATGATTCACGGCGATCAGACGATTTGGTTCAAGATGTTGGAAGAAGGGGTGAAATCATTTAGCAGCGACAGTTATCATGACGCCGGTAAATTTATGCAAGGCGAATTCCCCTTGATGCTGTTTGCCCTGCCTGCGGCGTGCCTGGCGATGTACCATGAAGCGCACACAAAGAATAAGAAAATTGCCGCCGGTATTCTGTTCTCAGCCGCATTAACCTGTTTTCTGACCGGTATTACAGAACCCGTTGAATTTACATTTATCTTTGTCGCCCCTGTGCTGTATATCTTCAATGCCATCATGGCAGGCCTTTCCTATATGGCGATGTATCTGCTACATGCACATATTGCCAAATCCTTCTCTGCAGGGCTTATTGACTATATTTCGTTTGGCATCCTGCCATCCTTTAACGGCTATGAAACCAACTTCCTGAGCGCCATTATCGTCGGCGTGCCAATGGCGGTGATCTACTACTTCACCTTCCGCTTTGTTATTCGTCGTTTTGATGTGAAAACGCCTGGTCGTACTGAAACTACGGTTAGCGCTAATGATAAAACCGATGACGAGCTGGCAACAGAAATCATCACGCTGCTTGGCGGTCAGCAAAACATTAAATCGGTAGGCTCCTGCATCACGCGTTTACGTCTGGAAGTCTCTGATAAAGAAGCGGTGGATCAGGATGGTCTAAATAATATTGGCGCCCGTGGCGTGGTTTATGTTGGCGATAACGGCATTCAGGTCATTTTTGGCGCGCGAGCGCAATTTATCGCGCAAACCATGTCGACGATGATCGGTAAATAGCCTTAAGATTACTCGATGTCAGAGGTTCTGGTCCCTGACCAGAACCTTCTTGCTATTTAAAGAATCAACGTTGTTCAGGGAGTGAGTTTGAAGAAAGTCAGCATAATTGATGTTGCCAAAAGAGCCGGAGTTTCCGTCTCTACCGTGTCGCTAGTGCTGCGCCAGAAAGGGAAAATCTCAGAGGCGACCATCGGGAAAGTTCATGCTGCTATTGACGAACTGGGCTACGTGCATAATGTTGCCGCCGCCAATTTACGTTCCCACACGTCAAATATTATCGGACTGATTTTACGTGATTTTAGCGATAGCTTTTCCATCAAAGTGATGGCCAGTATTGTTCAGGAACTGGAAGCCAGGGGCTATATGGTATTCCTTGGGCAACCACAGAACGAACATGAACATCTTGAACGTTGTTTACTTTCCTTCAAGCAACAAGGTGTTGCCGGAGTGATTTATCTGGCTTCCGATGCGCATCGTGAAACCCTCCCCACGCTAATCCGCCAGTGTTCGCTTCCCCTTGTTGTCGCGTCACAAACGCCTATCAAAGATGAGTGCAACCTGGTGTTGCGTGACAACCAGCAGGCAGCAAGTCTTGCCACACGTTATTTAATTGAGCGCGGCCATCGTTACATTGCCTATCTCGGTGGCAGAGAAAGTGATCTTATCCGTCAGCAGCGACTGGTTGGTTTTCGCCAGACCCTGGCAAAATTTGGCATTGCTTGTCGTGACGAGTTCACGCCAGCCTGTGACGGTGACACCTGGGCTGCCAGCATGGCAACGCGCCAGTTGCTGGAAAATAACAACGCCATTACCGCCCTGCTCTGCCATTCGCCCGAGGCCATGATTGGCAGCATCAACGGCATACATCAGGTGGGGCGTACCGTCGGGAAAGACGTCTTTCTGACCCAGCAGGTAGCGCTAATTGGTTTTGAAGATATGCTGCATATCAACCTGACCTCTCCTGTTTTCACCTATGTATCTTCCGCCAGTGAAGAAACCGGACGCCAGGCAGCGACCCTGATGATTCGCAAATTAAAAGACCCGGATTTGCAAACCCAAAAAATTGCGCTTTCCGGGCAACTGGTGGTGCGGGAATCGGCGTAAAAGAGATGCTTTCAAATAATTCTTTGCCGAAAGCATCCTTCTTTTACAAGCCAGGGTAAAAGCAATTACAACAACTGCGCCAGTCGGTTGATATCCGACTGAATCGCCCCGGCGGTGACGTCGCGCCCTGCGCCAGGCCCACGGATCACCAGCGGATTATCGCGATACCAGCGGCTTTCGATGGCAAAGACGTTATCGCACGGCAGCAATGATGCCAGCGGATGGTCTTCACGTACCGCTTCCACGCCTACACGCGCTTTGCCGTTGGCATCGAAACGCGCTACGTAGCGCAGCACCAGCCCCATTTCACGGGCAGCTTCCAGCCGTTGCACCATCTGCTCGTTAAGTTCATCGCCATTTTCAAAGAAGTGGTCGATGCTGCCGCCTTCGCAATGGGCAGGCACCAGCGACTCCACGCGTACCTGATCCGGTTCGATGTTGTAACCTGCTTCACGCGCCAGAATCACCAGCTTGCGCATCACGTCTTTGCCGGAGAGATCGTCACGCGGGTCAGGTTCGGTTAAGCCCTGCTGCCAGGCCTGATCCACCAGCTCGGTAAACGGCACGCTACCGTCGAATTGCAGGAACAGCCAGGAGAGCGTGCCGGAGAAGATCCCACTGATCGACAAAATAGTATCGCCGCTGTCGATCAGATCGCGCACGGTATGGTTGATCGGCAAGCCCGCACCGACGGTGGCATTGTACAGCCAGTGACGCCCGGTTTTTTCGAAGGCGTCGTGGATCTGGCGATATTTATTGCTGTCGCTGGCTCCCGCCAGTTTGTTGGCACTGATGACGTGGAAACCGTGGCTGGCGAAATCGAGATATTGATCAGCAAGCTGCTGGCTGGCAGTAACATCCAGCACCACTAAATCATCATACGGATGGGCACGCATCCACAGGAACAACGACTCTTCATCCTGCTCGACTGCTTCATCGTTGAAGAAGGCTAACGCGCGGCTGGCGTCCAGCCCGTCGTAGCTCAACAGGCTGCGACGGCTGTCCACCACGCCTGCCAGCACAAATTCAAAGCCGGTGCGTGCCGAGAGCGTACTCTGCTCGCGGGCGAACAGTTCCAGCCAGCGGGAGCCGATATTGCCCTTGCCGAACAGCACCAGGCCGATGCGTTTTTCTGCACGGAAGACGGACTGATGCAGCCCCTGAATCAGGCTTTCGGTTGGTCCGGTGCGCAGTACTGCCACCAGGCTGATGCCGTCATCCGACTGCCAGGTAAACTCGACCGGCTGGCCTTTCAATTGCTGCCAAAAGCGGTGGCAATGCAGCGGGTTACGGGTGACGCCCGCCCCAACCATCGCCACCAGCGCCAGCCCCTGACGCAGGCGCAGTTCGCCGGGTAATCCCGCTTCGTCGAGGATTTTCAGCGCACTGTCAGCGACTTCTGCGGTGTAGCAAAATTGCAGCAACTGGCGATCGTTATGCACGCCAACTGCCAGTGGACGCACCTGAGCACGTTTCAGGATTTGGTCGATCTCTTTATGCGCCAGTTTGAAATCCTGGCTGGTGGGCACCTGAAACTCAATCAAGCAGACATCATCATGGCTGGTGACAATACGCGCGCCAGTACCGGAGGCCAGCACACGTTCAATACGCGTGGAGCCTTGGTCTGGCGTGTAGCTACAGCGCAGTTGCAGGTCGATTTCGCTGCCAGAAACCGGCTGTAAAGTACGGGCGTGAAGAACGGGAGCCGCCAGACGCGCCAGTTCGCTGGCTTCATCCAGACGCAGCAACGGCAGCAGGCAGGCATCTTTCACTTTACGCGGGTCGGCGCTGTATACCCCGGCGACGTCGCTCCAGATGGTTACGCGAGAAACGCCCGCCAGCGCACCGATTTGTGTCGCGGAATAGTCGGAACCGTTACGCCCCAGCAGCACCGTTTCACCGGCGTTGTTACGGCTGATAAACCCGGTCACCACCAGACGTTTGCCCGGATGTTGTACCAGTAGCTGTTGCAGCAGCGGGTAAGAAAGCCCTTCATCAACCTGCGGCTGCGCGGCGCGTTCAGCGCGTAAAAACTCGCGGGCATCAAGCCAGGCCGCAGGCAGCCCTTGTTGATTAAGCACCGCAGACATCAGGCGCGCCGACCACACTTCACCGTGGCCCACCACTTCCGCATACACCGCATCGTTAATACCACTGTCGAGCAACGCCGCCAGGCGTTCCAGATCGCTGACAAAAGCGCTAATGAGGCTATCGGCTTCTTCAGCGGGTAGCAGACCGCTAATCAGATCGCACTGATAGCGACGCAGCGTTTGTTGAACCTGATGCGCAGAGAGACGATCGGTCTGGCTTAGTTTCAACCAGTTAATCAACTGGTTAGTGGTGCTACCGGCGGCGGAAACCACCATCATATCGTCAGGCTGAGAGTACTCCGCCATAATGCCCGCGACACGCAAATAACACTTCACATCAGCCAGACTACTGCCACCAAATTTATGCAGCTGACGACCTTTCGCCCCTGCCTGCGCAATCACACTCATTTTTACCCCTTGTTTGCAGCCCGGAAGCCATTTTCCAGGTCGGCAATTAAATCTTCGCCATCTTCAATACCGGTGGAGATACGCAGCAGCGTCTCGGAGATCCCGGCGGCAGCACGCGCTTCTGGCGCCATGCCTGCATGTGTCATGGTTGCGGCGTGAGAGATTAAACTTTCCACTCCCCCTAACGATTCCGCCAGCGTAAACAACGACAGCCCGCCCAGGAAACGACGCAGCGTCTGCTCATCGCCATCCAGTTCAAAACTCAACATTGCGCCAAAGCCTTTTTGCTGGCGCGCGGCAATTTCATGCCCCTGATTTTCCGGCAGCGACGGGTGATACAGTTTTTTCACCAACGGCTGGGTTTGCAGATATTTCACAATCGCCTGCGCGTTGCGCTGGGCCAGCTCCATACGCGGCACCAGCGTTCGCAACCCTCGCAGTAGCAGATAGCTGTCAAACGCGCCGCCCGTCACGCCAATATTGTTTGCCCACCAGGCCAGTTCGGTGACAACGTCCGGGTCTTTAGCAATCACCACGCCGGCCACCACGTCAGAGTGGCCGTTCAGATATTTCGTACATGAATGCAACACCAGATCGGCACCCAATGCCAGCGGATTTTGCAATGCCGGGCTTAAGAAGGTGTTATCCACCACGCTCACCGCCCCGACTTCCCTTGCCAGATGGCAGATTTTCGCAATATCCACGACGCGTAACAATGGATTACTTGGGCTTTCTACCAGCACCAGTTTAGGTTTTTCCGCCAGTGCCGCCTGCAATGACTGCTCATCACCTTGATCAACAAATAGCACGCGATAACAGCCGCGTTTTGCCAGGCTGTCAAACAGGCGATAGCTGCCGCCGTAGCAGTCGTGCGGTGCAACCAGCAAATCGCCAGGTTTCAAAAAGACGGTAGTGACCAGGTGGATCGCTGACATCCCGGTATTTGTAAGTACCGCGCCAGCACCGCCTTCCAGTTCCGCCAGCGCCCGCTGAACCACATCGCGCGTTGGGTTGCCGCGACGCGAGTAATCATGCGCGCGCGGCTCGTTAAATCCGGTAAAGTTATAGGTGCTGGAAAGATGGATCGGTGGGACAACGCAACCATACTGTTCGTCGTCATTTAACCCGCTACGCACTGCGATGGTGGCCTGTTTACGCGTCATGTGATGAAGTTCCCTGGGCTTTGTCGGTGAAATGTCAGGCACCAGAGTAAACATTGTGTTAATGGACGTCAATACATCTGGACATCTAAACTTCTTTGCGTATAGATTGAGCAATTCCCCAATAACCGTTAAAATTACATGCATTATCACGCCGACAGGTGCATTACACGATGTCACGGTAGCGCCTGTACGGTAAACTATGCGGGTTTATGGCCATTACCCACATTAATTGTGTGGTCTGGTTTCAATTTATTGACGAAGAGGATTAAGTATCTCATGGCTGAATGGAGCGGCGAATATATCAGCCCATACGCTGAGCACGGCAAGAAGAGTGAGCAAGTCAAAAAGATTACGGTTTCCATTCCTCTTAAGGTGTTAAAAATCCTCACCGATGAACGCACGCGTCGTCAGGTGAACAACCTGCGTCACGCTACCAACAGCGAACTGCTGTGCGAAGCGTTTCTGCATGCCTTTACCGGGCAACCTCTGCCGGATGATGCCGACCTGCGTAAAGAGCGCAGCGACGAAATTCCGGAAGCGGCAAAAGAGATCATGCGTGAGATGGGGATTAACCCGGAGACGTGGGAATACTAATGCTGAAAAAAGCGGTCTGGCGTTAACCAGCCGCTTTTTTTATACATGGACGTTTAACTATGAAAAACAGGCTGCTGATCCTCAGCCTGCTGGTTTCTGTACCTGCCTTTGCCTGGCAACCACAAACCGGCGACATCATCTTTCAGATCTCTCGCTCATCGCAAAGTAAAGCGATCCAACTGGCAACTCATTCCGATTACAGCCACACCGGTATGCTGGTGATACGCAACAAAAAGCCCTACGTTTTTGAAGCGGTCGGCCCGGTGAAATACACCCCCCTCAAGCAGTGGATCGCCCACGGTGAAGATGGCAAATACATTGTTCGCCGCGTTGAAGGCGGACTGAATACCGAACAACAGCAAAAACTGGCGCAAACGGCAAAACGTTATCTCGGCAAACCGTATGACTTTAGCTTCTCGTGGAGCGATGATCGTCAGTACTGCTCGGAAGTCGTTTGGAAGGTTTATCAGAACGCGCTGGGAATGCGCATAGGTGAACAGCAAAAGCTGAAAGAATTCGATCTTAGCAACCCGCTGGTCCAGGGAAAGCTTAAAGAACGATACGGTAAAAATATCCCGCTTGAGGAAACGGTGGTTTCGCCACAAGCCGTTTTCGATGCGCCACAACTCACCACGGTTGCCAAAGAATGGCCGCTGTTTTCCTGGTAATGGATTACTGTGAACACGGCTGGCGTTCCCGCCGCAAACGTTAATCGCGTTTTGCCATAACTCGAAATGCGCTTTACGCAACCAAACGGGTACGAAATCGATGATGAAAGGCAATTGTGCGGAGAAGCAAGTGGGCCAATCACATCGTGACTGGCCCTAAAACTTAGCTTTTTTGGGTCTGAAGCTCTGGTTGATACGTCTCAGCATCATTTTGACGTTGTTTTTCCATAGCGATCGCACCAAAGTGCGTTAACGTACAGAAAATGATGCAACAGATAACACCAGCAAGCAGAAGATAAAAACCACCATCCCAACCAACCTCATCGACCATAATACCAAACAGGCTTGTACCAAGCGTCGCTCCAAGAATATAGCTCATGAAACCACGCAAACCGACAGCAGAGCCCACGGCAAAACTGGGTACAATTTCCATTGTCTGAACAGAGGCCAGGAACTGCGGAACATAGATAAGGCAGCCCACGCAAGCAGCGAAAATAGTAATAGAGAGTAGAGAATCGCTTTTCCAGTAGCCCAACAGGCAGAAGAAAATCAATACCATACTGATAATCGCTGGCGGCATACGGCGACCATGAAATAATTTATCACTCAACCAGCCAGCAAATAATGTCGTTGGAATAGCCGCCCATTCGAAGATTAAAAATGCCGTACTCATTTCGGTCTTTGTAAAATGCTTCACGCTTAACAGATAAATAGGTAACCAGCTGATAATTCCGAAACGCACCATATAGACAAAAACATCAACGAAAGAGACAAACCAGGCATTCTTATTTTTAAGCACATAGGTACAAAAAATTTGCCAGGCCGTCATATCTTCCGGCGCACGATCATCTTTTGCTTTAATGCTGACGTCGTCCGGAACGATTTCGTTTAATGGCGGCAAACCTTCACTTACCGGTGAACCTTTACCTGACATCAGTACCACGATAGCAATGACAACAGAGACAATCGCTGGAATAACATATGTTGCTATTTTCCAGTGTTCAGTGCCCAGTACGGCAAATGCGCCGCCGACAATCGGAGCAACAATACCACCACCCACGTTGTGCGAAATATTCCAGACCGCGCCGACAATGCCCCGTTCTTTACGAGGAAACCAGTTGGCGATCGTAATAAACGACGGGCCAACACCCATTCCCTGAAAGAAACCATTCAGAATGACAAGTCCTGCAAACATCCAGAATGCGAAACTAAAACCAAGTGCCACGTTAACGAGAGCACAAAGTATTAAACCCACTGCCATATATACTTTAGGATTAGCTTTATCCGCCAGACTGCTCATTATCCCTTTACTAATACCGTAGGCTATCAGCATACAACTGCTTAACAGCCCTATTTGCGTCGCAGAAAGATTAAGCTCTTGTTTTAAATACGGAGTAGAGAGAACAAAGTTATTCCTGACAATGTAATACGAAAGATAACCGATAAATACGCTGAATAACGCCTGCATACGGTAACGATTATAGGTACTTTTCACTTCACTTTCAGGAACCTTATGTGTTGCCACTTTAGGTTTCAATAAAGAAAGCATATATCACCTTCCAGTTCATAGTGTTGTTTAATCAAATAATAATATTCATAGCAATGCTCATTACTACTCTCTGAAGAGTATTTAAAAAGCCTTTGCTTAGTGAGTTTTGAAGATAGTGAAGCAAGAGAGTTTAAGTTACAATACAGGGCAAATGAGTCAAAACTGACTCAAAAAAACAAATTAAATGTCCCATTTCTTTCCCATATTTGATTTTGGAAAATGCAACATGGTTATTATTTAAACCTTAACGTGTTACAACAGGCCCAATTTAAAAAAAATTAGTTTTATTAAAATTTTCATTTTTTGAGTTCAATCACATATTTTGCTTCGATAATCGGGATCATTGAAGATACTTGTTCTTGTTATGCCTGAGAACCATGCTGCACAACATGAAAACCTTCATCACCGCACAACAAAAAGCAGAGTCTGAACACCTTCAGGATATCCGTCGTAACACGCTGATTTGCGCTCAAATTAAGGCCTTTTTTATGGTTTCTGAAGACTGGAACTCCGTCATGATTACTGAGACGCTAAGTCTGCATCAGGCCACCGCAGATGACCCTATTTACGATAGTGCTTGTTATTACCATCCTCAACGAGTAAAAAAATGGGATGAAGCCGCCAATAACAAATTTCATTTTTTACTGCTATACAGTCAGAACCTGAATCTGAGAGCGAAAATGTGGAAATTAATTAATGCGCATTTCCGTAACAGTCACTTGCGGATATAGTAATGCTGGTTGCTTGCCGAATTAATGATAATTTACAAATACAAAAACACATGGCTTGAAGTTCGTTGCTTATGTTAACTAATGGATAACAACATGGATTACAGCCCAGGAATTTATCTCTTATTAATGGGATTTTTGACATGATTCGCATTATACAAAGAGCACTAATCTATTGGATTTTATATATCAGCGTTGCCTCAGCGCATGAATTAGTGATTGCTACAACGCTTTCTTCGGAAGCGACAGAGCACATTATCAGTCAATGGCAAAAGCAACCACAGGCAACCAAAATCCGTACGCTCAACCGAACCAGTGCATCTATTGAGCGCCTGCTGGAAAATCCATTGGGTGAAAATATTGATCTAGTACTGAGTTCATCCCCGATGTTGCTACAGCGGTTACAAAGTAAAAATCTGCTCCAGCCATTTAATAATCAAATAGAAACAAGTAGAAAGTTAGTACCGGAATCCATTCGTTCAACCACCGTTGCTGTTGCCATATCGGGCTACGGCATTCTTATCAATGTGGCGCATCTGGAAGACAAAAAAGAGCCTGTGCCAACGTCATGGCAGGAATTAAGTAAGTCGCGTTATCAAGGAACGCTATTAATGAGCAGTCCTTCTCGTTCAGATACTACTCATCTGATGATTGAAGATCTTCTGCAACAACAAGGATGGAGTAGCGGTTGGAGTACGCTACTGAAAATAGGCGGTAATCTCGCCACCATTTCATCACGTAGCTTCGGCGTAGCAAATAAGATCAGTACAGGACTGGGGGACGCTGGTCCGGTAATCGACAATTACGCTAACGTACTGCTTAATAATTCAACTTTACGTTTCAGCTATTTCCCCAACTCGCGCGCAGCGCCTATGTTTATTGCCATTACAGAAGGCAGTAATCATCCACAAGAGGCGGGACGTTTTATTGATTTCTTGTTGAGTCCGGAAGGTCAGCAAGCACTGAGCGATTCTGATTCAGGGAAGTATCCGGTATATCCTCTGCCCTCCGGCACTCCACTCGCTGACCAACAAATGCGGTTATTTGCATCTCCTTCGCTTGATTACCCGTTGATCATGCAACGCCAAAAGCTCGTGCAATTGTTATTTGATTATGCGATTACTTTTCGCCTTACCGAGCTTCAGAAAAGCTGGAAAGCATTATATGCCGCAGAACATCGGCTTAAGCGGACATTGCCAGAGATGCGCGCACTATTAACCGCGGTTCCCGTTACTCCGCAACAGTCTGTTAATCCTACATATCTACAGCAATTCGAACTGCAATCAGGTTTTCGTGAAGCCCAGATTATGGCATGGCAGCAGTTTTTCCTGCAGCAGCAGCAATTAGTGAATACGCAACTTGAGTCATTAAAGTGAAACAACTACATACTATCGGGACGAGCTTGCGTCTCGCCTTTGTTTTTAGTGCCGTTCTTACGCTATTCGTTAGTGTAGTTAGCCTTTATTCCTGGCATGAACAAAATTCCCAGGTTCGCTACGCACTTGACGATTATTTCCCACGAATTCAGGCTTCATTTCTTTTTGAAGAAAATCTCACGGCATTGGTAAATGAATTCAATGAGCTACAACAGACAACCAACACCGATAGCCGCCTTCAGGTAAGAGAGCAAATTGAACAACGGCTACAAAAAATTCAGTCAATTAATCCCCATCTTGATTCAGTACATCAAAGTGCGCTTAACCAACAGGTCGCCAGTAGTCGCAAATTGCTTGGCAATCTCGATAAGGCATTGAATGAACATAATAAGGAAAACGGAAAACTCGACGTTATCTCTTCAAGAGTTAACTGGTTGCATGACGATTTCAATAATGAACTCAACTCCCTGACTCAGGATTTAAGTTGGCAACAATCATCATTGCTCAATCAACTCAGCCAACGGAAAGATCTTCACGAAAACCAGGGGTTGCAAAATGCACTGCAATCTATTCAAAACGAGTTGCAGCTCGTTTTCGAACTCTCACATATAGAAACTGAAATCGTCAGTACCTTAAAGGAGATGCTTAACACGCATAACAATGATACCGAGTCGTTAAGACAACATATTCAATACCTGGATTTTTTGAAGCATAGCATTGACGAAAATGTGCGGTCGTTAGCTTCTTATTCCAGCACTATTACATTACACCAGACAGTTTATTCCCTGTGGGAACTGGGTACACAGCAAAATTATCTACCCGGAACTCTGGCCGCCTGGCGGCAGGCTCAACAGACCCTTATGAATACCATCAGGGATAAAGAGCGTGTATTTACGCAAATACGCGGCCAATTAGAAACGCAACTGGGTAATAGCCATCAACAGCTACAAACTTTCAATCTGCGATTAGAAAAAATAATGCAAATTAGTGGACTACTGATTTTTGCCGCTATGGTGACGGCCTTACTGTTCGTTATTCTGGTGAATTACTTCTACATTCGGCCAAGAATGATCCGCCGTTTTCGCTTACTGAATGATGCCGTCGTCAAATTAAGTAACGGTGAACTCGATGCAGATATTCCAGTCTCCGGCAATGATGAGCTTGGTAGAATTGCCAACCTGCTCCGCCAGACGATAGCGCAAATTAATCAGCAGCAACGTCAACTGGGGCAGGAAATCTGTGATCGAATCGCGACAGAAAAAAATCTGCGAACAGCACAAAGTGAATTGATCCAAACCGCCAAACTGGCCGTAGTCGGGCAGACAATGACAACACTGGCACATGAAATCAATCAACCGCTTAATGCATTATCTATGTACCTGTTCAGCGCCAATCGCGCTATAGAGCAACAAGACGCTGGTTTGGCGAAAAACTATATCGTTACGATGCGATTGCTGGTTGAGCGCATGGATAATATCGTTAAACGACTGCGAAACTTCGCCCGCCGCCGCGATGGTGAACTCGTAGGTGGAGCAATTAATTTACAGCAGGTAATTTATTCATCCTGGGAGCTTCTGGCATTGAAACATCGGCCACTGAAAGCATCTCTTCACTACCCGGATAATTTTCCTGCCGTTTATGGCGACGATGTTTTGATTCAACAAGTTTTAGTTAATTTATTTACGAATGCCCTGGAAGCCAGTCAGGAAAAACCGCCCACAATAACCATTAACTTTGAAGAAGAAGACACCACGTTAACGCTCTATATTGCTGATAATGGAAAAGGCTGGCCAGTGCTTCTGGCTGATCGACTATTAACACCGTTTACGACTGACAAAGCTGTAGGTTTAGGTATTGGTCTTTCGATTAGTCATTCTATTATGCGTCAGTGCCAAGGAGAGCTATATATCGCGTCTACCCTCGACCGCCATGCGTTGGTTATTCTATGTTTCAGGAAACTTTAAGCATGACAGATACAACTCCAACAATACTGCTCATTGATGACGACAATGATGTTCTGCAAGCCTACAGTTCTCTCTTACAGCAAGAGGGTTATGCCGTATGTACCTGTAGCAATCCTTCAGAAGCGCTGCAATTGCTGCAAGATACCTGGGAAGGAATCGTGGTATGCGACGTTTGCATGCCGGATATTTCAGGCATTATGCTGCTGGAAAAAATAATGCTGATTGATCCTAATCTTCCCATTCTGATGATCACCGGCCACGGCGATGTCCCAATGGCCGTTGAAGCGGTAAAAAAAGGAGCGTGGGATTTCCTGCAAAAACCGATCAATCCGGAACAATTTTTATCGCTTATCGAAAAAGCGCTGGCAGAGCGTGAAGATTATCTGGAACAAAAAAAATGGCGACGAGCGCAATTTAATCGGCACTTAATTGGTAACAGTGGCTGGGTTCGTCAGACGCGTCAGCAGCTTGAAACTCTGGCAGAAACCGATCTTCCCGTCTGTTTTTACGGCGAACCTGGAACCGGCAGAACATTAGCCGCCCATTATCTTCACCAATTTAGTTCTCGCAAGGAAAGGCCTTTAATTGAACGCACACTCAGCGCTAATAGTCAGCAACCGCTGGAAGAATGGGTGGAAGAAGCAAAAGGTGGCACGCTGTTATTAAAAGAACTTGAATATTTAACGCAAGAAAATCAGCGTCTCTTGATTCAACTCCAGGAACGCCCACAGGATCGATCGTTTCGTCTGATTGTTGTTAATCAAAGCCCTCTGGCTGCACTTGCCGCCACACAAAAAATTATTCCCGCATTGTATTTTCTTTTTTCACTTACCCACATCGAATGCCCACCGCTAAGTCAACGCCCGGGGGATATTGAGCCTATTTTTCACCATTATCTGACTCTCACCTGTAAACGATTAAATCGCCAACAACCGCTGCTGGGGAAAACGTTTTATAAGCGACTGATGGCGCGAACCTGGCCCGGTAATATCATTGAATTAATAAATGCAGCAGAATTGGTGGCTGTGGGTGTTTTAATGCTGGACGATTCAGTCAGTTTGCAGATGATGGATGCTGATCCAACACCACTTGATGAACGTGTAGAAAGCTATGAAAGACAAATAATTATTGATGCACTCAACTTCTTCCAGGGACGTATCAACGACGTTGCCGATTACTTTCAGATCCCCAGAAAAAAGCTGTATTTGCGCATGAAAAAATACGGTATTGATAAAATGGATTTTCGCGATGTAAAGGAAAGATAACAATCCAATACGTTATCCTGCTAATGAAAGTTTTCAGGCACAAAAAAAGCGCCGTTCGGCGCTTTTTTCGGAAATCCGGTCTTATTTGCTGCCCGGGATGTTGAAACGCTTGTTGAAGCGGTCAACACGGCCACCGGTAGCAACATCACGCTGTTTGCCAGTGAAGAACGGGTGGCACTTGCTGCACACGTCGAGGTTCAGATCATGACCAACGGTGGAGCGGATTTTCATTACGTTACCGCAAGAGCAGCTAGCAGTAATTTCTTCGTATTTCGGGTGAATATCTTTTTTCATGGGAAAACCTCGGTTTAAGGCCGCGTCGCTCTTCCAGCCCTAACGCCAGACACCACGCGATGTTTAAAGTATAGTTTCAATACGATCATTTCGTATCAAAGGCGCCGAATCATACAGAAATTAACCAGCGTATGCAAACTGATCCGCACTCCTCTACCGCAATGTGTATACTGTTCCACCGAATTTCAAGTCAGGATGATGCTATGCCCGTTGCCCACGTTGCCTTGCCCGTTCCGCTTCCCCGCACCTTTGACTATCTCCTGCCAGAAGGCATGACTGTTAAAGCCGGGTGTCGCGTGCGCGTGCCGTTTGGCAAACAGCAGGAGCGCATCGGGATTGTCGTGTCAGTTAGCGACGTCAGCGAGTTGCCGCTCAACGAACTGAAAACCGTAGTAGAAGTGCTGGACAGTGAACCCGTTTTTTCCAGTTCCGTTTGGCGCTTACTGCTTTGGGCGGCGGATTACTATCATCATCCAATTGGCGATGTATTGTTTCATGCCTTGCCGATTTTATTGCGCCAGGGGCGGCCTGCGGCGAACGCGCCCATGTGGTACTGGTTTGCTACCGAACAAGGTCAGGCGGTGGATATCAACAGCCTGAAACGTTCGCCTAAGCAACAACAGGCGCTGGCGGCGTTGCGACAAGGGAAAATCTGGCGTGACCAGGTAGCGGAACTTGAATTCAACGATGCCGCACTACAGGCGCTGCGCAAAAAAGGTCTTTGCGAGCTGGCAAGCGAAACGCCGGAATTTAGCGACTGGCGAACGAACTATGCTGTTACTGGCGAACGTCTACGGCTGAATACCGAACAAGCCACCGCCGTTGGCGCAATTCATAGCGCGGCGGATACTTTTTCTGCCTGGCTGCTGGCGGGCGTTACCGGTTCCGGTAAAACAGAGGTTTATTTGAGCGTGCTGGAAAACGTGCTCGCTCAGGGCAAGCAGGCGCTGGTGATGGTGCCGGAAATCGGCCTGACACCCCAGACGATCGCCCGTTTTCGTGAACGGTTTAATGCGCCAGTGGAAGTTCTGCATTCCGGCCTGAATGACTGTGAGCGCCTTTCGGCCTGGCTGAAAGCGAAAAATGGCGAGGCGGCGATTATGATTGGCACCCGTTCCGCACTGTTTACACCGTTTAAAAATCTCGGTGTGATTGTTATCGATGAAGAGCACGATAGTTCCTACAAGCAGCAGGAAGGCTGGCGCTATCATGCCCGCGACCTGGCGGTATATCGCGCGCACAGCGAGAAAATCCCGATAATTCTCGGTTCGGCAACACCCGCGCTGGAAACATTATGCAACGTGCAGCAGAAAAAATACCGCCTGCTGCGTCTGACACGTCGGGCGGGTAATGCGCGTCCGGCAATTCAACATGTACTGGATTTAAAAGGTCAGAAGGTGCAGGCGGGGCTGGCTCCGGCGTTAATCACCCGTATGCGCCAGCATTTGCAGGCCGATAACCAGGTCATTCTCTTTCTTAACCGCCGTGGTTTTGCGCCTGCACTGCTGTGCCACGACTGCGGCTGGATTGCCGAATGTCCACGTTGCGATCACTACTACACGTTGCATCAGGCGCAGCAGCATTTGCGCTGCCATCATTGCGACAGTCAGCGTCCAGTACCGCGCCAGTGTCCGTCCTGCGGCTCTACCCATCTGGTGCCGGTGGGTCTGGGAACAGAACAACTTGAACAGACGTTAGCGCCGCTTTTCCCTGGTGTAGCCATTTCACGTATCGACCGCGATACCACCAGCCGTAAAGGCGCGCTGGAGCAGCAACTGGCAGAAGTGCATCGCGGCGGCGCGCGAATTTTGATTGGCACGCAAATGCTGGCGAAAGGTCACCATTTCCCGGATGTAACGCTGGTTGCATTACTGGACGTGGACGGCGCGCTGTTTTCTGCCGATTTTCGCTCGGCGGAGCGTTTTGCCCAGCTATACACCCAGGTGGCAGGCCGTGCCGGACGCGCAGGTAAACAAGGCGAAGTGGTGCTGCAAACGCACCATCCGGAACATCCTCTCTTACAAACCTTGCTGTATAAAGGTTATGACGCTTTTGCGGAACAGGCGTTGGCCGAGCGGCGAATGATGCAACTGCCGCCGTGGACCAGCCATGTGATTGTGCGCGCGGAGGATCATAACAATCAGCACGCGCCGCTGTTCCTGCAACAGTTGCGTAATCTGCTTCTCTCCAGCCCACTGGCGGATGACAAATTGTGGGTTCTCGGCCCGGTTCCGGCTCTGGCGCCTAAACGCGGCGGTCGCTGGCGCTGGCAAATCTTGTTGCAGCACCCTTCCCGCGTGCGTTTACAACACATCATCAATGGCACACTGGCGCTTATCAATACCATACCGGATTCACGCAAAGTGAAATGGGTGCTGGATGTTGATCCCATTGAGGGGTAAACCACTCACGATGCGAGGCGGATCGAAAAATTAAATATTCATCACACTTTTCATGAAAATTCTGTAACCGTTTTCACGCACTATCTGCTAAAAATGTTGCCGATATGAAGTAAACATGGATGTAGTACGCCTGACGTGCCAGGCGAGGAGTGAGTGTGAAAGCGAAGAAGCAGGAAACTGCCGCAACAATGAAAGACGTTGCCCTGAAGGCAAAAGTCTCTACAGCGACCGTCTCCCGAGCATTAATGAATCCAGATAAAGTCTCCCTGGCCACCCGTAATCGGGTTGAAAAAGCAGCCCGGGAAGTGGGTTATTTTCCGCAGCCAATGGGGCGTAACGCTAAGCGTAATGAATCCCGAACGATTCTGGTGATTGTCCCGGATATCTGCGACCCCTTCTTTAGCGAAATTATTCGCGGTATCGAAGTCACGGCGGCAAGTCATGGATATCTGGTACTGATTGGCGACTGCGCACACCAAAATCAGCAGGAAAAGACCTTTATCGACTTGATCATCACCAAACAAATTGATGGCATGTTGCTGCTGGGTTCAAGGCTGCCGTTTGATGCAAGCATAGAGGAACAACGTAATCTGCCGCCGATGGTGATGGCGAACGAATTCGCACCAGAGCTGGAACTGCCTACGGTTCATATCGACAACCTGACCGCTGCCTTTGATGCCGTAAATTATCTGTATGAACAAGGGCATAAACTGATTGGCTGTATTGCCGGCCCCGAAGAGATGCCATTGTGTCACTACCGTCTACAAGGCTACGTGCAGGCACTGCGTCGCTGCGGCATTATGGTTGATCCGCAATATATCGCCCGGGGCGACTTCACCTTCGAAGCCGGAAGTAAAGCCATGCAACAGCTGCTCGACCTTCCGCAACCGCCAACTGCCGTCTTCTGTCATAGCGATGTCATGGCGCTCGGCGCACTTTCTCAGGCGAAACGCCAGGGGCTGAAAGTCCCTGACGACCTTTCCATAATCGGTTTTGACAACATCGACCTGACACAATTTTGCGATCCGCCGCTGACAACCATTGCACAGCCGCGCTACGAAATTGGTCGGGAAGCTATGCTGTTACTGCTTGATCAAATGCAGGGGCAAACGGTCGGAAGCGGCTCACGTTTAATGGACTGCGAGCTTATTATCCGGGGATCGACGCGCACGTTATCTTAAAGTAAACCTTTAAGGCTTCCGTGACTGGTCAAAGGCCCGCCGCTTAAGTAACATGGCGGGCTGACGAACGAATAAATACAGCGAAACGATAGTGGCACAACGAGATTATGTACGCCGCAGCCAACCGGCACCTTCGCGGCGAAAAAAGAGCACCTCACGGAAAAAGCAACGAAATATGCCTGCGGTTTCTCCCGCAATGGTCGCTATTGCTGCAGCCGTTCTTGTGACCTTTATCGGGGGTCTGTACTTCATTACGCACCACAAGAAAGAAGAGTCTGAGACGCTGCAAAGCCAGAAAGTGACCGGAAACGGGCTACCTCCGAAACCGGAAGAACGTTGGCGCTATATTAAAGAGCTGGAAAGTCGCCAGCCGGGCGTACGTGCGCCAACAGAACCGTCTGCTGGCGGCGAAGTGAAAACGCCGGATCAGCTGACTCCGGAGCAGCGCCAGCTTCTTGAACAAATGCAGGCTGATATGCGTCAGCAACCAACGCAGCTTGCCGAAGTCCCGTGGAATGAGCAGACACCGGCACAGCGCCAGCAAACGCTGCAACGCCAGCGTCAGGCGCAGCAGTTAGCGGAACAGCAACGCCTGGCTCAGCAGTCGCGTACGACCGAGCAAAGCTGGCAGCAACAGACGCGTACGTCGCAAGCCGCGCCGGTACAAGCGCAACCGCGCCAGTCTAAACCGGCTTCTACCCAGCAACCGTACCAGGATCTGCTGCAAACGCCTGCGCATACAACCTCGCCGCCGAAGCCACAGCAGGCCGCACCAGTAGCACGCGCGGCTGAAGCGCCAAAACCAACAGCGGAGAAGAAAGATGAACGTCGCTGGATGGTTCAGTGCGGTTCATTTAAAGGTGCTGAACAGGCTGAGACTGTACGTGCGCAGTTGGCTTTCGAAGGCTTTGACTCGAAAATTACCACCAACAATGGCTGGAATCGTGTGGTCATCGGGCCGGTGAAAGGCAAAGAGAACGCTGACAACACCCTCAATCGTTTGAAGATGGCAGGCCATACAAACTGCATTCGGCTCGCCACCGGGGGTTGAAACCCTCAAAATCTCCCCCATCTATACTTGCATTATGCCCCGCACAATTGTGCGGGGCTTGAATTCTGTATTCCTAACCAAGGGGTCTGCTCGTGACAACTATAGTAAGCGTACGCCGTAATGGCCACGTAGTAATCGCCGGTGATGGTCAGGCCACACTGGGTAACACCGTAATGAAAGGCAACGTTAAAAAAGTTCGCCGCCTGTATAACGATAAAGTGATCGCAGGCTTTGCCGGCGGCACGGCGGATGCCTTCACGCTGTTCGAACTGTTTGAACGTAAACTGGAAATGCATCAGGGCCATCTGGTTAAAGCGGCAGTTGAGCTGGCAAAAGACTGGCGTACCGATCGCATGTTGCGCAAACTTGAAGCACTGCTGGCGGTCGCGGACGAAACTGCATCGCTGATCATCACCGGTAACGGTGACGTGGTGCAGCCAGAAAACGATCTTATTGCTATCGGCTCCGGCGGCCCTTACGCCCAGGCTGCGGCACGCGCTCTGTTAGAAAACACAGAACTTAGCGCCCGTGAAATTGCTGAAAAGGCGTTGGATATTGCAGGCGATATTTGCATCTATACCAACCATTTCCATACCATCGAAGAATTAAGCTACAAAGCGTAAGGATCTCCCATGTCTGAAATGACCCCACGCGAAATCGTCAGCGAACTTGATAAGCACATCATCGGCCAGGATAACGCTAAGCGTTCCGTGGCGATTGCACTGCGTAACCGCTGGCGCCGCATGCAGCTCAACGAAGAGTTGCGCCATGAAGTAACCCCGAAAAACATTCTGATGATCGGCCCGACCGGCGTCGGTAAAACTGAAATCGCCCGTCGTCTGGCTAAGCTGGCGAACGCGCCGTTCATCAAAGTTGAAGCAACCAAATTCACCGAAGTCGGTTATGTAGGTAAAGAAGTCGATTCTATTATTCGCGACCTGACCGATGCCGCAGTGAAAATGGTACGTGTACAAGCTATCGAGAAAAACCGTTATCGCGCTGAAGAACTGGCAGAAGAACGTATTCTCGACGTGCTGATCCCACCGGCTAAAAACAACTGGGGACAGACCGAACAGCAGCAGGAACCTTCCGCTGCCCGTCAGGCATTCCGCAAAAAACTGCGTGAAGGCCAACTCGATGACAAAGAAATCGAGATCGATCTTGCCGCAGCACCGATGGGCGTTGAAATTATGGCGCCTCCGGGAATGGAAGAGATGACCAGTCAGTTGCAGTCTATGTTCCAGAACTTGGGCGGTCAGAAGCAAAAAGCGCGTAAGCTGAAAATCAAAGACGCCATGAAGCTGCTGATTGAAGAAGAAGCGGCGAAACTGGTAAATCCGGAAGAATTGAAGCAAGACGCTATCGACGCCGTAGAACAGCACGGGATCGTGTTCATCGACGAAATCGACAAAATCTGTAAGCGCGGCGAATCCTCCGGCCCGGATGTTTCTCGTGAAGGCGTTCAGCGTGACCTGCTGCCGCTGGTAGAAGGTTGTACTGTTTCCACCAAACACGGGATGGTCAAAACAGACCACATTCTGTTCATCGCTTCTGGCGCATTCCAGGTTGCGAAACCGTCTGACCTGATCCCAGAACTGCAAGGTCGTCTGCCGATCCGCGTTGAGCTGCAGGCCCTGACCACCAGCGACTTTGAGCGTATTCTGACCGAGCCGAATGCCTCTATCACCGTGCAGTACAAAGCACTGATGGCGACCGAAGGCGTGAATATTGAGTTCACCGACTCCGGTATCAAACGCATTGCAGAAGCGGCATGGCAGGTAAACGAATCTACCGAAAACATCGGTGCGCGTCGTTTACATACCGTTCTGGAGCGTTTGATGGAAGAGATTTCCTACGACGCCAGCGATTTAAGCGGTCAAACCATCACTATTGACGCAGATTATGTGAGCAAACATCTGGATGCGTTGGTG
Organism: Escherichia sp. E4736; assembly: GCF_005781225.1. Lineage (NCBI taxonomy): Bacteria > Pseudomonadati > Pseudomonadota > Gammaproteobacteria > Enterobacterales > Enterobacteriaceae > Escherichia > Escherichia sp. E4736. The sequence goes on along the minus strand of NZ_VATT01000010.1, from coordinate 195,815 downwards.
GCAGATGAAGATCTGAGCCGTTTTATCCTATAATCGCGTTCAATCATTTTCATCATTGTTTGATGGGGCTGAAAGGCCCCATTTTTATTGGCGCGTATTATGACTGAACAACAAATTAGCCGAACTCAGGCGTGGCTGGAAAGTTTACGACCTAAAACCCTCCCCCTCGCCTTTGCTGCAATTATCGTCGGGACGGCGCTGGCATGGTGGCAAGGTCACTTCGATCCGCTGGTCGCTCTGCTGGCACTCATTACCGCCGGGCTATTACAGATCCTCTCTAACCTCGCCAATGACTACGGTGATGCCGTCAAAGGTAGCGACAAACCTGACCGCATTGGACCGCTGCGCGGCATGCAAAAAGGGGTCATTACCCAGCAAGAGATGAAACGGGCGCTCATTATTACCGTCGTGCTCATTTGCCTCTCTGGACTGGCGCTGGTCGCAGTGGCGTGTCATAACCTGGCTGATTTTGTCGGCTTCCTGATTCTTGGTGGGTTATCAATTATCGCCGCTATCACCTATACCGTGGGCAATCGCCCTTATGGTTATATCGGCCTGGGTGATATTTCCGTACTGGTTTTCTTTGGCTGGTTGAGCGTGATGGGCAGCTGGTATTTGCAGGCGCATACGCTGATTCCGGCGCTGATCCTTCCGGCAACGGCCTGTGGTCTGCTGGCAACGGCGGTGCTCAACATTAACAATCTGCGCGATATCAATAGCGACCGCGAGAATGGCAAAAACACACTGGTAGTGCGCTTAGGTGAAGTGAACGCCCGTCGTTACCATGCTTGCCTGCTGATGGGCTCGCTGGTGTGTCTGGCGCTGTTTAATCTCTTTTCACTGCATAGCCTGTGGGGTTGGCTGTTCCTGCTGGCAGCACCGTTGCTGGTGAAGCAAGCCCGTTATGTGATGCATGAAATGGACCCGGTGGCGATGCGTCCGATGCTGGAACGCACCGTCAAGGGAGCATTATTAACTAACCTGCTGTTTGTTTTGGGAATATTCTTAAGCCAGTGGGCTACATAACTGACAAATATCAATTAACAATTGATGATTTTGCCAACAACCCACATAGCGCGATATACTGAAAATTCTCGCAGCAACTGAATGTTAAGCCTATGAAATACGATACTTCCGAGCTTTGTGACATCTATCAAGAAGATGTCAACGTCGTGGAACCGCTGTTCTCCAACTTTGGTGGACGGGCGTCGTTTGGCGGACAAATCATCACGGTAAAATGTTTCGAGGACAACGGGTTGCTGTACGATCTGCTCGAACAGAATGGCCGTGGTCGTGTCCTTGTCGTCGATGGCGGTGGTTCTGTTCGTCGCGCACTGGTCGATGCTGAACTGGCACGTCTGGCAGTACAAAATGAATGGGAAGGTCTGGTCATTTACGGCGCGGTGCGTCAGGTAGATGATCTGGAAGAGCTGGACATCGGCATCCAGGCGATGGCCGCAATTCCGGTCGGTGCCGCTGGCGAAGGCATTGGCGAAAGCGATGTCCGCGTCAATTTTGGCGGCGTCACCTTCTTCTCCGGCGACCATCTCTATGCCGACAATACCGGGATTATTCTTTCTGAAGATCCGCTGGATATTGAATAAGTATCTGCCATGCGTTAAAAGGGGAATTAAATTCCCCTTTTTTATACATGGACGTATTCATGCAGAATATTATTCTTTTAATTATATATTTATTTCTTATAGCCGTTAACCATTTCCGCTACAAATTCCTTTTATCTGGCAACACCGGTGAAATGATTTTATATTTTGCTAACGTATTTTTTAACCCACTTGCCCTATCATTTATTACCGCCACAATCATCTGTATAACGATAAAAAAAAGAAGCAGCCGCAGCTTTATTCGCGGCACTTGTTGGTTAATGGGATTATTTCTTATCTATAGCAGCTATACGGTGTGGGAACGGCACAGCACATGGGATTATACTTTCCCGGGGCCAGGTATCACCGTCACGGTTCCGAGCAAACAGTGGGTTGCCAATATAGTAAAACAAGGGCCAACCCTGGTGACTCGGGATGCCCATGCTATTTTAGCTATTGTTGCCTTCTCACAAAATGAACTCGGTGTACATTCAATCGAGGAACTTACCGAGACTCAAAACGGAACTGCAGAAATGCATGTTTGTGATGTTCAGGGATTTACCTGCGCTTATCAGGAAGGAGTGCAAACAATGAGTGATGGCAAAGTAAGACATGCTATTTTCATGACTCTACTGGATAACACTAATTTGATACAACTGGTCGCAGCTATCGACCCAGATTATTTGGAAGAATATCAAGAAGAAGTAATGAAAATGATGCTTTCTGCCCGTCAATGATCTGATTAATATATTATTGATACGAGATGCATTATCTTATTAATACTATGGATATTAGTTGTTTTTCTTAGTCACCTTCAGCACAGCAATCTGTGGTACAGGGTCCCTGGCATGGCTGGAAAATATATCAGTTCAGTCTTTCTGGGGTCACTATTACGTCCCGTGCTTGTGTCAGGTCTTTTATGCGCATTCGCTCAAAAAACACTGAAGTAAAAAATAAGGCGCCTTGCGGCGCCTCTGCATGGAAGAGATTAAACCTCTTCCATACGACCCAGCAGGGCCTGCAGACGTTCCTGCCAGCCGTTCTGCTGTTCTTTCAGATGGTTGTTCTCACGCTCCAGCTCTTCGCGCTGATGCTGGGCATTTTGAACTTCCTGCGACAGTGAGTTGTTTTTTTCTTTCAGCTCTTCGATTTCCATCTGCAACAGAGTGATGGTATCAATCGCCTGCTGTACTTTTGCTTCCAGTTTCTCAAACACTTCTAATGACATTGTCATACCTCTCCTGAATTGCAAGGCGTTGATGGATAAAAATCCTCGTCCCGATTACCGGTGACGCCTTAATAAATACGAGCGCATTTTAGTTAGCTCCGATTGTATGAAGCCGCGCCATCGCTGTCCAGCGGCACGCCTTGTAGATTACGGTTTGCCACACTTTTCATCCTTCTCCTGGTGACATAATCCACACCAATAGAAAATGTTAATAAAATTGTTACATTAATGTTCTAACAAACATACATCATGTATAGACAGATGAAAAAAATAGCGCGATAACGCTCATTTTATGACGAAGCACACACATTTTAAGTTCGATATTTCTCGTTTTCGCTCGTTAACGATAAGTTTACAGCATGCCTACAAGCATCGTGGAGGTCCGTGACTTTCACGCATACAACAAACATTAACTCTTCAGGATCCGATTATGAGTCAAACATCAACCTTGAAAGGCCAGTGCATTGCTGAATTCCTCGGTACCGGGTTGTTGATTTTTTTCGGTGTCGGTTGCGTTGCTGCACTTAAAGTCGCTGGCGCGTCTTTTGGTCAGTGGGAAATCAGTGTTATTTGGGGACTGGGGGTGGCGATGGCCATCTATCTAACCGCAGGGGTTTCCGGCGCACATCTTAATCCAGCTGTCACCATTGCGCTGTGGCTGTTTGCCTGTTTCGACAAGCGCAAGGTTATTCCTTATATCGTTTCACAAGTCGCCGGAGCTTTCTGCGCTGCGGCATTAGTTTACGGGCTTTACTACAATTTATTCTTCGACTTCGAGCAGACCCATCATATTGTTCGCGGAAGCGTTGAAAGTGTTGATCTGGCGGGTACTTTCTCTACTTATCCTAACCCTCATATCAATTTTGTGCAGGCCTTCGCAGTTGAGATGGTGATTACCGCTATTCTGATGGGGCTGATCCTGGCGTTAACGGACGATGGTAACGGCGTACCGCGCGGCCCTTTGGCTCCCTTGCTGATTGGTCTACTGATTGCGGTCATTGGCGCATCTATGGGTCCATTAACGGGCTTTGCCATGAACCCAGCACGTGATATCGGTCCGAAAGCCTTTGCCTGGCTGGCGGGCTGGGGCAATGTCGCCTTTACCGGCGGCAGAGACATTCCTTACTTCCTGGTGCCGCTTTTTGGCCCTATCGTTGGCGCGATTGTTGGTGCATTCGCCTACCGCAAACTGATTGGTCGCCATTTGCCTTGCGATATCTGTGTTGTGGAAGAAAAGGAGATCACAACTCCTTCAGAACAAAAAGCTTCGCTGTAATGTGACTACGGGACAATTAAACATGACTGAAAAAAAATATATCGTTGCGCTCGACCAGGGCACCACCAGCTCCCGCGCGGTCGTGATGGATCACGATGCCAATATCATTAGCGTGTCACAGCGCGAATTTGAGCAAATTTACCCAAAACCAGGCTGGGTAGAACACGACCCGATGGAAATCTGGGCCACCCAAAGCTCCACACTGGTAGAAGTGCTGGCGAAAGCAGATATTAATTCCGATCAAATTGCAGCTATCGGTATTACGAACCAGCGTGAAACCACCATCGTCTGGGAAAAAGAAACCGGCAAGCCTATCTATAACGCTATTGTCTGGCAGTGCCGTCGTACCGCCGAGATCTGTGAGCATCTCAAGCGTGACGGCATGGAAGAGTACATTCGTAACAACACCGGTCTGGTGATTGACCCGTACTTCTCTGGCACCAAAGTGAAGTGGATCCTCGACCATGTGGAAGGTTCCCGCGAGCGTGCACGCCGTGGTGAACTGCTGTTTGGTACGGTTGATACCTGGCTTATCTGGAAAATGACTCAGGGCCGCGTTCACGTCACTGATTACACTAATGCGTCTCGTACCATGTTATTCAACATCCATACTCTGGACTGGGACGACAAAATGCTCGACGCGCTGGATATCCCGCGTGAGATGCTGCCAGAAGTACGTCGTTCTTCCGAAGTGTACGGTCAGACCAACATTGGCGGCAAAGGCGGCACGCGTATTCCGATCGCCGGGATTGCGGGCGACCAGCAGGCGGCACTCTTCGGCCAGTTGTGCGTGAAAGAAGGGATGGCGAAGAATACCTACGGTACCGGCTGCTTTATGCTGATGAACACTGGCGAGAAAGCAGTGAAATCAGAAAACGGTCTGCTGACCACCATCGCCTGTGGCCCGAGCGGAGAAGTAAACTACGCACTGGAAGGTGCGGTATTTATGGCGGGCGCCTCCATTCAGTGGCTACGCGATGAAATGAAGTTGATTAACGACGCCTACGATTCCGAATACTTTGCAACTAAAGTACAAAACACCAACGGTGTGTATGTCGTTCCGGCGTTTACCGGACTGGGTGCGCCCTACTGGGATCCGTATGCGCGCGGGGCCATTTTCGGCTTAACTCGTGGGGTGAACGCCAACCACATCATCCGTGCGACGCTGGAGTCTATTGCCTATCAGACGCGTGACGTGCTGGAAGCAATGCAGGCCGACTCAGGCATTCGTCTGCACGCCCTGCGCGTGGACGGTGGCGCGGTGGCAAATAACTTCCTGATGCAGTTCCAGTCCGATATTCTCGGCACGCGCGTTGAGCGCCCGGAAGTTCGCGAAGTGACTGCGTTGGGTGCGGCCTATCTTGCTGGTCTGGCGGTTGGCTTCTGGCAAAATCTCGACGAACTGCAAGAGAAAGCAGTGATTGAACGCGAGTTCCGTCCTGGCATCGAAACTACCGAGCGTAATTACCGTTACGCTGGCTGGAAAAAAGCGGTCAAACGCGCGATGGCCTGGGAAGAACACGACGAGTAATGTCAGGCACCTGAACCGATTGTCTGATGCTGATCGCCTGATGCGACGCTGACGCGTCTTATCAGGCCTATGAGCCGGATACATATCCGGCATCACACAGACTCTGAAACCGTGCGGGGGCAACCCCCGCACACATCAATAATCCGCTCCCTCCCCTGTGCTACACTTCGCGCCATTCCTTACTGCTTAGAGTTTGCTATGAGACGAGAACTTGCCATCGAATTTTCCCGCGTCACTGAATCTGCGGCGCTGGCTGGCTACAAATGGTTAGGACGCGGCGATAAAAATACCGCTGACGGCGCAGCGGTTAACGCCATGCGCATTATGCTCAACCAGGTCAACATTGACGGCACCATCGTCATTGGTGAAGGTGAAATCGACGAAGCACCGATGCTCTACATTGGTGAAAAAGTCGGTACTGGTCGCGGTGATGCAGTGGATATTGCTGTTGATCCGATTGAAGGCACGCGCATGACGGCGATGGGCCAGGCTAACGCGCTGGCGGTGCTGGCTGTAGGCGATAAAGGCTGCTTCCTCAACGCGCCAGATATGTATATGGAAAAGCTGATCGTCGGACCGGGAGCTAAGGGTGCCATTGACCTGAATCTGCCGTTGGCGGATAACCTGCGCAATGTTGCCGCGGCGCTCGGCAAACCATTGAGCGAACTGACGGTAACGATTCTGGCGAAACCGCGCCACGATGCCGTTATCGCAGAAATGCAGCAACTCGGCGTGCGCGTGTTTGCGATTCCGGATGGTGACGTTGCGGCCTCAATTCTCACCTGTATGCCAGACAGCGAAGTTGACGTGCTGTACGGCATTGGCGGCGCGCCGGAAGGCGTGGTTTCTGCGGCGGTGATTCGGGCGTTAGATGGCGATATGAATGGCCGTCTGCTGGCGCGTCATGATGTCAAAGGCGACAACGCAGAAAATCGCCGCATTGGTGAACAGGAACTGGCACGCTGCAAAGCAATGGGCATCGAAGCGGGTAAAGTGTTGCGTCTGGGCGATATGGCGCGCAGCGATAACGTCATCTTTTCCGCAACCGGTATCACTAAGGGCGATCTACTGGAAGGTATTAGCCGCAAAGGCAATATCGCCACTACCGAAACGCTGCTGATCCGTGGTAAATCCCGCACCATTCGTCGCATTCAGTCGATTCACTATCTGGATCGTAAAGACCCGGATATGCAGGTGCACATTCTCTGAGTGATTTGATCGATTGAGCCTTCCAGTCCTTCGGGACTGGAATTTTTTTGTTTGGAGAACGAAGATAAGGCAAGTCAATCAAAACAGGAGAAAAACATGGCTGATTGGGTAACAGGCAAAGTCACTAAAGTGCAGAACTGGACCGACGCCCTGTTTAGTCTCACCGTTCACGCTCCCGTGCTTCCGTTTACCGCCGGGCAATTCACTAAACTTGGCCTTGAAATTGACGGCGAACGCGTCCAGCGCGCTTACTCCTACGTTAACTCGCCCGATAATCCCGATCTGGAGTTTTACCTGGTTACCGTTCCCGATGGCAAATTAAGCCCGCGACTGGCGGCGCTAAAACCGGGTGACGAAGTGCAAGTGGTTAGCGAGGCGGCTGGCTTCTTTGTGCTGGATGAAGTGCCGGACTGCGAAACACTGTGGATGCTGGCAACCGGTACAGCGATTGGCCCTTATTTATCAATTCTGCAATTGGGCAAAGATTTAGATCGCTTCAAAAACCTGGTGCTGGTTCACGCCGCACGATATGCCGCCGACTTAAGCTATCTGCCGCTGATGCAAGAACTGGAAAAACGCTACGAAGGGAAACTGCGCATTCAGACGGTGGTCAGTCGGGAAACGGCTGCGGGTTCGCTCACCGGGCGAATACCGGCGTTAATTGAAAGCGGCGAACTGGAAAACGCGATTGGCCTACCAATGGATAAAGAAACCAGTCATGTGATGCTCTGTGGTAATCCGCAAATGGTGCGCGATACGCAACAGCTGCTAAAAGAAACCCGGCAGATGACGAAACATTTACGTCGTCGACCGGGCCACATGACAGCGGAGCATTACTGGTAAGCGGTTACTTATCGATAAACGGCACGATGAGCAGGTCCGCATTCAACTTATTGATCATCCCGCGGTATGCTGGCATCAAACGGTTGATAAATGAGTGGTGATGCCCACAGACAAGGAGGTCGCACTGCTCTTGTTGCAGAATTTCAAGCAGTGTTTCCGGCATTTCTCCGCGTTCAATACGCAGTTTGGTCTTCGGCCACTGAATATTTTTCGTCAGTTTATACAGCTTGTTATCTGACTTATCTTTCAATAGTTGAAGAATATCTTCTGTTGCAGGGAAGTAAATGCCCGGATACAACTCGCTTAAGCCATCATCAATATGAATCAATGTCAGGTGAGCGTCATTATGTCTGGCGAGATCCAGGGCTTTGTTCACCAGTAAGGCATCTTCTTCATTTCCGGAAATTGCCACGCCAATGTGTTTATAAGCCATGTTTAACTCCTTCTAAAGCGACTCCATCAAGCTAACGAACGCAGGGATAACTCAAAAATAATCATCTCGGCCTGGCATGAGAAGGTGAAGGCCGCATCAAGCTCAACTTGCCCCTCCAGATCCTTAATCTTATAGGCCACGCTGGCCCCTTCATCCGCAGAGGATGCAGTGGCGGCAAGCTCTTTCAGTTTGGTCATAAAGGACTCTGCTTCTTCGCGGGTGGCAAAAAAGCGCGAAAACTTACTGGTACAGTTGTCGTTATCAATCACCGTACCGATATCAATCGCACATCCTTTAGTACTGCATTTATCTACGACATCTTTCATAGGGCACCTCTGTATATTCGCCTCTCTGTCGATTACGACTTAAGAATAATGCGCCGTTAAGAGAAGAACAAACAAGTAATGATCTTATGGATTACCATTTTTTTTGATATTGCTTAATGTGAGGAAATGAGGAGGATTTTCCGGGTATTGTCATTTCCAGTGTGGAAATAACGATCCCGGAAAAAATAGCAATAAAAGATATATTAAAGGTTAATTACTTGATTTATTGTCGGCTTTATACTTCACATCCAGAGTATCTTTGCCAAATTTATTTTCGCCCTGCGTACCGACAAATGCGCCAAGATCAATAAGCATCATCACCAGAATCAACGTCGGGACAAAACGCCCCACCGTCCATTGCCAGACGCCCGGTAAAATCGCCCAGTTACCCGCCAGCAGCATCCACGCTACAATCATTAAAAATGCCCATGCGCCGGAACGCCCGCGATCGTGCAGTCGTTTGACCGTTACTGCCGCTGTCGGCCAAAGTAAGCACACCAGGCAAAACGCGGCGGTCTGGATATCGAGTAAGTTTTTACCTGCCAGTGAGAAAAGCGCCAGCATGCCAACGAACCAGAGGCCAATCCAAATCCAGAAATCACGGCGCCCAATACGCCCTTTAAACGAGAATAACCATTGCTGTATGGTCATGTAAGTTCCTTGATGGTTGTCTTTTCCAGGATTCTACCCTTTTGACAAGGGAGACAGATATCGTTTTAATCGGAGCCAGTCATAACAAAAGGTACTGTCGATGAAGCCAGGGTTTACGCTGTTTTTTCTCTTATGTTCTGCATCAGCCGTTAGCACAACGGTGCATGCACAAACACCAGGTACGGCGACCACTGCGCCCTATCTACTTGCTGGCGCCCCTACCTTCGATCTCTCCATCAGCCAGTTTCGAGAAAACTTTAACAGCCAGAACCCCAACCTGCCACTGAACGAGTTTCGCGCCATCGACAGCAGCCCCGACAAAGCCAATCTGACTCGCGCCGCCAGTAAAATTAACGAGAACTTGTATGCCTCTACGGCGCTGGAGCGTGGCACTTTAAAAATCAAAAGCATTCAAATTACCTGGCTACCAATCCAGGGACCAGAGCAAAAAGCCGCCAAAGCAAAAGCTCATGAATACATGGCGGCGGTGATCCGCACACTCACCCCGCTGATGACCAAAACACAAAGCCAGAAAAAGCTACAGTCGCTCCTTACTGCGGGGAAAAACAAACGTTATTACACAGAGACAGAAGGCGCACTGCGCTATGTTGTCGCGGACAACGGCGAAAAGGGACTGACCTTCGCTGTTGAACCGATTAAGCTGGCGCTATCTGAATCGCTTGAAGGGTTGAATAAATGACAAAAAGCAAAGCCTTTCCAGTGATGAATCTCTATACTGTTTCACAGACCTGCTGCCCCGCGGGGCGGCCATCTTCCTTTATTCGCTTATAAGCGTGGAGAATTAAAATGCGACATCCTTTAGTGATGGGTAACTGGAAACTGAACGGCAGCCGCCACATGGTTCATGAGCTGGTTTCTAACCTGCGTAAAGAGCTGGCAGGCGTTGATGGCTGTGGCGTTGCAATCGCGCCACCAGAAATGTACATCGATATGGCGAAGCGTGAAGCTGAAGGCAGCCACATCATGCTGGGTGCGCAGAACGTGGATCTGAACCTGTCCGGCGCATTCACTGGTGAAACCTCTGCTGCTATGCTGAAAGACATCGGCGCACAGTACATCATCATCGGTCACTCTGAACGTCGTACTTACCACAAAGAGTCTGACGAACTGATCGCGAAAAAATTCGCGGTGCTGAAAGAGCAGGGTCTGACTCCGGTTCTGTGCATCGGTGAAACCGAAGCTGAAAACGAAGCGGGCAAAACTGAAGAAGTTTGCGCACGTCAGATCGACGCGGTACTGAAAACTCAGGGTGCTGCGGCATTCGAAGGTGCGGTAATCGCTTACGAACCAGTATGGGCAATCGGTACTGGCAAATCTGCAACTCCGGCGCAGGCTCAGGCTGTTCACAAATTTATCCGTGACCACATCGCTAAAGTTGACGCTAACATCGCTGAACAAGTGATCATCCAGTACGGCGGTTCTGTAAACGCGTCTAACGCCGCAGAACTGTTCGCTCAGCCGGACATCGACGGCGCGCTGGTTGGCGGTGCTTCTCTGAAAGCTGACGCCTTCGCAGTGATCGTTAAAGCTGCAGAAGCGGCTAAACAGGCTTAAGTCTGACTGGTGCCGGATATCGCATCCGGCACTTAGCTTTCCTCAACAACTCCTCGCTTTAACGCAAAATCTCACACTGATGATCCTGAAGTTCCTCGGCTGAAGCACGATTCAGCGTCAGCAGATTGCGCTGCGTCGCCAGCAATACAAACGAGTTATCACTCTGCCGCACCATCGCCAGCGCGTAACTGCCCATATGTTCCCGTGCCTCTGGCACTTCTTCTGCCAGCATCATAAACGGACTCCGTTTTACCAGCTCGCTTTCAGTTACCCTACGTGCCAGGTATTCATGCCCACGCAGCCCTCCGGGCAGCGGTAACCAACGGGTGCTGATATTCGCCAGATTATTATCCAGTTGTTCGCGCACATCAGGACGAATACAAGAGATATGGATATGAAAATGGTTTTGCGTGCGCCCGGTACGGGAGTTAATCGCCAGAGATACCGCGCGATCGGGGACTGGCTGGCCGTATTTTTTGCTCATAAAATCACGCGCCTGCCAGGCTAACCAGAAGAAATTAGGCGTTGAAGGATCGGTTAACAATGGACTTTCAGTGCCGTTAATACGATACGTTGGCATCAACAAATATTGCAGAGGACCGTTGAGGTCTTTTAAAACCACATATCCGGCATTGGGTTTGACTTCCGCACATGGCGAAGGGTTTTGGTTTTGCTGCTGGTTGGGTAAACATTGCTCAAGGGCAATCTGGCGCAACGTGTCCGACTCTTCACCGGTCAATTTCCAGTAACCAATGCCTGCAGCAGCAACAGCGATAACCATCATCGCTAAAAAAAGAAGACCTGCTTTTTTCATCTTTTTTTCCCTGTACCTCAAAGAGATGCAAGGGTAACGCAAAATCGTGACAAATAAAAAACCCGGTCGCGAGATGCCACCGGGTCTGATTGCCTTCAACAAAATTAACGTTTGCTGATTTGGTCAAACGTACCGCCGTTAGAGAAATGCTCTTTTTGCGCTTTCGTCCAGCCACCGAACTCTTCATCAATGGTGAATAACTTCAGCTTCGGAAAGGCATTTTCATATTTTTTCGCTACCTGAGGATCGCGCGGACGATAGTAGTTTTTAGCCGCAATCTCTTGGCCTTCTGGCGAGTAGAGATAGTTCAGGTAAGCTTCCGCCACCTCTTTAGTGCCTTTTTTCTCTACCACTTTATCGACAACTGACACCGTAGGCTCTGCGAGAATAGACTCGCTCGGCGTGACGATTTCGAATTTATCTTTCCCCAGTTCATTCGCCGCCAGCAGAGCTTCGTTTTCCCAGGCAATCAGCACGTCGCCAATGCCGCGCTCAACAAAGGTATTCGTTGAACCGCGCGCACCGGAATCCAGTACTTCGACGTTTTTATACAACGACTGCACGAATTCCTGCGCTTTTGCCTGATCGTTGTTGTTGTGATGCAAGGCGTAGCCCCAGGCGGCCAGGTAGTTCCAGCGAGCACCACCAGAACTTTTCGGGTTCGGGGTGATCACCGAAACACCAGGCTTAATCAAATCGTTCCAGTCATGAATCTGCTTCGGATTCCCCTTACGCACCAGGAAGACAATGGTAGAAGTATAAGGTGCGGAGTTATCCGGCAGACGCTTGATCCACGCTTTATCGATACGACCACGTTCAGCAATGGCATCCACGTCATAGGCTAGCGCCAGCGTGACGACATCAGCGTCTATGCCATTGATTACCGACGTCGCCTGTTTACCCGAACCGCCGTGCGACTGGCGAATCACCACGTTATCGCCGGTTTGCTGTTTCCAGTGGGCGCTGAAGGCTTTGTTGTACTGCTCGTACAGTTCGCGCGTTGGATCATACGAAACGTTAAGAAGCTGAATATCCTTTGCCATAACGCTGGTCGCTGCCAGTAATAAAGTTAACCCTACGCCCCACTTGTTCATCGCCCGGCTCTCTTATGTTGTGTTGTGATGAACAAAGCGTGCCAGAAAGGGATTCAAACATTAAAGAATAAAAAAAGATTGGCTATAACTTGCGGGTATATATGGGGGAGTTAAAAAGGCGGAAGAAATCCGCCTCATATTGCTGACAAAGTGCGCTTTGTTCATGCCGGATGCGGCGTGAACGCCTTATCCGGCCTACAAAAGCTTGCAAACTCAATAGATTGCAGAATTCATGTAGGCCTGATAAGCGAAGCGCATCAGGCATTTTTGCCTCTGTCATCGGTTTCAGGCTAAAGAAATCTGCCTTTTTCCGAAATCATTAATACAGTTTTTTCGCGCAGTCCAGCCAGTCACCTTTGAACGGACGCTTCATGTTTTCGATAGCATCGATGATGTCATGGTGAACCAGTTGTTCGTTCTGAATACCTACACAACGACCACCGTAGCCTGCCAGCAGCAGATCGATAGCGTAAGCGCCCATACGGGAAGCCAGAATACGGTCGTAAGGTACCGGGGAACCACCACGCTGGATGTGGCCCAGCACAGTTGCGCGGGTTTCACGGCCAGTTTCTTTTTCGATGAAATGAGCCAGCTCGTCGACGTCACACATATGTTCAGTGATCGCCACAATCGCGTGTTTTTTACCTTTCGCGATACCGGCTTTGATTTCGTTTACCAGATCGTCACGGCTGAATTCAACTTCCGGAACCACAACGAATTCACAGCCACCAGCAATAGCCGCAGCCAGAGTCAGATCGCCACAGTAGCGGCCCATCACTTCCACCACGGAAATACGTTGGTGAGAAGAAGAGGTGTCACGCAGACGGTCGATAGCTTCAACAACGGTGCTCAATGCCGTGAAGAAACCAATGGTGTAGTCAGTACCTTTGATGTCGTTGTCGATGGTGCCCGGCAGGCCGATGCACGGGAAGCCCATTTCGGTCAGACGCATTGCCCCCATGTAGGAACCGTCACCGCCGATAACCACCAGCGCGTCGATACCACGTTTTTTCAGGTTTTCGATAGCCACGGCGCGGATGTTCTCGTCGCGGAATTCCGGGAAGCGCGCAGAACCGAGGAATGTACCACCACGGTTGATCATGTCAGACACGCTGTAACGGTCTAGCTGTACCATACGGTCTTCATACAGACCCAGATAGCCGTCATAAATACCCATTACTTCCAGACCTTCTGTCAGCGCAGAACGAACAACCCCGCGAATTGCGGCGTTCATGCCTGGCGCATCACCGCCGCTTGTCAACACACCGATTTTCTTAATCATGACTACCTCTGAACTTTGGAATGCAAAATGAAATCTGTTGCCGGAAGTCTTCTTGCACATCGAAGTGATCCAACGAATGTACAAATAGTATAACAATCACTTCCTGCTGAATTGATTCAGGTCAGGCCAAATGGCGGTATTTTATACACAAAATGCGGGTCTGGCTCTCTTTTGTACGGATTATGAAAGCGTAGACCGTTTACTCTCCCTGGGTACGACAGAACAAGGATCCTGATGGATAATCACATCTGAACCCGGAAAACGCCGTAAAATAGCCTGCTCTACCTGATCCGCCACCATATGTGCCTGAACCAAAGGCAGAGAGTCTTCCATTTCCAAATGAATCTGAATAAAGCGGGTCGGCCCTGACTGCCGCGTGCGAAGATCGTGAGCGCCGCTAACTCCCGGCCAGGAAGTCACGATATCAATAATTTCCTGTCGTTCACCATCGGGCAGCGCGCGATCCAATAATGACTGGACCGCCTCATACCCCATGCGTAACGCGCTATATAAAATATAGATGCCGATTCCCAAAGCAAACAGGGCATCAGCACGATGCCAGCCGTACCAGGACAATCCCAGCGCCAGCAAAATCGCGCCGTTCATCATAACATCAGACTGATAATGTAGCATATCTGCCCGCACTGCCTGGCTTTGCGTCCGGCGAACGACCCAACGCTGAAACGAGACAAGAATAATCGTACAAATTAGCGCCACAATAGTCACGATAACCCCAACACCCGGGTCTTTCATCGGTGTCGGAGAAACCAAATGCTGAATACCGGTCAAAAACAGGAACAGCGCGGAGCCGGAGATAAACATACTTTGCGCCAGCGCGGCGAGCGATTCAGCTTTACCGTGACCAAAGGAGTGATTATCGTCGGCAGGTTGCAGTGAGTAACGCACGACCAATAAGTTAGTTAATGACGCGCCGATATCCACCAGCGAATCCACCAGCGCAGCGAGAATACTCACTGATCCGGTATACCACCATGCAAAAATTTTAATCAGTAATAACAGCGAAGCCATCGCCGTTGCAGCAATCGCTGCCCGACTGACCAGCTGCCCATAAGATTGATTCATAAATACTCCCGCTATCAACTGACGGTAGTATAACGGATGCAAATCATCTGCAATGCATCAAGTAACAGGCAAATTGCGGATAAAAAAAACCCCCACATCATGTGGGGGAAGACAGGGATGGTGTCTATGGCAAGGAAAACAGGGTTTACTACTGGGAACGTGAGTTGCTACTACTCAATAGCTTCAACGATGAACTTTTTTGCCATTGCGTCACGTCGCGCAACTGTTCCATTCGTTGTTGATGTTTCTTGTTTAAAACCGCTTGCTGCTCCGGCGTTAACAGGCGATACATTTGGTTGCGGACTTTTGCCATCTCAACCTGACGAGCTATTTGCTCGTTCGCCATTTTTTCTGCCTGTGCGCGCACAGCGTTTTCATCAAAATTTTCTGCGGTGACAAGGCGATGCATTGTCTCCAGTTCGCTAACATTAACAGGTGGCTGTTCGTGCCGGGCCTGTTGCATAAGATCTCGCATCTGCTGACGCTGATGTTCGGTTAAACTTATGCCGTCGAACATATGGCTCTGCGTACTGCGCTGCGTAAGTTCTTCTCCCGGATGCCAGTTATCGCCTGAACCGACTTCAGCAGCGTGGCTTAATGAACTGACTGCCAGCGTTGAGGCCATGACGGCAGCGGTAACTATGCGCATCATTTGCTCCCAAATCTTTCTGTCGCGATTCAACGATAGAGAGTTTACGATTCAGGCTGCAAACATGCGTCAGGGGGTGTAAAACAACGTAAAGTCATGGATTAGCAACGTCTGATGACGTAATTTCTGCCTCGGAGGTATTTAAACAATGAATAAAATCCTGTTAGTTGATGATGACCGAGAGCTGACATCCCTGTTAAAGGAGCTGCTCGAGATGGAAGGCTTCAACGTGATTGTTGCCCACGATGGGGAACAGGCGCTTGCTCTTCTGGACGACAGCATTGATTTACTTTTGCTTGATGTGATGATGCCGAAGAAAAATGGTATCGATACGCTGAAAGCACTTCGCCAGACACACCAGACGCCAGTCATTATGTTGACGGCTCGCGGCAGTGAACTTGATCGCGTCCTCGGCCTTGAGCTGGGTGCGGATGACTATCTCCCGAAACCGTTTAACGACCGTGAACTGGTTGCGCGTATTCGCGCGATCCTGCGCCGTTCGCACTGGAGCGAGCAACAGCAGAACAGCGATAACGGTTCGCCGACGCTGGAAGTTGATGCCTTAGTGCTGAATCCAGGCCGTCAGGAAGCCAGCTTCGACGGGCAAACACTGGAGTTAACCGGTACTGAATTTACCCTGCTCTACCTACTGGCGCAGCATCTGGGTCAGGTGGTTTCTCGCGAGCATTTAAGCCAGGAAGTGCTGGGCAAACGCCTGACGCCTTTCGACCGTGCTATCGATATGCATATTTCCAACCTGCGTCGTAAGCTGCCGGATCGTAAAGACGGTCATCCTTGGTTTAAAACATTGCGTGGTCGCGGCTATCTGATGGTTTCCGCTTCATGATAGGCAGCTTAACCGCGCGCATCTTCGCCATCTTCTGGCTGACGCTGGCGCTGGTGTTGATGCTGGTTTTGATGTTACCCAAGCTCGATTCACGCCAGATGACCGAGCTTCTGGATAGCGAACAGCGTCAGGGGCTGATGATTGAGCAGCATGTCGAAGCGGAACTGGCGAACGATCCACCCAACGATTTAATGTGGTGGCGTCGCCTGTTCCGGGCCATTGATAAGTGGGCGCCACCAGGCCAGCGTTTATTACTGGTGACCACTGAAGGCCGCGTGATCGGCGCTGAACGCAGCGAAATGCAGATCATTCGCAACTTTATTGGTCAGGCCGATAACGCCGATCATCCGCAGAAGAAAAAGTATGGTCGCGTGGAACTGGTGGGTCCGTTCTCCGTGCGTGATGGCGAAGATAATTACCAACTGTATCTGATTCGCCCGGCCAGCAGTTCTCAATCCGATTTCATTAACTTACTGTTTGACCGCCCGCTATTACTGCTGATTGTCACCATGCTGGTCAGTACGCCGCTGCTGTTGTGGTTGGCCTGGAGCTTGGCAAAACCGGCGCGTAAGCTGAAAAACGCTGCCGATGAAGTTGCCCAGGGGAACTTACGCCAGCATCCGGAACTGGAAGCGGGGCCACAAGAATTTCTTGCCGCAGGTGCCAGTTTTAACCAGATGGTGACCGCACTGGAACGCATGATGACCTCCCAGCAGCGCCTGCTTTCTGATATCTCTCACGAGCTGCGCACGCCGCTGACGCGTCTGCAACTGGGTACGGCGTTACTGCGTCGTCGTAGTGGTGAAAGCAAGGAACTGGAGCGTATTGAAACCGAAGCCCAGCGTCTGGACAGCATGATTAACGACCTGTTGGTGATGTCACGTAATCAGCAGAAAAACGCGCTGGTGAGCGAGACAATCAAAGCCAACCAGTTGTGGAACGAAGTGCTGGATAACGCGGCATTCGAAGCGGAACAGATGGGCAAGTCGTTTACGGTTAACTTCCCGCCAGGGCCGTGGCCGCTGTACGGCAACCCGAACGCCCTGGAAAGTGCGCTGGAAAACATTGTGCGTAATGCTCTGCGTTATTCCCATACGAAGATTGAAGTGGGCTTTGCGGTTGATAAAGACGGTATCACCATTACGGTGGACGACGATGGTCCAGGCGTTAGCCCGGAAGATCGCGAACAGATTTTCCGCCCGTTCTATCGTACAGATGAAGCGCGCGATCGTGAATCTGGCGGTACAGGTTTGGGGCTGGCGATTGTCGAAACCGCCATTCAGCAGCACCGTGGTTGGGTGAAAGCGGAAGACAGCCCGCTGGGCGGTTTACGTCTGGTGATTTGGCTGCCGCTGTATAAGCGGAGTTAAACTCCGCTTTTGTAGATCGGATAAGGCGTTTACGCCGCATCCGGCGTCTGAGCATGATGCCTGATGCGACGCTGATAGCGTCTTATCAGGCCTACTCTCTACTACGCAAAGGGCAGCATTTGTGGCCAGATAAGGCGTTTACGCCGCATCCGGCATTTGAGCATGATGCCTGATGCGACGCTGGTCGCGTCTTATCAGGCCTACTCTCCGGGGGTTATTTCCCCCACAACCGCCGCGAATTATCTTCAATCTTGCCGCTAAGTCGGCGTTTCTGCATCGTCCGCGTCCAGCTTTTCGATAGCCCGGCTGCGGAAAGCAAGCGGTGATACTGCTCATCATCAAACGGCATATGCCATGCGATGGCGGCAGCCTCTTGCACGGTCACATCGCTAACGCGGGAAACCAACTCCAGCGGAGCATCAGCAGATACCAGCCCCGGCGCAATCACGCTATACAGCCAGCCGACTTTACCCGTGTTTTGCATCAACTGAGCTATATCACTGATATCAAAGTGGTAATTGAGTTTGTAGCACGGAGAGCGCGGCTGGGTGACCTGAATCAACGCCTCTCCCCAGCGGAAAATATCACCTATAAAAACATTACTTTCCGTCAGGCCGTCGGTTGAGAGGTTTTCACCAAACGCAGGTGCAACAAACAACTCTGCCTGTTCCGGAAATTCCCGCGCCCAGTAGAGATAATGCTCGCGAGGATAATGACACAGCGCCCTGTCCGGCCCACCGTGAATCTTTTTCTCTGCCTGTTCGTCGCCTTCCAGCCCCAGTTCTGTCAACATTAACTCGCCATCGACCTGGATTTTCGCAATTGCACTTGGACGGCTTTCCGGATAATCCCGAATGTTGCCTACGTATACATCAACTGGATATCGCATCTGTTCCCTCTCCACCGAGAAATTTCCCCATTAGACCATATTTATTTTACGTCAGGCGCGCAAAATGAGAGCACGGTTCACATGACAAAACTGTAGACATGTTATCAATGAGATGTTTTTTGAAACACTATTTCATTATGAGGAGTTTACAGCGTGGCTGATAAATCACTGTTTTCTGGCGTCTGGTGTCCTTCCATCACGCCGATGGATAAAGACGGGAATGTAGACCTTAACGGATTGAAGCAGCATCTGCAGCGACTCACTGACGCTAATATCGATGTGATATTGCTAATGGGAAGCATTGGTGAGTTTGTCTCCTTCACACTGGAAGAGAGGCTCATGCTTATTCGTGAAGCACGAGCCATGAGCAAGCTAAAAATGGTGGCCAACGTCTCGTCCACATGCACGCATGATGTACTGATTATGGCGCAAGAAGCGTATCGCACGGGCTATGATGCAGTGATGATCCTCCCGCCTTATTACTACGGCCAGACGGCGAAGCAATTATTAAGCTATTTCCGCCATCTGGGTCGCGAATTACAGGGCAAATGGTTCGCATATAACTTCCCGGCGCGGACCGGTTGTGATTTAACCCCAGACCTGGTCGCCACACTGGCGAGTGAGTTTCCTGAGTTTGCCGGAATTAAAGATACCGTCGATTGCCAGTCACACACCCGCAGCATGATTCAGGCAGCTCAGGCTGTGCGTCCTGATTTTGCGGTGCTTTCGGGGTATGACGAGTATTACATTCCTAATTTGCTGGCTGGCGGCGCGGGGATAATCTCTGGCTTAAATAACGTTATGCCGGAGCTGTTTGTCGAAGCCCGCGAAGCCTTCAAACGCGGCGACCTAGCAGCTTTACAAGATATCCAGCAACAGATCGGCACCTATATGTCCATCTACGCCATCGGTGAAGATTTTGTCACTACCATCAAGACGGTGGTATCACGTAAGTTTGGTTACTGCACAGGAGTGTCGCGCAATGCCGGTGGGGAGTTAACAGAAAGCGAATGTCGGACGATTGATGAGGTATTTGTTATTTAAGGTAAAACGCCGGATGAACGTCAATTCATCCGGCGATGATATGGAATAAGAGAGGTTATTTCACCGTACCCAGAATTTCGATCTTCGCCACTCTGGCTTTGGCTTTACGTGACCAGACAGAGGTAAGAATTGGCACCAGAATCGACGTCACAATTACCGCCGTCGCCACCAACGAAGTTGCCGCAGGCGCCATCGGTTTAAAGGCCGGGATCATTTCCGCAATCAGTACCGGCGTTGCCACCGCGGCCCCGGCAGAACTGGAGGCGGCAATTCCGGCAGTGCCATCGCCACCGCCAATCAATTTATCGGCAATAATCAACGGAATACCGGTCACGATAATCACCGCCACACCCAACAGGATCCCCAACAAACCGGTCTGGGCAATCACGGTTAAATCAATGGTATTGCCCAGCGCGAAGGCAAAGAACGGAATCAGCGTCTGCACCGCTTTGCTAAAAAACTCGCGCAATTCAGAATCAAGGTTCCCCAGCGCGAACCCCACCAGGAACGGCAACACTGCGCCAACGAAAACATGCGGTTCAAACGAAGCAATCCCGGCGGTTCCCAGAATAATCATCGTCATTAGCGGACCAGATTCCAGCGACATCAACACAAATGCCCCGGCCTCTTCTTTGGTGCCGTACTGCTGCATGATAGAGGCATACAGACCGCCGTTGGTCATGTCCATTGCCGCCACCAGCGCCAGCGTTGAAAGCCCGGCAAAAAATCCAACTTCGACACCGTGCTCAGGAATAATGCGCGAAGCAATGGCCGCAACCACCCACGCAACGGCAATTTTGGTTACCACCAGCGTACCGGATTTACGCAACACTGTTCCCGTCGCGCTTAATTTGATAGACGCCCCCATGCAGAAAAACCACACCGCCAGAATTGGCACCGTGCCAGTAATCATCCCGTTGGTGAATGATCCAAAATATTTCCCCGCCCCCGGCGAGAAGGTATGACACAGTGCGCCAAGGAACAGCGGGATGAGCATCATCCCCCCCGGGATTTTCTCTATCGTGCGTTTTATCTGCATTTCCATCACCTGTTAGCATATTTTTATAGGCTGATGCGAAGTTCCTTAACGGAGCATCAGTGTTGATGGAAACGAAGATAGACATTCATCATAGCAATAAAAGTGATCAACACCACACCAATTGAAACGTCGTTTTAATTTTATAGGATCATTGTTTTTCTTTTGAAATTGATCACAAAAAAACCACCGTTATGCACGATGGTTTGTTTTTTATGCTGACAAGAGGCGTAAACGCCTCATTGCAGCAGGCAAGATGCGATTATTTTTTCGCCGCGAAACGTGCCGCAGCTTCATCCCAGTTCACTACGTTCCAGAACTCTTTGATGTAGTCCGGACGACGGTTCTGGAATTTCAGGTAGTAAGCGTGTTCCCACACATCCAGGCCCACAATCGGGAAGCCGGAAGCGCCAGAAATGGCTTCGCCCATCAGCGGGGAGTCCTGGTTAGCAGTAGAAACCACCGCCAGTTTATCGCCTTTCAGCACCAGCCATGCCCAGCCGGAACCAAAGCGGGAAGCTGCCGCTTTTTCAAATTCTGCTTTGAAGTTATCAACGGAACCGAAATCACGTTCGATAGCCGCTTTCAGATCGCCCTGCAAGGTGGTGCCTTTTTTCAGACCTTTCCAGAACAGACTGTGGTTAGCGTGACCGCCAGCGTTGTTGCGCAGAACGGTTTTTTTGTCTGCTGGCAGCTGGTCCAGTTTGGTGATCAGCTCTTCAACCGGCAGGTTAGCGAATTCTGGCAGGCTTTCCAGCGCCGCGTTGGCGTTGTTGACGTAGGTCTGATGGTGTTTGGTGTGGTGGATTTCCATGGTCTGCTTATCGAAGTGCGGTTCCAGGGCATCGTAAGCATACGGCAGGGATGGCAGGGTATAGCTCATATTCATCTCCAGTATTGTCGGGCGGCCGATTGTTAATGCCGCGTAAGCAGTTGGTTCATTATAGTTAATTAAATGATATTGAAAATGATTATCAATGCCGTACTTTTCATAGGGGAATGCCCGAGATGATTCCGGTCAGTTTTTCTACCCAGTCAATTAAAAACGCCAACTCACTCCGGTGACAAAAGTAAAACTTTCATTACGGTCAATCATTGGGCTGTTAGTGATCTCTTCCGGCAGCTCACTGTATCCGGCACTCGCCATTAATACGACGTGTTCTCCGATGGGGTATTTTGCCGTCAGGCTGACATAAGGCACCCAGGCATCCTGCGCGGTATAACTCGCCAGACCGCTGTGACGAGACTCGCTCTCTGAAATGCCATAGTAATAGTCACTGAAATTCTCGTCATAATAGAGAACGCCAAGAGCAGGTGTCAGCGACAGGCGACCTATCTGCATTTTGTGGAATAACGATAACTCACCTACCCAACCGTTACTGTTATCCAGAACATCAGCTGCCGCAGAAGCTTTCACGGTCCCCCAACGCTCATGGTGATACCAGGCAACTCCCGCCATTGCCGTACTGTCACGCTTATCGAGTTGTTGCATAGCATGGTCGTCATTATCGGCAGGATCAAATTCCAGCGGCATCCAGGATGCAGTCAGGCTAAGTTCATTTTTTTCACTTTGCGACAGAATAAAACCTAACGTCGTCTGGCGGACATAAAAAGAATCGCCCTCATAACTGATCAGCGGAATTGCTTTGGTATTTTCATTATAACCGCGATAAGGCGATTCATTATAAACTGCGCCAGCACCAACGGATAATTCTGCGGCAGTTGCACTTGCCATAAAAGGCATAAAAAATAACGCCACAATATTGCGGTTAATTAACATGTCCGACATTCCATTTTAAATTAAGATAAAAAAGAGTCGGCATAGTAATACTTACAATTTCTCCGGTGCAAGATTCATATTTATATAGTAATATATAAAATTATATATAAATTGGACTGTTGCGATGACAAAATTACAACTCAAGTACCGGGAGTTAAAAATTATCTCGGTAATCGCTGCCAGTGAAAATATCAGCCATGCGGCCACCGTGCTTGGCATCGCGCAGGCCAATGTTAGTAAATATCTTGCTGATTTTGAATCAAAAGTGGGCTTAAAGGTCTTTGACAGAACCACACGGCAATTGATGCTGACGCCTTTTGGCACCGCGCTATTACCGTACATTAATGATATGCTCGACAGAAACGAGCAGCTTAATAATTTTATTGCAGATTATAAGCATGAGAAACGTGGTCGGGTTACCATCTACGCACCAACTGGCATTATTACCTATTTATCCAAACACGTTATCGACAAAATTAAAGATATCGGTGAAATCACCTTATCGCTAAAAACCTGCAATCTTGAGCGCAACGCCTTTTATGAAGGTGTCGAATTTCCCGATGATTGTGATGTTTTAATCAGCTACGCGCCGCCAAAAGATGAATCGCTGGTTGCCAGTTTTATTACGCAATATGCAGTAACCGCCTATGCCAGCCAAACTTATCTTGAGAAACACCCCATTAGCCGACCAGACGAACTTGAACATCACTCCTGTATTTTGATCGACTCGATGATGATCGATGACGCGAATATCTGGCGCTTCAACGTCGCCGGAAGTAAAGAAGTACGTGATTATCGTGTTAAGGGAAATTACGTCTGTGACAATACTCAGTCGGCGCTGGAGCTGGCGCGAAATCACCTGGGGATTGTGTTTGCGCCAGACAAAAGTGTGCAGAGCGACCTGCAAGACGGCACGCTGATCCCCTGCTTTCAGCAACCGTATGAATGGTGGCTGGATCTGGTGGCTATCTTCCGTAAACGGGAATACCAGCCCTGGCGGGTCCAGTATGTGTTGGACGAGATGCTGCGTGAAATTCGCCACCAGCTTGCCCAGTCGCAGCAACTGCGGCCTGAACAAGCGGCGGAAAACAAAGATTAGTGGTCGAGATAAAGGTAATGCACCCAGCTGGTCATGCGTAACAGCACTTTGCGCATAACCGAAACATGGCTGAAATGATCGGAATAGACCGCCACCTGGGCGTAAATACCGTCTGGTAATGCGCTCAAATCAGTATGCTCATCCAGCTCAATAGTCGCGATAACGCCATCAGAACCTGGTGCTGTATTTAAGGACTGTAAAGTGCCGGTCGACTGATAAGCCCCGCCGGGAACGGCTGGACTAATGGCAGCCAGCTTACCGCTGAAGACCTTACCTGGCAGGGCATTAAACACCACTTCCGCATCGTCGCCAGGAGCCAGTCGCAGCAAGGAGTTCTGGCGGAACTGCGCCACGATTTGTCGTTTCTGATCGGGTATAAACACCATTACCGGACGCAGCGGCAGCGACGCGGCATACGTTCCTGGACGAATCAGTACCTGAGTCACGTAACCGTCGCTCGGCGCACGCACTACCGTCTGCTCAAGGTTATATTTTGCTTCCGCAAGCTGCGCTTTCAGGCTGGCGATTTGAGAATGTTCCCCCAACACCAGGCTATCCAGTTGGCTCTGGATCTGTTTTTGTTCCGCCGCCGATGACTTCACTGAGGCTTCCTGCGCCAGATAGTTTTGCCGCGCCACATCGATATCCCGTTCTGAAAACGGATTTACTTTCGCCTGGCTGCCGCGTGCGTAACGCTGGTACTCTTTGGCAAATTTATCCCGTGTGGCCTTTGCCTGCTGGGTATTCGCCGCCATCTCATCTAACTCTGCCCCCAATGCCCGCTGTTTATGTTCTGCGGTGACGATATCCGCCATCAGTCGATCCACCCGCGCCTGATAACGCGTCGGATCCAGTCGAAATAGCACTTCGCCTTTTTTAATCAGCGTATTTTTCTTGTCCGTCACTTCAATTACTACACCCGTCACCTGCGGAACAACCGGAATGGAAATAACCGCTTTTTGCGCTTTAAAGGTGTATGGATGGTTATAGTTCATTAATAGAATTAAGCCGCTGACAATAAATATGCCACCCAGTGCCGCAGTAGGGATGGTCCATTTATTCACGGGAATTTTAAAAATCTTAAACATTGCCCATGCGAAAGCCACATAGGTCAAAATAATCAGTAAATCCATAAATATTACTCGGCAGAAGGAGCTTTCATGTCGGCGAGCTGTTTCTCCAGCCCGGCAATGCGCTGTTGTAGTTGCATAACGGATGAATCATGGCTTTGCATTCCCCATCCCCGCTCCGGGCGGTAAAGCGTGGCCCAAATCCACAAAAAGGGCCAGATAACGTGCAGCGTAAACAAACTCACCCAACCGGCAACATGAATGGCATCGGCATGAGGATGGTTGCGTTTTTTCGCAATCAGGTAGGGAATATCATGTAAAATAATAATCCCATAGAAGATCACCAGAAATACAAAAATAAGCACTCCCAGTGCAAAATAATCCAGGAACATATTTTCCTCAGAGAATATAAAAAAGAACAATTAACGCATATTATGAAATGCCATGATGCAGTGCAATTTCCTTATTTATATAACGACATATTGTTTTTTATATACTTTCTGAAATGTGCTGCCTAGCTTTTAAACAGGTCGAGGCTTATCATATTGAAATAATGGAACTATTGGCCAAACTAATGAATAACTCCAGTAAAACATCCACAGTACAGATTAAGCGTATTAAACCTTCAATTATCTACCGTTTATTATTGATTGGTCTCGGAACACCAATGGTGATTTACGGCCTGGTTTGCGGCGTTTTAGGCATGTTTGGCTACGATCAGGTCAGATGGAACGACACCGTAATCCACGGCCTGCTGGCCCTGCCCGCAGGAATGCTTGCAGGCCTGTCAGTCAGTGTGTTCCTCACCGTGGTGATTGGCACTATCGCTTGTTTTGGTTTGTGGTTGTACAGCCTGGTTCGCCCGCTCACCATCGAAACGCGAGATTAAACTCCTGGCAAAACACGCCGGGCAGCTTCTGCCAGAAATGCACTTCTGTTGGCGTAGTCTGGGTTATTGCGCACGTAGGTATCAATCTTGTTCAGTAACCTTTTCGGCATCGTAATATTGATACGTTCAGCCCGACCTTCGAACTGATTCATATTGATATCCACCAGCAACCATTGCCCGCCAATAAAGTCCTGCGCCTGCTGAGCCAGATGTTCGTCTACGGAGCCAGGAAGAGGCAACTCTTCATTCATCTCGCACAAGGTTTCAAAGTGTGCGACCAGTGCACTTCGCGCATCCTGGAAAGCGTCATCAAGCGTATCCCCGGCAAAATAACAACCAGGTACATCAGGGAAAAAACCGCTGGCGCTACCGTCGGAATCGCTATGGATATAGGCGGGATAAAACATATTGCCTCCTGAAATTTTAAAATGTTAAACCAGCCTGACGCCCAATTTGTGCCAGCGTACCGGGCTTAATATCTTTTTTAGGATGCGGGACCGTCACCAGGCCCGGATGAACAGGATGGCGAAACTGATGATGACTGCCGCGGGTTCGAATATGTTCCCAGCCATGCTGTTTCAGGATGGCGATCACGTCTGCACTTTTCACATCCCTGTCCTTCCATGATTATACACACGATACACATATAATTAGCGATAGCAATCACGATAGCGCGATTTATAGAGGCCGTCAGGTGGCTAAAATTGATTCAGGAATGTCGCTCGGAAGAAGAATAACCACGTGCAGTAACTTGTTGAAAAAATGCGAGGAGACTCGCAATTTACGTATAACTCATAGTATTAGGCGTTAAAAAACCTTGTATTAGATTATCCATGCGATATCGAAGCCAGTCTTGCTATAGCTCCAACTCTTATTCATAGAACGTTTAAAATAACCAATAAAAGAATAACAGACATTGTTTTATTTCCTTGATAAATATCAAGCTTGTTTCACCATTGTATTTACAATGTGCAAACATTATTTTTTGTGTGTTATACATTAAGTATGATCAATGATAACGCGTTAATATATAAATATTTTCTATATTTTTATAAAACGCATTTTTATTAAATATATAAAAGGAGTTATAATGTCTATGGAGTTTATAGATAAGCTGAATTCATTATCCGCAAAAATAAAACAACAAGCCGGGGTCATTGAAACTGAGGAGGCTACCAAAAATGCTTTCGTAATGCCGTTCATTAACAATGTGTTAGGTTATGATGTCTTTGATCCTACCGAAGTTATCCCAGAGTTTGTATGCGATATTGGAACGAAGAAAGGTGAAAAGATTGACTATGCGATCTTAAAAAGTGGTGAGGTTCAGATTCTCATTGAATGCAAAAAAATCGGCGATCCTCTAAATATAAATCACGCTTCACAGCTTTTTCGATACTTCCATGTAACAAATGCAAGAATATCTATTCTAACCAATGGACAAGTTTATAAATTTTTTACTGATTTAGAAGCGCCTAATAAAATGGATGAAAAACCATTTCTTGAGATAGATCTACTTGACTTAGATGAAACAGTTGTTCCCGAGATAAAGAAACTTACTAAATCAGCATTTGATTTGGAATCAATAATTAATGCTGCAGGTGAATTAAAATATGTTAGTTTAATTAAAAAAGTTCTCCATGCACAAATGAATAATCCTGAAGAGGATTTTGTAAAATTCTTTGCAGCAAGAATTTATGAAGGTATGTTAACACAAAAAGTAAAAGATACGTTTGCAAAATTAACAAAGAAAGCTGCCAATCAATATATTAACTCTCAAATAAACGAAAGATTGAAATCGGCAATAGGTGGTGGTTCATTATCTGTAATTGATTCGAATTCACACAATGAAGAAGTAGAATGTATTAATAAAGAAGAAACCGATATTGCTACTACTATGGAGGAGCTTGAAGGATTTCATATTGTTAAAGCTATAGTTCGCGTAGTGCTTGATGCACCACGAATAGTCCACAGAGATACAAAAAGCTATTTTGGTATACTTGTAGATGACAATAATCGAAAGCCACTCTGTAGATTACATTTCAATCGAAATCAAAAATATATTGGCCTATTTGACTTAGAGAAAAACGAAACCCGCCATCCTATTGAATCTCTCGATGATATTTATTCTTTCAGCGATGAGTTAAAAGCGACTGCCGCTTTATACAACTAAAACATAGGCAGGCAACAATTAATGTTGCCTGCCTAAAACATCAGAACAGCCCCAACGGTTTATCCGAGTAGCTCACCAGCAGACACTTGGTTTGCTGATAATGCTCCAGCATCATCTTATGGGTTTCGCGTCCGATGCCCGACTGTTTGTAGCCGCCAAACGCTGCGTGTGCCGGGTAGGCATGATAACAGTTGGTCCACACGCGCCCGGCCTGAATGCCGCGCCCCATCTTATAGGCCAGATTGCCGTTACGACTCCAGACGCCTGCACCCAGGCCATATTGTGTGTCGTTCGCCAGCTCCAGCGCCTCGTCCATCGTTTTAAAGGTGGTTACCGCCAGCACCGGGCCAAATATTTCTTCCTGGAAAACACGCATATTGTTCTGACCAAACAGGATAGTCGGTTCAAGGTAGTAACCATCTTTCAGCTCGCCTTCCAGCAACTTGCGCCGCCCGCCGGTGAGCACATCTGCGCCCTCTTTTTTACCGATATCAATGTAATTGAGGATGGTTTCCAGTTGCCCGTGAGATACCTGCGCGCCCATTTGTGTCACGCTGTCGAGCGGGTTACCGCTACGAATACTTTCAACACGGCGGATGGCGCGTTCCATGAAGCGTTCGTAGATAGACTCCTGCACTAAAGCACGGCTTGGGCAGGTACAGACTTCGCCCTGGTTAAAAGCAAACAATGCAAAGCCTTCCAGCGCCTTATCGAAAAAGGCATCTTCTTCATCCATCACGTCAGCAAAGAAGATATTGGGCGATTTGCCGCCCAGCTCCAGGGTTACTGGAATAATGTTTTGCGTGGCGTACTGCATAATCTGCTGACCCACTTCCGTTGAGCCAGTAAACGCCACTTTGGCGATGCGTTTCGAGGTCGCCAGATATTCGCCAATTTCGCCGCCCGCACCGTTGACCACGTTCACCACGCCCGGCGGCAGTAAATCACCGACGATTTCCATTAGCAGCAGTACAGAAAGCGGGGTAAGTCGTGCGGGTTTCAGCACCACGCAGTTGCCCGCCGCCAGCGCGGGAGCCATTTTCCAGCTCGCCATCAGCAGCGGGAAGTTCCACGGGATAATCTGCCCCACCACACCTAACGGTTCGTGGAAGTGATAAGCCACGGTTTCGCTATCAACTTCACTGATCCCGCCTTCCTGCGCCCGAATACACGAGGCGAAATAGCGGAAATGGTCAATCGCCAGCGGCACATCGGCAGCACTGGTTTCGCGAATGGGTTTGCCGTTATCCCAGGTTTCAGCCGTCGCTAACAGCTCGAGGTTCTGCTCCATCCGATCGGCAATCTTAAACAGAATCGCTGCGCGATCCTGCACCGAGGTATGCGCCCATTTATCTTTCACTTTATGCGCAGCATCCAGCGCCAGATCGATATCTCGTTTGCCCGAAGACGCCACTTCGCACAACAACTGCCCGGTTACCGGCGTCAGGTTCTGGTAATACTCGCCATCGGCGGGCGCGACCCACTCGCCACCAATAAAGTTGTCATAGCGGGCTTTTAACTTGAGGGGGAAACCATACTCGCCGGGCTTAATCTGTGCTGAAGGGGGATTGTTGGTCATGATCGTCTCCTTGCGGTGTGAGGTATAACAAGGGTAGACGTGAC
Source organism: Escherichia sp. E4736 (assembly GCF_005781225.1). Classification (NCBI taxonomy): domain Bacteria; kingdom Pseudomonadati; phylum Pseudomonadota; class Gammaproteobacteria; order Enterobacterales; family Enterobacteriaceae; genus Escherichia; species Escherichia sp. E4736. The sequence goes on along the minus strand of NZ_VATT01000010.1, from coordinate 166,403 downwards.
TGGCGAAATCTTCGCCAGTCGGTAACAGCTTTACGACGGCTATCACGAATTTACTGGCAAGGACTACAGCGGGTAATGTGCGACGTACACTACTTGCTGGTCATTAATTTTCTTCTCTTGCGCAAATCCTTCTTTAACAATCGTCCGTAAATCAGTTCGCGCTGTATTATCAGAGACGCCCAGACTCGCGCTGGTTTCAGAAACTGTGTACTCTTTCCCCGGATTGGCGAGCATCACATTCAGAAGTGTCACCTGACGCGGATTTAGTCGCCTAAGCACACCAGAACTAAACAATAGGCGGTCAAGTTTTGCGCTTCGTTGCATAATTTCATCAATATGCTGCTGCCAGTTTTGCATAGCACGTTTAATGACACCCGCCTGATATTCAAGGAAATAAGTCAGATCCATACCATCTGATTCAGTGTACTGGTAGCTGGAGGCATATTTGACTGGTGCAACATGAAGCAAACGGCTGATGGAAATATATTTAAAGACATCGTAGCCCGATTTCAGCATATACCAGTAAAACAGCGCCCGACTGGTGCGCCCGTTGCCATCGCGAAATGGATGTTCATGGGCCAGCATAAAATGCAGAATGCAGGCGCGGACCAGCGGGTGAATATACCCTTCATGGCTGTTTAACCACTGGCAAACTTTTTCCAGTCGTTCCGGCAACAATGCCGCAGCGGGCGGTTGGTGCACAATATTGCCGTCATAATCGGCGATCACGACATCATCTGTTTCACGAAATTCACCCGGACGATATTTCGCGTCATTTATTCCCCCCATACCAATAGCATATAACTGACGTATAAGCGCAGGTGTCAGCGGTTCTGTGAGTAATTGCGGAATTTCCGCCATCAGCCGGGCATTTCCCGCAATCATATGCTCGTCTTCAGTGCGTGGCGCCCGCCCTGTTTCCAGCATTTTTCTCGCCACCAGCGTCGTGGTATTCGCACCTTCCAGTTGGGAACTGGTAATCGGCTCTTCCAGGCGTAACTGGCTTAACTCGGCGCCCGCCCCGCGTAACCGTTCAGTCTGATCTTTCAGCGCCAGCGCGGTTGCATGTTTGTCGACAAGCTCGCACGCTTCTGCAATCACTGGCGTAATGTTGAATCCGGCCTGCTCACCCGCTTCATTGCAATAATTGATTCGCTGGATCGCCGCGTTGCGCGCCAGCCGGGTAAGCGTCCACGCCACTTCAATGTTTTCCCCTTTTTTGATGCGGTACTGCAACTCATCAAAAGGCAGATAACGTCCTTTTTCATCGGTAACCCGGTTAAAGCGTAAGTGGGCCTGGAGTTCCTCACCCGATAAGTGTGATAAAGGAATCAGTCTGGGAGGTGATTTGATAGCCATTTGCTTATCTCAAAAAAGCGCAATATTGAGATAGTGTATAGCAGACTAAAGAAACTATCTCAAAAATCGCAAGTTTTGAGATAGCGGCTGACAATACGCCAGCCGCAGGAGAATGGGGATTACATTGCAGCGCGATAAATCGCCACAATTTCTTCCTCAGTTGCCTGAATCGGGTTAGTAAAGCCACAAGCGTCTTTCAGGGCATTGCTTGCCAGCTCCGGGAAATCTTCTTCTTTAACGTTCAGGTCTCGCAGACCTGCCGGGATATCCACTTTCTTCGCCAGGTCGCGAATCGCGTTAATACAGGCTTCCGCCCCTTCAGCATCATTTTTACCTGTGACGTTCACACCCATCGCCGCGGCGCAGTCACGCAAACGTGATGCAACAACTTTGCTGTTATATAACTGCACGTGCGGCAGCAGAATGGCATTACAAACGCCGTGCGGCAGATCGTAAAAGCCACCTAACTGATGCGCCATCGCATGAACATAACCCAGAGAAGCGTTATTGAATGCCATACCTGCGAGGAACTGGGCATAAGCCATTGCTTCACGCGCTTTAGCGTTGCTGCCATCTTCGACGGCTAACGGTAGATTTTCCGCAATCATGGTCATTGCTTTCAGCGCGCAGGCATCAGTAATTGGCGTTGCCGCAATAGACACATACGCTTCGATGGCATGAGTAAGAGCATCCATTCCGGTAGCTGCAGTCAGTGACTTAGGCATACCGATCATCAGCGAGGAATCATTAACCGAAAGCAGCGGGGTAACGTGTTTATCCACAATCGCCATTTTGATATGTCTCACTTCGTCGGTGATGATGCAAAAACGGGTCATTTCAGACGCTGTACCCGCCGTGGTATTAATGGCAATCATCGGCAACTGTGGTTTTGCAGAGCGGTCTACGCCTTCATAATCACGGATATCACCACCGTTAGCGGCTACCAGTGCAATACCTTTTGCGCAGTCGTGCGGAGAACCGCCGCCTAAGGAGATCACGCTGTCGCAGTTATTTTCCTTCAACATTTTCAAACCTTCTGCGACATTCTTCGTGGTCGGATTAGGTTGGGTACCCTCATAAATAATGCTAAAAATATTGCGGTCATATAAGGCTTTTTGTACCTCTCCCGCCATACCTAATTTCGCTAGCATTCTGTCAGTAACAATTAATATACGGCGAAAACCATATTCCTCCATCATATTCAGCGCATCTTTTAAAGAATCTTCGCCAATGACATTAACAGAAGGAATAAAAAATGTGGAAGCTGCCATAACACACTCCAGAACGAGGGTAAAAGGGCGGGCAGCTTACAGAGGATTTATATTTAAAAAGTTGATCGATATTATTCTTTTTAGAATCGTATATTAAAAAAAGCACATTAGACTCATGTTCTAATGCGCTTTTTCAAAATTTATAAGACTTTTAAAGTAATTCGCATTTAATATGAATTAATCATTATCTTATTTATGCGGAAATAATAATGCGTCACGCAATAAATGATCATTTCCCCGACGACGCGTAAAACCAATGCGGTCAAAATATTCCAGAATTTGAATTGCCAGTTTTCGACCAACACCTAAGCGATCGCGGAAATCCGCCGCACAGGTCGAGCCACACTCCTGATCGAGATCGCGGATCATGTTGGCAAACTCGACAATCCGATCGTTACGGTAATAACGATCTTTAACGATCGCCGTAATTATCCCCTGCTGCGCCGCCTGCCGTAGTGTCAGGCGCATTGCCTGTTCGTCAGTTCCCGTCTCTTTTGCCAGGTCACGCACCCACCACGGCTCGTTGCCAAACAGCGGTTCCACTTTTTGCCAGATTGCTTGCTGCTCTTCGCTAAATCCCGCTTTGTGATCCGGCAGATGCAGCCAACCATGATGGCTGTGAATGTCGCCGCTTTCGCGCATCTTTTCAATCAGCAACAGCACCAGTGCTTCATCTTCCATCGGCAACGCCATGCGCCGCAGACGCTCACGCCCTGGACCTGGTTCATCGCGATGTTGCTCATGATAAGTTGCTAATGTGTCGAGAATTTTACGTTGCCAGCGGGCGGCAACTGGAGCGTTCAACAAACTGTAACCAGCCTGAATATAGCCCGGCTGTTGCAGTAATTCGCGCATCCCTTCACCATTGAGCTGACGCGCCCAGGCGAAATCGGCAAGGTTAACCGCACCGCGCTCCAGATGAACGGTCAGTGCGTCGGCATCGCTTTGTGTGCGTGCCAGTGACGCCAGCCATTGCAGATATTCCGGCTTACGTTTACCGCGACGCGGCGGGTTAAGCATCACCACCCGCGCCCCCGCCAACGTGTTACGGGCAGAGATATCGCGCAGCACCAGGCGATCGTTATCCGCCAGCCACAGCGGCGTGTCGAACACCAGCTCGGCAAGGTTATCTTCCAGCAGCGAAACGCGTCCCGTAACGTGGCTGGCGGCGTGGTGAATATGCAGCGGCTGCCACTGGGTCAGCGGCGTATGGGTTTGTAACTCGACAATCACTCGTGTGAACGGCTCTGGCGGCACATCGGCAAGCAGCCAGTCGCCACGGTTAATCTGTTCTTTTTTCGCATCACCAGCGATGTTAAGCGCGATACGCTGCCCGGCATGGGCGGTTTCAGTTGGCTGGTTTTGCGCATGCAGCGCACGCACGCGCATCGGTTTATTTACACCAGTCAGCCATAGTGAATCGCCTACCTTCACTTCCCCGCTTAACGCCGTACCGGTGACCACCAGCCCGGCACCTTTTACGGTAAATGCGCGGTCGATAGCGAGTCGGAAACTATGTTGGCTGGCGTGTTCGCGTTCCGGCAACTGAAGCAGATGTTCGCGCAGGGCATCAATTCCCCGTCCTTCGGTCGCTGCGGTGATAAACAGTTTTGCCTCAGCAAAACCGTATTCCCGCAGCACCTCCTTTACCTGGCGTTCAACCTCATCAACACGCGCTTCGTCCACGCGATCGGCTTTAGTCAATGCCACTGTCAGCATCGGGTTACCGGTAAGCTGCAAAATCGCCAGATGCTCACGGGTCTGTGCCATCACGCCGTCATTGCACGCCACCACCAGCAGTGCGTGATCGATACCACCAACGCCCGCCAGCATGTTGGAAAGAAACTTTTCATGACCGGGAACGTCGATAAAACCAGGCACGCGTCCATCTGGCTGCGGCCAGTAGGCATAGCCGAGATCGATGGTCATCCCACGCTTCTTTTCTTCCGGCAGACGGTCGGCATTTACGCCCGTAATCGCCTGTAATAACGTCGTTTTGCCGTGGTCAACGTGTCCGGCAGTCGCAATAATCATTTCAACAACATCTCCAAAAACCGTTGCTCATCTTCAAGGCAGCGTAGGTCCAGCCACAGACGCCCGTCATAAATGCGCCCAATCACCGGAATCGGCAATTCACGCCAGCGAGCAGCTAATGACTCAAGGTGGCTACCGCGTCCGTCATGAGGCGTAAACGTCAATGCCGCGCTCGGCAGACGATCCACCGGCAGCGAACCACTGCCAATCTGCGACAGGCATGGCATAACCTGTACCGCAAACTCCGCACCATAGTGAGCGGCAAGGGGTGCCTGCAACCGTTGCGCCTGGATTTGAATGACCTCTGCGCTGCGGGTAAGCAGACGCAGGGTCGGTAATTTTTCACTCAGTGCTTCAGGGTGTAAATAAAGACGCAACGTGGCTTCCAGCGCCGCGAGAGTCATTTTATCTGCACGTAATGCACGTTTCAGCGGGTGACTCTGCAAACGCGCGATCATCTCTTTTTTACCAACGATAATCCCTGCCTGCGGCCCGCCTAACAACTTGTCGCCGGAGAAGCTCACCAGGCTGACGCCCGCCGCAATCAACTCCTGCGGCATAGGCTCTTTTGGCAAACCATACTGACTGAGATCCACCAGCGAACCACTGCCTAAATCAGTCACCACGGGAACATCCAGTTCTTTGCCGAGCGCCACCAGTTCAGCTTCGTCTATCGCTTTGGTGAAGCCTTGAATGCTGTAATTACTGGTATGCACCTTCATCAGCAGCGCGGTATTTTCATTCACTGCCTGACGATAATCATTCGCGTGCGTGCGGTTGGTGGTCCCTACTTCATGTAGGGTGCAGCCTGCCTGACGCATGACATCGGGAATACGAAACGCGCCGCCAATCTCCACCAGTTCGCCGCGAGAAACCACCACTTCTTTACCACTGGCAGTAGCTGCCAACATCAGCAGCACCGCCGCCGCATTGTTATTGACGATACAGGCATCTTCTGCGCCGGTGATGCGACATAACAACTGCGCCAGCGCACGATCGCGATGCCCGCGTCCGGCGTCATCCAGATCATATTCCAGCGTCACCGGCAAACGCATAACTTGCGTAACAGCCTCAACCGCCGCTTCCGCCTGCAATGCCCGCCCAAGGTTCGTATGCAGCACGGTTCCCGTCAGGTTGATCACCGGACGCAGCGCGCTCTGCGCCTCTTTCGCCAGACGAGCATCAACCTCTTGCGCCCAGTTTTCACACCATGCAGGCAGCGACTGGCTGTCGCGAATCATTTCCCGCGCTTCGTCGAGCATTTGACGTAGCAACTCCACGACACGGGTATGGCCATAAGTATCACGCAAAGAAAGGAAAGAGCTATCGCGCAATAAGCGATCGATAGCTGGAAGTTGACTATAGAGGGAACGCGTTTCGGTTGTCATAGGAAACCAGGCTCATCAAGGCCCTCTCGCACGGAGAAGGGCGTTTAACATAACCACGGATTGTAACGTGAGATGGGTCAGGAGGACATATCGCGCATCAAGCCTTTGGCGGTTCGGTGCGAGCGAAGCTTTCGCGGCTAAAGAGATTCTCGACCAGTTTGACTAAGTGTGGGCGGTCCACACACCAGCCCGGCGCAACGCGGCGGAAATTGAGATACCCGACGGCACAGGCAATGGCGATAGTCGCCAGATTGACTGTATCAGTTTTGAGCGTGCCATCGACCAGATATCCTTCCAGCACATCCAGGCTGCGGTTGATTTTCTCCCGCTGGCGTAACAATTCATCTTCAGACTGCTGCGCCGCCGGACGCGCCTGTTCACGCACCGACACCAGCCCGGCATCCATAATGCCATCCGCCAGCGCCTCAATTTTGCGCACTCGCAACGACTCCAGCGGATCGCGCGGCAACATCGCCGGAGCGACATTCATTAATTCAATATATTCAGCGATGATCGGCGAATCAAACCAACATTCGCCCTCTTCGGTCACCAGCACCGGCACTTTCCCTAACGGGTTAAATTGCGTCACGCCATTGTCCGCGCTATAGGGCAGTTCATTAATAAATTCGAAAGTTATGCCCTTTTCTAACAACAGAATAGAAAGTTTGCGTACAAACGGGCTGGTGTAGCTACCGACGAGTTTCATGCCGAGTCCTTTGTGCGAGGAAAAATATCAGTATGGCCCAGGCTCACGCAAAACACAGGTGATATAAGTCTCAATGATCCAAATAAAGATAATGCATCCAACTGGTCATTCTTAGCAGTACCTTCCGCATCACCGAAACATGGCTGAAATGGTCGGAGTAAACTGCCACCTGGGCGTAGATGCCGTCGGGTAAGGCATCGATATCATCGTTAGGGTCCAGTTCAATGGTTCCCAGCACACCGTCCGTGCCGGGCACGACCGTTAATGATTGCAGTACCCCCTGCGCCTGATACGAGCCGCCAGGCACGACAGGTAAAATACTGGTCAGTTTGCCGTGGAACACCTGCCCAGGCAGCGCGTTAAACACCACTTCCGCATCATCGCCGGGTTTCAGACGTAACAGCGAGTTTTGCCGAAATTGGGCGACAATTTGCCGTTTTTGCTCAGGGATGAAAACCATAACCGGACGCAGCGGCAAGGCAGCTGCGTATGTACCTGGGCGGATCAGTACCTGAGTAACGTAGCCATTGCTTGGCGCGCGAATGACGGTCTGCTCAAGGTTATATTTTGCTTCAGTAAGTTGCGCTCTTAAGCTCACAATCTGCGATTGCTCACCGTTGACCATGCTGTCGAGCTGGCTCTGGATCTGCGCCTGCTCCGCCACCGAGCCTTTCACTAACGCATCCTGCGCGAGAAAATTCTGCCGCGCATCGTCGATGTCACGTTCCGAGAACGGATTCACCGCCGCCTGGCTGCCTTTCAGGTAGCGTTGATAATTTTTAAACAGCCGATCGCGCTCCGCTGAAACCTGAGTGGTGTTAGCCTGCGCTTCAGTGAGCTGCGCCCGCAGCGTTTTGATGTTATGCGTCGCCGTCATCAGATCAGCCTGAAGTCTGTCTACTCGCGCCTGGTAACGTACCGGGTCGAGCTTAAAAAGCACCTCGCCCTTCTGAATAAGCTGATTATTTTTATCGGTGACTTCAGTCACGATCCCCGTCACCTGTGGCGTGATAGGGATAGCTATCACCGCCTTTTGCGCCGTAAAAGTGTAGGGATGGTTATAATTCATCAGTAAAATCAAACCACTCACCAAAAACACACCGCCGAGCGCCGCCGTCGCCAGCGTCCACTGATTCACCGGAATGCGGAAGATTTTAAATACTGCCCACGCCAGCGCCACGTAAGTTAAGACAATCAACAGATCCATGATTAGATCTCCGGAAACGTGGAGTAGTCAGGTTTTTTCTCGGCGGCGAGTTGATGTTCCAGCCGGGAGATACGGTCAGAAAGCGCAGCGATGTCCGGGTCAGGCGCCCTCTCTTGCGGCGTAATATGCGACTGCATCCCCCAGCCGCGTTCCGGTTGGTAAAGCGTGGCCCAGATCCACAGGAACGGCCAGATAATGTGGAGCGTAAACAAGCTGACCCACCCTGCGGTATGAATGGCATCGGCATGAGGATGGTTGCGCTTTTTGGCAATCAGATAGGGGATGTCATGTATCGCGATGATTCCATAAAAAATCACCAGAAAGACGAAGATCAGCACTCCCAACGCGAAATAGTTTAGAAACATAGCTGCCTCGAATTCACGCTTATCAGAGTTGTTATGGGCTGGCAGCCAGATACGCGTCGGGCTGATTATTTGACAATAATCCGGGATTGCGATTCTCGCCATCACACCGAAGAATAATTTTAAGAAGCGATGAGTTGCTTAGTTACATAACGATTTTATGACTAAGGCATAACATGCTGTAGATCACATCAGGTGAACGCCGTGAGAAAATATCTTGTGATTTAGATCACAAAGATTCAACAAACCGTCAAAATAAAAATGTGACGTTACTCACATTTAAATGCCATTTTTAGCGAAAATCGCCGTCTTGTTGCTTTTTTACACAAACGTTTTGTGATGAACATCACGTCAATTACCTCTCTACCCCCTATATTTATGTGACTAGCATCACACAAAAGGCCACCAACTGGACAGTTAACCGATTCAGTGCCAGATTTCGCAGTATCTACAAGGTCCGGCTACCTCTGCCGCCACATTAACAAAAAACCTCGGGCTTCCAGCCTGCGCGACAGCAAACATAAGAAGGGGTGTTTTTATGTCATCCGATATTAAGATCAAAGTGCAAAGCTTTGGTCGTTTCCTCAGCAACATGGTGATGCCGAATATCGGCGCGTTTATCGCGTGGGGTATCATCACCGCGTTATTTATTCCAACAGGGTGGTTACCGAACGAAACGCTGGCGAAGCTGGTCGGGCCGATGATCACCTACCTCCTGCCGCTACTGATCGGTTATACCGGTGGTAAGCTGGTAGGCGGCGAACGTGGCGGCGTAGTCGGTGCCATCACCACCATGGGCGTTATCGTCGGCGCAGATATGCCGATGTTCCTCGGTTCTATGATTGCAGGTCCGCTGGGTGGCTGGTGCATTAAGCATTTCGACCGCTGGGTAGACGGTAAAATCAAATCCGGTTTTGAGATGCTGGTGAACAACTTCTCTGCCGGTATCATGGGGATGATCCTCGCTATTCTGGCATTCATGGGGATTGGTCCGCTGGTTGAAGCCCTGTCCAAAATGCTGGCTGCGGGCGTTAACTTCATGGTTGTCCATGACATGCTGCCGCTGGCGTCCATCTTTGTTGAGCCAGCGAAAATCCTTTTCCTCAACAACGCCATTAACCACGGTATCTTCTCGCCGCTGGGTATTCAGCAGTCCCATGAACTGGGTAAATCCATCTTCTTCCTGATTGAAGCTAACCCGGGTCCGGGTATGGGTGTTCTGCTGGCGTACATGTTCTTTGGTCGTGGTAGCGCTAAACAGTCTGCGGGCGGTGCGGCAATCATCCACTTCCTGGGTGGTATCCACGAAATTTACTTCCCGTATGTGTTGATGAACCCGCGTCTGATTCTGGCCGTTATCCTCGGCGGTATGACTGGCGTGTTCACGCTGACTATTCTGGGCGGTGGTTTGGTTTCTCCGGCATCTCCGGGTTCTATCCTCGCGGTACTGGCGATGACGCCAAAAGGTGCTTATTTCGCTAACATCGCAGGTGTGTGTGCGGCGATGGCTGTGTCCTTCGTTGTCTCTGCTATTTTGCTGAAAACCAGCAAAGTAAAAGAAGAAGATGATATTGAAGCTGCAGCACGTCGCGTTCAGGAAATGAAAGCTGAGTCTAAAGGCGCGTCTCCGCTGTCTGCTGGCGATGTGACTAACGACCTGAGCCACGTACGTAAAATCATCGTTGCCTGTGACGCCGGTATGGGTTCCAGTGCGATGGGCGCAGGTGTGCTGCGTAAGAAAATTCAGGATGCGGGTCTGTCGCAGATTTCAGTTACCAACAGCGCGATCAACAACCTACCGCCGGATGTGGACCTGGTCATCACTCACCGTGATCTGACCGAACGCGCTATGCGCCAGGTTCCGCAGGCACAACATATTTCGCTGACTAACTTCCTCGATAGCGGCCTGTACACCAGCCTGACTGAACGTCTGGTTGCTGCCCAGCGTCATACTGAAAACGAAGTGAAAGTAAAAGACAGCCTGAAAGACAGCTTTGACGATTCTAATGCCAACCTGTTCAAGCTCGGCGCGGAAAACATCTTCCTCGGTCGCAAAGCGGCCACCAAAGAAGAAGCGATTCGTTTTGCTGGCGAGCAGCTGGTGAAAGGCGGTTATGTTGAGCCGGAATACGTACAGGCGATGCTGGACCGTGAAAAACTGACCCCGACTTACCTGGGTGAGTCTATCGCCGTGCCGCACGGTACGGTTGAAGCGAAAGATCGCGTGCTGAAAACGGGCGTCGTGTTCTGCCAGTACCCGGAAGGCGTGCGCTTCGGTGAAGAAGAAGATGACATTGCCCGTCTGGTGATTGGTATTGCAGCCCGTAACAACGAGCACATTCAGGTTATCACCAGCCTGACCAACGCCCTGGATGATGAGTCCGTCATCGAGCGTCTGGCACACACCACCAGCGTGGATGAAGTGCTGGAACTGCTGGCAGGTCGTAAGTAATCCAATCCCACCCTCTCCACATGGAGAAGGTGGGGCTGATTGCCTGATGCGCTTCGCTTATCAGGCCTACAAAACAAAGCGCAGTTTGTTGAATTTGCACGTTCTTGTAGGCCAGATAAGGCGTTTACGCCGCATCCGGCGCTGCCCCTCTCCTCACGGAGAGGGTTTGGGTGAGGGAAATGCCTCACCCCAGCCCTCTCGGGTAAAAACATTGATGAAGGTTAATACTATGAAAGCATTACATTTTGGCGCAGGTAATATCGGTCGTGGCTTTATCGGTAAACTGCTGGCGGACGCGGGTATCCAACTGACGTTTGCCGATGTAAATCAGGTGGTGCTTGATGCCCTGAATGCCCGTCATAGCTATCAGGTTCATGTGGTCGGCGAAACCGAGCAGGTGGATACCGTTTCCGGTGTAAATGCCGTCAGCAGCATTGGTGATGATGTCGTTGATCTGATTGCTCAGGTTGATTTAGTCACTACCGCCGTTGGCCCGGTCGTGCTGGAACGTATAGCTCCTGCCATCGCTAAAGGGCTGGTGAAACGTAAAGAGCAAGGTAATGAATCCCCGCTGAACATCATCGCCTGTGAAAACATGGTTCGCGGCACCACGCAACTGAAAGGCCATGTGATGAACGCCCTGCCGGAAGATGCCAAAGCGTGGGTAGAAGAGCATGTTGGCTTTGTCGATTCCGCCGTTGACCGCATCGTACCGCCTTCCGCTTCTGCAACTAACGATCCGCTGGAAGTCACGGTAGAAACCTTCAGCGAATGGATTGTTGATAAAACCCAGTTCAAAGGCACACTGCCGAACATCCCAGGTATGGAATTAACAGACAACCTGATGGCATTTGTCGAGCGTAAACTCTTCACCCTGAACACAGGTCATGCTATAACCGCGTACCTCGGAAAACTGGCGGGCCATCAGACCATTCGTGATGCAATTCTCGACGAGAAAATCCGTGCAGTGGTAAAAGGTGCGATGGAAGAAAGCGGCGCTGTACTGATCAAGCGCTATGGCTTTGATGCTGACAAACATGCAGCATACATCCAGAAAATCCTCGGTCGTTTTGAAAATCCGTATCTGAAGGATGATGTGGAGCGTGTAGGGCGTCAGCCGCTGCGTAAACTGAGCGCTGGCGATCGTTTGGTAAAACCGCTGTTGGGTACGCTGGAGTACGGTTTGCCGCACAAAAACCTGATTGAAGGTATCGCCGCCGCGATGCATTTCCGTAGTGAAGATGATCCGCAGGCGCAGGAACTGGCGGCACTGATTACCGAGAAAGGCCCGCAGGAAGCGCTGGCGCAAATTTCCGGGCTTGATGCTAACAGCGAGGTAGTCGCCGAAGCAGTCACGGCTTATAACGCAAAATAATGGTAGACCAGGCGCAGAAAACCCTGCGCCTGAACAACAGATTGTCAGATATGCAGGCAACAATGGAACAAACCCAGGCCTTTGAAAACCGTGTGCTTGAGCGTCTGAATGCTGGCAAAACCGTGCGAAGCTTTTTGATCACCGCCGTTGATCTCCTGACCGAGGCGGTGAATCTTCTGGTGCTTCAGGTATTCCGCAAAGACGATTACGCGGTGAAGTATGCTGTAGAACCGTTACTCGACGGCGATGGTCCGCTGGGCGACCTTTCCGTGCGCTTAAAGCTGATTTATGGGCTTGGCGTGATTAGCCGCAACGAATATGAAGATGCGGAACTCTTGATGGCGCTGCGTGAAGAGCTGAATCACGACGGTAACGAGTATGCCTTTACCGATGATGAAATTATTGGGCCATTTGGCGAGCTGCACTGCGTGGCGGCGATCCCACCGCCGCCACAATTTGAACCAACGGATTCCAGTTTGTATGCGATGCAAATTCAGCGTTACCAACAAGCTGTGCGTTCAACAATGGTCCTTTCACTGACAGAGCTGATTTCCAAAATCAGCTTAAAAAAAGCCTTTCAAAAGTAAGCGATTACTGCTTCTCAACCTGCTTCGGCCGATAAAGCCGACGATAATACTCCAGACGTTGCAGATATAACGGCACGCTATCCTCAGGTATACCGGACGGAATAGCGTCGCGGGGAGGAAGCTTTTTCAGATACTCCCGGAACGCCTGGCTTGATGCCATAAAATCTACGGCTTTGTCGATCAGATGCGGAACGTTTTCACCTAATTTGCCCATGATAATATCTCCGTATTACCCCGCGCCGGGAATGCGCGGCCGCCAATTTTAGTTTAGGATCCAGGTCAAGATGGCATTAAGGAAAACGTGCTTATTCCTCAATGTTCACCCTCACTGGTTATCTTTTTCTTTTAATTTTACTACAAATCAAAACGTTACATGGTTTTTGAGCATGTAACTGGTTGCAAGGAAGAACTATTACAATGTCATCAGTTGTGAACAAAGTGCCTGGTCGCGCATACTAGGGACTATAAATTTATCTTTATCAGAAGCCATCAAATGAAAGAAGTCGAAAAAAACGAAATCAAACGTCTCAGCGATCGCCTGGACGCCATCCGCCATCAGCAAGCCGATCTGTCACTGGTTGAAGCCGCAGACAAATATGCCGAGCTGGAAAAAGAGAAAGCCACGCTGGAAGCTGAAATTGCGCGTCTGCGCGAAGTTCATAGCCAGAAACTCAGTAAAGAAGCGCAAAAGCTGATGAAGATGCCATTCCAGCGTGCGATTACGAAAAAAGAGCAAGCTGATATGGGCAAGCTGAAGAAGAGCGTTCGCGGGCTGGTGGTTGTGCACCCGATGACCGCACTGGGCCGTGAAATGGGCCTGCAAGAGATGACCGGGTTCTCAAAGACTGCCTTCTGATCAATGTAATCACCGCTTCCTCTATTTTTACTCGCTCCTGCTGACACATGCAGGAGCTGGTTTCAGATACCGAATATCGTTAACATTCTTAACATCGCATGTTCAATGTTGCCCGCTCGCTTGCCTCATTGTCACAGGCTAAATTCTGAAAATATTCAGCGTAATAAAAGCACTATATATAAATATTAAATATGATTATTCGTGTATTAATGCTTAATTATTTATATTTTCCAACCATCATCACATTTATTTTATCAAAACATCCACCATACAAATATTAACTTCTTACCTTCCTCGCTTTTACTCCATTAAACATTTGACATTGATTGACACCGATCATTAAACTTCGCGCGATTTACTCATTATCATCGACAAACTAAAACAATTTGACATTTAATAATACACTCTCAATGCCCATTAATTAAAAACTCTCTCATTCATTTTTATTGTGAATATAAAATATTAAATCATTCACACAAAAAATAACTATACCGTAGTTTCCAACGCATCAGGATTATGAAAAGGAATTCATCCCATGAGCATAAAAAAAGCACTATTAAACGTGTTAACGATATCGTCACTCTGTGCATTAACGGGGTGTGACTATATTGAAAAAGTAAACTCAATCGACGAGTTCACCAGGCAGCAAGCATTGCAACAAAGTCAAATAGACGCGCTAAAAAAACAGCAAGAACAATATAAAAGCAAAATTGAACTTTTTGAAAAACAACAAAATAGCATCATAAATAGTACCAAAACGCTTGCTGGCGTCGTGAAATCAGTCAAGGACAAGCAGAATGAGTTTGTCTTCACTGAATTTAACCCGACACAAACACAATACTTCATTTTAAATAACGGCTCAGTCGGTCTAGCAGGACGCATACTGTCTATTGACGCCGTAGAAAATGGCAGCGTTATTCGTATTTCACTGGTCAACTTATTAAGCGTTCCCGTATCCAATATTGGTTTTCATGCCACCTGGGGCAACGAAAAACCTGCCGATGCTAAAGACTTAGCAAAATGGCAGCAATTACTTTTCAGCACCTCAATGAACTCCTCGCTGAAATTATTACCAGGTCAATGGCAAGACATTAACCTGACGCTGAAAGGCGTATCTCCTAATAATCTTAAATACCTGAAGCTCGCCATCAATATGGCAAACCTTCAGTTCGACGACCTTCACTCTGCTGCATATCAGCAGCGAAAAAGCAAAAAATAAATGCAGCTTCTGCGCTTATATCAAGGAATAGAGAGCATCAATAATGAACAAAATATTTAAAGTTATCTGGAATCCGGCGACGGGCAGTTACAGCGTTGCCAGCGAAACGGCGAAGAGTCGTGGCAAGAAGAGCGGACGCAGTAAGCTGTTAATTTCTGCGCTGGTCGCTGGTGGGCTGTTGTCGTCGTTTGGGGCGTTAGCAAATGCCGGTAATGATACTGGTGACAGTAACCACTACGACAGTGGTACTGGTTGGATTGCAATTGGTTATGGAGCTATCGCTAATTCATATACAAATACCAATGGTGCATCAGCAGCACTCGGTTATTATGCTAAAGCACTTGGAATGTGGAGCACAGCAATCGGCTCATACAGTCAATCGAATGGTGATTCCTCTCTGGCTTTGGGGGTAAAAGCAAAATCCGATGGCAACCGCTCTATTGCTATGGGAGCCTCATCCAATGCAACTGCAAATGCCGGCTTTGCTATATCTATGGGGGTATATGCCACTACCGATGCAGATAACGCTGTCGCTCTAGGCTATTACAGCAAAGCACTTGGCCTATCCAGTCTCGCATCAGGTTTTCACGCTGAGGCTAGAGGTGCCAAATCCATTGCAATGGGTGAATATAGCGTAGCAAACGGTGACGACGGCCTCGCATTCGGCAGACTATCCACCGCCAGCGCCGCAAACGCAATTTCTATGGGCGCTGAGAGCAAAGCCGCTGAAAATGCGACGGCCGTTGGTACCAAAGCGCAGGCAAATGGGCTTAATAGTATCGCGTTGGGCTTTGGGGGTATTGCAGATGCCGATAACACGATTGCTCTGGGTAATCAAAGCCAGGCCGTAGCTGCTGGTGCAATTGCCATCGGTCAGGGGAATAAAGCTGACGGCGTAAATGCTATCGCGCTGGGTAATGGTAGTACCACAGGCGGTGCAAATTCTATTGCTATTGGACAAGATAGTTATGCCGGTTTAGAAAATGGCATTGCAATTGGTGGTCAAGCCAGTGCTCAAGGGAAAAATTCCGTTGCTCTGGGCGCTGGTTCTGTAGCGACTGAAGAGAATTCCGTCTCTGTGGGGAACACAACAGTTCAGCGACAAATTGTCAATATGGCAGCAGGTAATATCAGCACTGACAGTACTGATGCTATCAATGGATCACAGCTTTATGCTATCAGTAAGTCAGTAGCGGACCATCTTGGTGGGGGAGCTACCGTCAATTCGCAAGGCGTCGTTACTTCCCCGAATTACAGACTGAAAAATGGTATTTATGGCAATGTTGGCGACGCCTTAGCGGATCTAAACAATAATACGATACAATGGGACTCCCTTAAAAAGGGATATAGTGCGGCACATGGTACAGATGCCACCAGCATCATCACCAACGTTAAAGCCGGCACTATTTCTGCTACCAGTACGGATGCGGTTAACGGTTCTCAGCTGAAAGCTACCAATGACGATGTCGAGGCCAATACCACCAATATCGCTACTAATACCAGCAACATTGCCACGAATACGGCAAGTATTGCCACCAACACCACCAACATCTCCAACCTGACGAATTCCGTTGGTGACCTTAAGGATGATGCCCTGCTGTGGAATGATGCTAAAAATGCATTCAGCGCCGCGCACGGCACCGATGCCACCAGCAAAATCACCAACGTACTGGCAGGCACTGTTTCTACCACCAGCACCGATGCCATTAATGGTTCACAACTTCAGAGTACGGCAAGCACCATTACGTCCTATTTGGGCGGTGGCGCAACAATGAGTGATACCGGCGTATTTACCGGCCCTAAATATAATATTGGCGGCAATGAATACACCAACGTTGGCGCAGCTCTTACTGCTCTGGATAATGACGCCCTGTTGTGGGATGCGACCGCTAATTCAAATGCTGGTGCATTCAGCGCCGCGCACGGTACCGATGCCACCAGCAAAATCACCAACGTACTGGCTGGCACAGTTTCTTCCAACAGCTTCGATGCCATTAATGGTAGCCAGCTTTATGGTTTAGCTGATTCCTTCACGACTTATCTTGGCGGTGGTGCCGATATCAGCGATACGGGCGTATTAACCGGACCAACCTATACTATTGGTAATAATGCCTACACTAACGTCGGTGATGCTCTGGCAGCCATTAACTCGTCATTTACCGATTCGCTCGGTGATGCTCTGCTCTGGGATACTACCGCCAAAAAATTCAGCGCCAAACACGGTGGTACCGACAGCGTCATTACTTACGTCGCAGATGGTGTAATTTCTGATACCAGCAGCGATGCCATTAACGGTTCGCAACTCTACGACACCAACAAGTACATTGCCGATGCGCTGGGTGGTGACGCAGAAGTTAACGCTGATGGCACCATCACTGCGCCGACTTACACCATTGCAAATACCGATTACAACAACGTCGGTGAAGCTCTGAACGCAATCGACACCACTCTCGATGATGCTCTGCTGTGGGATGCAACAGCAAATAAC
Organism: Escherichia sp. E4736; assembly: GCF_005781225.1. Classification (NCBI taxonomy): domain Bacteria; kingdom Pseudomonadati; phylum Pseudomonadota; class Gammaproteobacteria; order Enterobacterales; family Enterobacteriaceae; genus Escherichia; species Escherichia sp. E4736. The sequence continues at coordinate 149,099 of NZ_VATT01000010.1, read as the reverse complement.
GGTCAAGGTGCATTTAGCGCCGGTCGCGGGATAGATAAAACGGCCAGCATTATTACTAATGTCGCAGACGGTGCAATTTCTGATACCAGCAGCGATGCCATTAACGGTTCGCAACTCTACGACACCAATAAGTACATTGCTGATGCCCTGGGTGGAGATGCAGAAGTCAACTCTGACGGTTCTATCACTGCGCCGACTTACACCATTGCAAATACCGATTACAACAACGTCGGTGAAGCTCTGGATGCGCTCGATGATAATGCCCTGTTGTGGGATGACGCTGCGGGTGCCTACAGCGCCAACCATGAAGGCAAAGCCAGTGTAATCACCAATGTGGCTGATGGTCTGATTGAAGCGGGCAGCACTGACGCCGTCAACGGTTCCCAACTGAATGCCGCTAACCTGCTGATCGAGCAGAATAGCCAAATCATCAATCAGCTTGCCGGAAACACCGATACGACGTACATCGCAGAGAATGGTGCAGGTATTAACTATGTGCGTACCAACGACGACAGCTTAGCGTTCAACGACGCCAGCGCCTCTGGTATTGGTGCTACCGCAGTAGGCTATAACGCTGTTGCCTCTGGTGCCAGCAGTGTAGCTATTGGTCAGGACAGCAGCAGCGAAGTTGATACGGGTATCGCACTGGGTAGCAGCTCTGTTTCCGACCGTGTGATTGTTAAAGGTTCTCGTAACACCAGCGTAACGGAAAATGGCGTAGAGATTGGCTACGACACCACTGACGGTGAATTACTCGGCGCATTGTCAATTGGTGATGACGGTAAATATCGTCAAATCATCAACGTAGCCGATGGTTCCGAAGCCCATGACGCCGTTACGGTTCGCCAGTTGCAGAATGCCATTGGTGCAGTCGCTACCACGCCGACCAAATACTTCCACGCTAACTCAACGGCTGAAGATTCACTGGCAGTCGGTGAAGACTCGCTGGCAATGGGTGCGAAAACTATCGTTAACGGTAATGCTGGCATTGGTATCGGCCTGAACACTCTGGTGCTGGCAGATGCGATCAACGGTATTGCTATCGGTAGCAACGCGCGTGCAAACCATGCCAACAGTATTGCGATGGGTAATGGTTCTCAGACTACCCGTGGTGCGCAGACTGGCTACACCGCCTATAACATGGACGCTCCGCAAAACTCTGTCGGTGAGTTCTCTGTCGGCAGTGAAGACGGTCAACGCCAGATCACCAACGTCGCAGCAGGTTCGGCTGATACTGATGCGGTTAACGTGGGTCAGTTGAAAGTAACGGACGCGCAGGTTTCCCAGAATACCCAGAGCATTACTAACCTGAACAATCAGGTCACTAATCTGGATACTCGCGTTACTAATATCGAAAACGGTATTGGCGACATCGTGACCACCGGTAGCACCAAGTACTTCAAGACCAATACCGATGGCGTCGATGCTAACGCGCAGGGTAAAGATAGCGTCGCAATTGGCTCTGGTTCCATTGCTGCCGCTGACAACAGCGTCGCTCTGGGTACAGGCTCCGTGGCCAACGAAGAAAACACGATCTCTGTGGGTTCTTCTACCAATCAGCGTCGTATCACCAACGTAGCCGCCGGTAAAAATGCTACCGACGCCGTTAACGTTGCGCAGTTGAAGTCTTCTGAAGCAGGCGGTGTGCGTTACGACACCAAAGCTGATGGTTCTATCGACTACAGCAACATCACCCTCGGTGGTGGCAACGGCGGTACGACTCGCATCAGCAACGTTTCCGCTGGCGTGAACAACAACGACGCGGTGAACTACGCGCAGTTGAAGCAAAGCGTGCAGGAAACGAAGCAATACACCGATCAGCGCATGGTTGAGATGGATAACAAACTGTCCAAAACTGAAAGCAAGCTGAGTGGTGGTATCGCTTCTGCAATGGCGATGACCGGCCTGCCGCAGGCTTACACTCCGGGTGCCAGCATGGCCTCTATTGGTGGCGGTACTTACAACGGTGAATCAGCTGTTGCTTTAGGTGTGTCGATGGTGAGCGCCAATGGTCGTTGGGTCTACAAATTACAAGGTAGTACCAATAGCCAGGGTGAATACTCCGCCGCACTCGGTGCCGGTATTCAGTGGTAATCATCCATTAACGAATGGGTAAACGCCAAATTGCCTGATGCGTTACGCGCATCAGGCCTACAGGGTGATTCTGCACATTCCTGTAGGCCGGATATTCCGGCAAGATAAGGCGCACCGGGTCAACAATCTAAGGGCAATTCTCTGATGAGGATTGCCCTTTTCTTTACCAGACATCTCCCTTCGCCAAAAAAATTGGCCCTACCAATTCTTCGCTTATCTGACCTCTGGTTCACATTTTCCCAATTAAAACTCACATTAACGTTGCCAGTAAATAACATTTAGTTAACCATTCATTGTCATTATCCCTACACAACAAAATTGGCAGTACCACTTTTACACAACGTGTGACACGGAGATGAGCAACAGACTCATTACACGATGTGCGTGGACTCCAGGAGACCTGCAATGAATCTCTGGCAACAAAACTATGATCCCGCCGGGAATATCTGGCTTTCCAGCCTGATAGCATCGCTTCCCATCCTGTTTTTCTTCTTTGCGCTGATTAAGCTCAAACTGAAAGGATACGTTGCCGCCACCTGGACGGTTGCCATCGCCCTGGCCGTGGCTTTGCTGTTCTATAAAATGCCGGTCGCCAACGCGCTGGCCTCGGTGGTTTATGGCTTCTTCTACGGTTTGTGGCCAATCGCGTGGATCATTATTGCGGCGGTGTTCGTCTATAAGATCTCGGTGAAAACCGGACAGTTTGACATTATCCGCTCGTCGATTCTTTCGATAACCCCAGACCAGCGTCTGCAAATGCTGATCGTCGGTTTCTGTTTCGGCGCATTTCTCGAAGGGGCTGCAGGCTTCGGCGCACCGGTGGCGATCACCGCCGCATTGCTGGTCGGCCTGGGCTTTAAACCTCTGTACGCCGCCGGACTGTGCCTGATTGTTAACACCGCGCCAGTGGCATTTGGTGCGATGGGTATTCCAATTCTGGTTGCCGGACAGGTAACGGGCATCGACAGCTTTGAGATCGGCCAGATGGTGGGTCGTCAGCTACCGTTTATGACCATTATCGTCCTGTTCTGGATCATGGCGATTATGGACGGCTGGCGCGGTATTAAAGAGACGTGGCCTGCGGTCGTGGTTGCAGGTGGTTCGTTTGCCATCGCACAGTATCTCAGCTCCAACTTCATTGGGCCGGAACTGCCGGACATTATCTCTTCGCTGGTATCGCTGCTCTGCCTGACACTGTTCCTCAAACGCTGGCAGCCAGTACGCGTTTTCCGCTTCGGCGATCTGGGTGCATCGCAGGTTGATATGACGCTGGCTCACACAGGTTACACGGCGGGTCAGGTGCTGCGTGCCTGGACACCGTTCCTGTTCCTGACCGCCACCGTAACACTTTGGAGTATCCCGCCGTTTAAAGCACTTTTCGCTTCGGGCGGCGCACTTTATGAATGGGTGATCAACATTCCGGTACCGTATCTCGACAAACTGGTTGCTCGTATGCCGCCGGTGGTCAGCGAAGCTACCGCTTACGCCGCCGTATTTAAGTTTGACTGGTTCTCTGCCACCGGTACCGCCATTCTGTTTGCTGCGCTGCTCTCGGTTGTCTGGCTGAAGATGAAACCGTCTGACGCTCTCAGCACCTTCGGCAGCACGCTGAAAGAACTGGCGCTGCCCATCTACTCCATCGGTATGGTGCTGGCGTTCGCCTTTATCTCGAACTATTCCGGGCTGTCGTCAACACTGGCGCTGGCACTGGCGCACACCGGTCATGCATTCACCTTCTTCTCGCCGTTCCTCGGCTGGCTGGGGGTATTCCTGACCGGGTCGGATACGTCATCTAACGCTCTGTTTGCCGCTCTGCAAGCCACGGCCGCACAACAAATTGGCGTCTCTGACCTGTTGCTGGTTGCCGCCAATACCACCGGCGGTGTTACCGGGAAGATGATCTCCCCGCAATCCATCGCTATCGCCTGTGCGGCGGTAGGCCTGGTTGGCAAAGAGTCAGACCTGTTCCGCTTTACCGTCAAACACAGCCTGATATTCACCTGTATGGTGGGCGTGATCACCACGCTTCAGGCTTACGTCTTAACGTGGATGATTCCTTAATGATTGCTACACCCAGACGCCTGTCAGACGAGGTTGCCTCCCGTGTGCGGGCGCTGATTGATGAAAAACAGCTGGAGGCGGGCATGAAGTTGCCCGCTGAACGCCAACTGGCGATGCAACTCGGCGTGTCGCGTAATTCACTGCGCGAAGCGCTGGCAAAACTGGTGAGCGAAGGCGTACTTCTTAGTCGTCGCGGTGGTGGCACATTTGTGCGCTGGCGTCATGACGCGTGGTCGGAGCAAAACATCGTCCAGCCGCTGAAAACGCTGATGGCCGATGATCCGGATTACAGTTTCGATATTCTGGAAGCCCGCTACGCCATTGAAGCCAGCACCGCATGGCATGCAGCGATGCGCGCCACGCCTGGTGACAAAGAGAAAATTCAGCTTTGCTTTGAGGCAACGCTCAGCGAAGACCCGGACCTCGCCTCACAAGCGGACGTTCGTTTCCATCTGGCGATTGCCGAAGCCTCGCATAACATCGTGCTGCTACAAACCATGCGTGGTTTCTTTGATGTTCTGCAATCCTCGGTGATGCAAAGCCGTCAACGGATGTATCTCGTGCCGCCCGTTTTTTCACAACTGACCGAGCAGCATCAGGCAGTCATTGATGCCATTTTTGCCGGTGATGCCGACGGGGCGCGTAAAGCGATGATGGCGCATCTCAGTTTTGTCCACAGCACCATGAAAAGATTCGATGAAGATCAGGCGCGCCGTGCACGTATTACCCGCCTGCCCGGTGAGCATAATGAGCATTCGAGGGAGAAAAACGCATGATTATTTCTGCAGCCAGCGATTATCGCGCCGCAGCACAACGCATTCTGCCGCCGTTCCTGTTCCACTATATGGATGGCGGCGCATATTCTGAATATACCCTGCGTCGTAACATGGAAGATTTATCAGAAGTGGCGCTGCGCCAGCGCATTCTGAAAAACATGTCCGACTTAAGCCTGGAAACGACGCTGTTTAATGAGAAATTGTCGATGCCAGTAGCGCTGGCTCCAGTGGGCTTGTGCGGCATGTATGCGCGACGCGGCGAAGTTCAGGCCGCAAAAGCGGCGGATGCGCATGGCATTCCGTTTACTCTCTCAACGGTTTCCGTTTGCCCGATTGAGGAAGTCGCACCCGCCATCAAGCGCCCAATGTGGTTCCAGCTTTACGTACTGCGCGATCGCGGTTTTATGCGTAACGCACTGGAACGAGCAAAAGCCGCGGGTTGTTCTACGCTGGTTTTCACCGTGGATATGCCAACGCCGGGCGCACGCTACCGTGATGCGCATTCGGGTATGAGTGGCCCAAATGCGGCAATGCGCCGCTACTTGCAGGCGGTGACTCATCCACAATGGGCGTGGGATGTGGGCCTGAATGGTCGTCCACATGATTTAGGGAATATCTCGGCTTACCTTGGCAAACCGACCGGGCTGGAAGATTACATCGGCTGGCTGGGGAATAACTTCGATCCGTCCATCTCCTGGAAAGACCTTGAGTGGATCCGCGATTTCTGGGATGGCCCGATGGTGATCAAAGGGATCCTCGACCCAGAAGATGCGCGTGATGCGGTACGTTTTGGCGCTGACGGGATTGTGGTTTCTAACCACGGCGGTCGTCAGTTAGATGGCGTGCTCTCTTCTGCCCGCGCACTGCCTGCTATTGCGGACGCGGTAAAAGGGGATATCGCCATTCTGGCGGATAGCGGCATTCGTAACGGGCTAGACGTTGTGCGTATGATTGCGCTCGGTGCCGACACCGTACTGCTGGGTCGTGCTTTCCTGTATGCGCTGGCAACGGCGGGCCAGGCGGGCGTGGCTAACCTGCTGAATCTCATTGAGAAAGAGATGAAAGTGGCAATGACGCTGACGGGCGCGAAATCGATCAGCGAAATTACGCAAGATTCGTTGGTGCAGGGGCTGGGTAAAGAGTTGCCTGCGGCGCTGGCTCCGATGGCGAAAGGGAATGCGGCATAGTCGTTTGAGCCCCCTAACCCTCTCCCTCAGGGAGAGGGGACCGATCGGTGTTGTTTGTGCTCCCTCAGACTGAATCACCTCTCTCGGATGCACAGTCCGGGGTGAGGGGAAAAGGCCGCACGGCTCACCAATTTTCTGCTATCCTGCCCCCGCACTAAGGGGGCAGTATGCTAAACATCGTACTTTACGAACCAGAAATTCCGCCAAATACTGGCAACATCATCCGTCTTTGCGCTAACACCGGCTTTCGTCTGCATATCATCGAACCAATGGGATTTGCCTGGGACGATAAGCGCCTACGCCGCGCAGGGCTGGACTACCACGAATTTACCGCCGTTACGCGTCATCATGACTACAGCGCGTTCCTCGAAGCAGAAAATCCCCAGCGCCTGTTTGCTCTCACTACAAAAGGTACGCCCGCACATAGCGCCGTAAGCTATCAGGATGGCGACTATCTGATGTTCGGCCCGGAAACGCGCGGCCTGCCAGCGAGCATTCTTGATGCCCTGCCCGCTGAACAAAAAATTCGTATTCCAATGGTGCCGGACAGCCGCAGCATGAACCTGTCCAATGCGGTGTCGGTAGTGGTGTATGAAGCCTGGCGGCAGCTGGGGTATCCGGGAGCGGTGTTGAGAGATTAGTTACTGTATGCCGGATAGATGATTACATCGCATCCGGCACAATCACAGGACGTCAGATCCCATCCCCATACTCAAACGTATGGTTAATACCGTTGAAATGCTGGTCCATATCCATTGATGGCTTATCGCTGTCTGGTTTACCGACAATGCGTGCCGGAACGCCAGCGGCAGTAGTATGCGGCGGCACCGGTTGCAGCACCACGGAACCTGCGCCAATCTTCGCGCCGCGCCCAACTTCAATATTGCCGAGAATTTTCGCGCCCGCGCCAATCATCACGCCTTCACGAATTTTCGGGTGACGGTCACCGCTGGTTTTCCCAGTACCGCCAAGGGTGACGGATTGCAGAATCGACACGTCGTTTTCAATCACCGCCGTTTCACCAACGACGATGCCCGTCGCGTGGTCGAGCATAATGCCACGGCCAATTTTTGCCGCCGGGTGAATATCGACCTGGAACGTCACAGAAACCTGGTTTTGCAGAAAAATAGCCAGTGCACGACGGCCCTGATTCCACAGCCAGTGACCGATGCGATAGGCCTGCAAGGCATGAAAACCTTTCAGGTATAACAATGGGGTTGAGTATTTATCGACTGCCGGGTCGCGGGTACGTACCGCCTGAATATCGCAGGCCGCAGAAGCAATCATTTCCGGGTCGGCGGCGTAGGCTTCTTCAACCACTTCGCGGATAGCAATGGCAGGCATGATTGGCGATGACAGCTTGTTCGCCAGCATGTAGCTCAGGGCACTGCCAAGGTTTTCGTGCTTGAGTAGCGTCGCGTGGTAAAAACTGGCCAGCATTGGCTCACAGTCCGCCAGCGTTCTGGCTTCAGCTTTAATATTGTTCCAGACAATTTCCAGTTCTTCACACGACATTGCTTACTCCACACGATGAGATAATGACCGGCCCGTTCTGCGCGGGCCGGGTCATAGCGGTAACAAAGGTTCCCTGGGTTTAGTGGCTGCTGCGCTCGTCCTTGCGTGCACGACCTAGTAAAGTCAATGCTGCCTCGCGCGCGTTTTTTCCGCAATATAATACTTGATAAATTTCCTCGGTTATTGGCATTTCAACGCCGAAGCGATGCGCCAACTCGCGGACTTCTTTCGTATTGCGGTAGCCTTCCACCACCTGACCAATCTTCTCCTGCGCGCTTTGTACATCCATGCCCTGACCGAGCATCATGCCAAAACGGCGGTTACGCGACTGGTTGTCAGTACAGGTAAGCACCAGATCGCCCAGCCCCGCCATGCCCATAAAGGTGGCAGGATCGGCACCCAGCGCCGCACCAAGACGCGACATTTCAGCCAGTCCACGGGTGATCAGCGCCGTACGCGCATTTGCGCCAAAACCGATACCGTCGGACATCCCCGCGCCAATGGCAATGACGTTTTTCACCGCGCCGCCAAGCTGCACGCCAATGAAATCCGGGTTGCTGTAAACGCGGAAACTTTTGCCACAGTGCAGCAACTGCTGGAGATCATCGGCGAAGGTCTGGTCGGTAGAGGCCAGCGAAATAGCCGTCGGTAAACCTGCCGCCAGTTCTTTCGCAAATGTTGGACCAGAGATAACCGCTAGCGGAATTTGATCGCCTAACGCCTCACGCGCCACGTCCTGTAACAGACGCCCGGTTTCCGCTTCCAGACCTTTAGTCGCCCACACCAGCCGCGCATCAGGACGCATCAGCGGTTTAATCTGGCGCAGCACTTCACCAAAGACATGGCTGGGTACGACGACGAGAATATTGCGGCTGGCTGCCAGCGCGGTGGCGAGATCGCTTTCAAGATGGAGCGTATCGGGAAAAGGCACATCGGGGAGAAACGCAGCGTTACAGCGGTCGCGTTCTAGCGTTGCGATATGTTGAGGGTCATGGCCCCAGAGGACAACCTCGTGGCCATTTCTTGCCAGGGTGATGGCAAGAGCGGTGCCGTACGAGCCGGCACCGATCACAGTCATTGAAGCATTACGTTGGTTCATCAGGCATCCTGATGTTCTTCAGTACCTTCGCCAGCCTGCTGCTGCAAATAGTTCATGAACAGCGCATCGAAGTTAACCGGCGCAAGGTTCAGTTGCGGGAATGTACCGCGGGATACCATGCTGGTGATGCATTCACGAGCATACGGGAACAGAATGTTCGGGCAGTATGCGCCCAGGCAATGTGCCAGCTGGGTGCCTTCAATACCCGCGATGGAGAAAATACCGCCCTGCTGAACTTCACACAGGAACGCAGTTTCTTCGCCCAGGGATGCCGTTACGGTAACACGCAGTACCACTTCGTAAACGTCATCTGCCAGTTGAGAAGATGCCGTATCCAGATCAAGTTTAACTTCTGGCTGCCAATCTTTCTGGAAAACGTGCGGCGCGTTCGGCGCTTCGAAAGAAATATCCTTGGTATAAATACGTTGGATCTGGAAAGTCATTTCGGTGTTGTTTTGTTCTGACATGTGTAGAAAACCCTTAAGTGTTGTCCTTAAATACTGCGCAATGTAATGCCAACGTTCACACGTTATTTCAGCAGGGGATCCAGTCCACCACGTGCATCCAATGCATACAAGTCATCACAGCCGCCAATGTGCTGTGCGTCAATAAAAATCTGGGGAACCGTGGTACGACCGCTGCGTTTGATCATCTCTTCACGCTTGGCGGCGTTGCCATCAATCGGCAGCTCCTGAAAACTCACGCCCTTGCTGCTCAGCAGTGCTTTTGCACGATGGCAATACGGGCAGGTTTCTTTGGTATAGATTTCAACATTGGCCATAACTTAGCTCCTGTTTTTTTACCCTGAAATTTCATGTTGCAGGGCGGCAGCAAAATGGAGTGTCCCCAGAAGCTTATAACAATAAGTCGCTGGGGGCATAATTGCAGCTAACGGCCTGCATCATGAAAGACGACAGGTAAATTATTTGCCGCGCACCAGAGGCAAGTTTTCGCCAGCCCAGCCAGCGACGCCTTCTTTCAGCACGAATACTTGCGCAAAACCAGCTTTCGTCAGCGCGTTTGCAGGCTCCTGGCACTGCATGCCAGAACCGTCTACCACGATAACCGGTTTGTCTTTGTGCTTCTCAAGCTCACCAACATTGTTGGCTTTGATTTCGCTCGGCAACAGATTGATAGAACCTGCGATATGGCCTTTACGGAAGTCATCACGCTGACGTAAATCCACAACCACAGCGTCTTCTTTGTTGATCAGACGCGTAGCTTCACCACGAGTAATCACCTTCACTTTCGAGGTCAGGCTCTTAAACGTAGTGACAAGAACCGCCACCAGTAACGCGATCCAGGCGATACTCAGTATGGGATGACGGCCAACAAATTGCATAATTTCTTGCATGGGGGGTAACAACTCCCGACGTAGTGATTAAAAAAACCAGGAAAGGAGTATACCTGCGCAGTGCGGCAAATACAGCCAGCGCGTTAACTGGAATGCAATTTTGCGGGGCGCGACGAAAAAAAATCGCAAATCTGGCATCGGCTTGCCGCGAGCGGTCGTATATTTTGATCTTCAGAGGCTATTTTATCGATTCAGCTGTAGTAAAATTACGCAAATTTTGACTCTTGAGTATGAGGTTGTCGCAATGTCGGTTTCTAAAAAACCTATGGTACTGGTGATTCTGGATGGCTATGGCTATCGCGAAGAACAGCAGGATAACGCCATTTTTAGTGCTAAAACCCCGGTAATGGATGCACTGTGGGCCAATCGTCCGCATACCCTGATCGACGCTTCCGGTCTGGAAGTCGGTCTGCCTGACCGTCAGATGGGTAACTCCGAAGTAGGCCACGTTAACCTGGGTGCCGGCCGCATCGTGTATCAGGACCTGACTCGTCTGGACGTTGAAATCAAAGATCGCGCTTTCTTCGCTAACCCGGTACTGACTGGTGCGGTAGATAAAGCGAAAAACGCAGGTAAAGCAGTACACATTATGGGTCTGCTCTCCGCAGGCGGCGTACACAGCCACGAAGATCACATCATGGCGATGGTAGAACTGGCAGCTGAACGCGGTGCAGAAAAAATCTACCTGCACGCATTCCTTGACGGTCGCGACACTCCGCCGCGCAGTGCTGAATCTTCGCTGAAAAAATTCGAAGAGAAATTTGCCGCGCTGGGTAAAGGCCGCGTAGCGTCCATCATTGGTCGTTACTACGCGATGGACCGCGACAACCGTTGGGATCGCGTTGAAAAAGCTTATGACCTGCTGACTCTGGCGCAGGGTGAATTCCAGGCCGATACCGCCGTTGCTGGTTTGCAGGCTGCTTATGCTCGCGACGAAAACGACGAGTTCGTGAAAGCGACCGTTATTCGTGCAGAAGGCCAGTCAGATGCAGCAATGGAAGACGGCGACGCGCTGATTTTCATGAACTTCCGTGCTGACCGTGCGCGTGAAATTACTCGTGCGTTCGTGAACGCTGATTTCGACGGCTTCGCGCGTAAGAAAGTGGTTAACGTCGATTTCGTGATGCTGACCGAATACGCTGCCGACATCAAAACCGCAGTGGCTTACCCACCGGCGTCTCTGGTTAACACCTTCGGCGAGTGGATGGCGAAAAACGACAAAACTCAGCTGCGTATTTCCGAAACTGAAAAATATGCTCACGTCACTTTCTTCTTTAACGGTGGTGTAGAAGAGTCGTTCAAAGGCGAAGACCGCATTCTGATCAACTCGCCGAAAGTCGCTACCTACGACCTGCAGCCGGAAATGAGCTCCGCAGAGCTGACCGAAAAACTGGTTGCGGCAATCAAGAGCGGCAAATACGACACCATTATCTGTAACTATCCGAACGGCGACATGGTAGGTCACACCGGAGTGATGGAAGCGGCGGTTAAAGCGGTAGAAGCGCTGGATCACTGTGTTGAAGAAGTGACAAAAGCCGTTGAGTCCGTGGGTGGACAACTGCTGATCACCGCTGACCACGGTAACGCTGAACAGATGCGCGATCCGGCAACGGGTCAGGCACACACAGCACACACCAACCTGCCAGTTCCGCTGATTTACGTTGGTGATAAGAACGTGAAAGCGGTTGAAGGCGGTAAGCTTTCTGACATCGCACCGACCATGTTGTCGCTGATGGGGATGGAAATCCCGCAAGAGATGACTGGTAAGCCGCTGTTCATCGTGGAATAATCCCTCCCCATGAGGGGAAAGGCGATTAATACCATGACACGGGCCACGAAACCGCGCAGGTTTGCAGTCAGGCCCATCATTTACGCCAGCGTTCTTAGCGCTGGCGTATTGTTGTGCACGTTTTCCGCCCACGCGGATGACCGCGACCAACTCAAGTCTATTCAGGCCGATATCGCCGCGAAAGAGCGCGCGGTACGCCAACAGCAGCAACAACGCTCAAGCCTGCTTGCTCAGCTGAAAAAGCAGGAAGAGGCGATCTCCGAAGCCACCCGCAAGCTGCGCGAAACGCAAAACACGCTCAATCAACTGAATAAACAGATTGATGAGATGAACGCGTCGATTGCCAAACTGGAGCAGCAAAAAGCCGCCCAGGAACGCAGCCTCGCCGCGCAACTGGATGCTGCGTTTCGTCAGGGTGAACATACCGGTATTCAGCTGATTCTCAGCGGTGAAGAAAGCCAGCGCGGTCAACGATTGCAGGCTTACTTCGGCTATCTCAACCAGGCGCGACAAGAAACCATCGCCCAGTTGAAGCAAACGCGTGAAGAAGTCGCCATGCAGCGTGCTGAACTGGAAGAGAAACAAAGCGAGCAACAAACGCTGTTATATGAGCAGCGCGCCCAACAGGCGAAACTGACTCAGGCGCTGAACGAGCGTAAAAAGACGCTGGCGGGGCTGGAATCTTCCATCCAGCAAGGTCAGCAGCAGCTAAGTGAACTGCGTGCCAACGAATCCCGTCTGCGTAACAGCATTGCCCGTGCAGAAGCGGCAGCGAAAGCGCGTGCTGAACGTGAAGCGCGCGAAGCCCAGGCGGTTCGCGACCGTCAGAAAGAAGCGACACGTAAAGGCACCACCTACAAACCGACCGAAAGCGAAAAATCGCTGATGTCCCGAACTGGTGGTCTGGGCGCACCGCGCGGTCAGGCATTTTGGCCGGTTCGCGGGCCAACGCTGCATCGCTATGGCGAACAGCTACAAGGCGAACTGCGCTGGAAAGGGATGGTTATCGGTGCCTCTGAAGGTACTGAAGTTAAAGCGATTGCCGACGGTCGGGTGATTCTGGCTGACTGGCTGCAAGGCTACGGTCTGGTGGTGGTGGTTGAGCACGGTAAAGGCGACATGAGTCTTTACGGCTATAATCAGAGCGCACTGGTGAGCGTTGGTTCGCAGGTTCGCGCGGGCCAGCCAATTGCACTGGTGGGCAGCAGTGGTGGTCAGGGTCGGCCTTCACTCTATTTCGAAATTCGCCGCCAGGGTCAGGCGGTCAATCCACAGCCGTGGTTGGGAAGATAAGTTTTGTTTCCATTTCGTCGTAACGTTCTTGCATTTGCCGCTCTGTTAGCGCTTTCCTCCCCCGTACTTGCTGGCAAACTAGCCATTGTCATTGATGATTTTGGTTATCGCCCGCACAACGAAAACCAGGTGCTGGCGATGCCCTCCGCTATCTCCGTCGCCGTGTTACCCGACTCACCGCACGCCAGAGAGATGGCGACCAAAGCGCATAACAGCGGTCACGAAGTGTTAATCCATCTGCCAATGGCACCATTAAGTAAACAGCCGCTGGAGAAAAACACGCTGCGCCCGGAGATGAGCAGCGACGAAATTGAGCGCATTATTCGTAGTGCGGTCAATAACGTGCCCTATGCCGTGGGGATCAACAACCACATGGGCAGCAAGATGACCTCTAACCTGTTTGGTATGCAGAAAGTGATGCAGGCGCTGGCGCGTTACAATCTTTACTTCCTCGACAGCGTAACCATCGGTAATACCCAGGCGATGCGTGCCGCACAAGGCACTGGCGTGAAGGTTATTAAACGGAAGGTGTTCCTCGACGATTCGCAAAATGAAGCGGATATTCGTGTACAGTTCAATCGCGCAATTGACCTGGCGCGTCGCAACGGTTCGACCATCGCCATCGGGCATCCTCACCCTTCAACGGTACGCGTGCTACAACAGATGGTTTATAACCTGCCGCCAGACATTACGCTGGTGAAAGCCAGCAGCTTGCTGAATGAACCGCAGGTCGATACGTCTACGCCACCGAAAAATACGGTGCCCAACGCGCCGCGTAATCCGTTCCGTGGCGTGAAGCTGTGTAAACCGAAAAAACCGCTGGAACCCGTTTATGCGAATCGCTTCTTTGAAGTATTAAGCGAAAGCATCAGCCAGAGCACGCTGATCGTTTACTTCCAGCATCAGTGGCAAGGCTGGGGCAAACAGCCCGAAGCGGCGAAGTTTAACGCTAGCGCAAATTAAAGGCGCTACGCGTAATGCGATGGTGCGATCGTGTTTTGTCGCGCCATTGCCATAAGCGGAAAGACCACAGTAATGCCTGATAACCCACCTTTACGCTGCGGACATTAGTAATCAGGCGCTTATACATGCCGGAAGTAAATATCTCAGCAATCATCCGTTGGCGGATAAGAATATCTGGCTCTTTGCGCACCGCATGGCAAACACGCAATGCTTCGTAAGTTATTTGCTGATGAAATTCCGGATAAATTGTAATTTTGTCGGCATAATTTCGATTTAATTTCTCCAGCAGTCGGGTAATCTTAATATAGTGCCGTTGATAATTAAGGTTTTTATTCCCTTGTCTATTCAACCGACTCACTGACGTATTATGCAGATAATATTTATATAACGATTGCTCGGTATATCGCGCACGCAGCGCGTTAAACATAAATTCTGTTGTCCAGACAATATCCTGATGATGTAATCCGGCAATAAATTTAATGTTATTTTTTACAATAACATCGCGGCGATAAACGCCCATCCAGACAACGTGAGTCCAGCGGCGAGAAGAAAGTCCCATCCGCAGCCAGTCCGGGCCGGTTAATACGCCGGTTGAGCGTATGCGATCGGTGGGAATGGATTGCCAGGTTTCCCCCGTTTCACGAAAACACCAGTCAGCGTTGCACTGCGCCACGTCGAGATCGTCCTCTAACGCCATGGTCATCAGCGTTTCGTACATAGTGGGATAGACTTCATCATCAGCATCAACAAAAGCAACATATTTGCCCGTCGCTGCCTCGATCCCGCGATTACGCGCCACCGATGCGCCAGCATTCGCCTGATGCAGCAAGCGAACATGCGGATGTTTTTCTGCGTAATGCTTTGCTATTTCAACAGAATTATCCGTTGACCCATCGTTAATAATAATAATTTCCAGAGCAGTCCAAGTTTGCGCGATTAAAGATTCCATACAAGTGCGGAAATCATCGCCCGCATTATATAACGGGATAATAACACTTAGTTTATTAGTGCTGTTCATCATAAATTACCGACGACCTCTGAAGTTACCCTGACGTTTTACAGGCTTTGTATTAAGAAACTATTAAGCCTGTGAAATATTATTTTTACGGGTGAGAAAGTAACTTCAGGCTAGAGAGATAATGAGAGCAGCAATATAAGATAACAGCGCAATTACGATATCTTTATTACACTGACAGGATTTTACATATTTAACGGATTATCCTCAGGGAAAAGGGCTGGAATTTTGGATTTTCAGATTGTAGACAAAGTGCGCTTTGTTTATGCCGGATGTAGCGTAAACGCTTTATCCGGCATACCAAATTGTGCAAATTTAATATGTTGCAGGAACCGCGTAGGCCTGATAAGCCGTAGCGCATCAGGCAATTTTGTGTTTTCCATCAGCTTCAAGGGCTGGAATACCAGCCCTTGTTCGTGTTAATCCCAGCTCAGAATAACTTTCCCAGACTGGCCCGAACGCATGGCATCAAAGCCTTTCTGGAAATCGTCGATGGAGAAACGATGGGTAATGATTGGCGAGAGATCCAGACCAGACTGAATCAGCGCCGCCATCTTGTACCAGGTTTCAAACATCTCACGACCGTAAATACCTTTAATGAACAGTCCTTTAAAGATCACTTTTGTCCAGTCGATAGACATATCAGACGGCGGGATACCCAGCATCGCAATACGGCCACCGTGATTCATGGTGTCCAGCATCGTGCGAAACGCTGACGGCGCACCGGACATCTCCAGACCAACATCAAACCCTTCGGTCATGCCCAGTTCTGCCATTACGTCGTTGAGATTCTCTTTCGCGACGTTAACCGCACGAGTGATGCCCATTTTGCGCGCCAGCCCCAGACGGTATTCGTTAACATCAGTGATCACCACGTTGCGTGCACCAACGTGTTTCGCTACCGCCGCGGCCATAATACCAATTGGGCCTGCACCAGAAACCAGAACATCTTCGCCGACCAGATCAAATGATAGCGCCGTATGCACCGCATTTCCGAACGGGTCAAAAATTGCGGCTAAGTCATCGGAGATATTGTCGGGGATTTTGAAGGCGTTGAATGCCGGGATCACCAGATATTCGGCGAAGCAGCCCGGGCGATTAACACCAACGCCTATCGTGTTGCGGCACAAATGGGTACGACCACCACGACAGTTGCGGCAATGACCACAGGTGATATGGCCTTCGCCAGAAACGCGATCGCCGATCTTGAAGCCTTTCACTTCCTGACCGATGCCAACCACCTCACCAACATATTCATGGCCTACAACCATCGGTACTGGGATGGTTTTTTGCGACCACTCATCCCAGTTATAGATGTGAACGTCAGTCCCGCAGATGGCTGTTTTACGGATTTTAATCAGCAGATCGTTATGTCCGAGTTCCGGTTCAGGAACGTCGGTCATCCAGATGCCCTCTTCCGCTTTCAGTTTGGATAACGCTTTCATCTCACATCCTCACTCAGGCGATTACGCCCAGTTGTTTACCAATACGCGTGAACGCTTCTACCGCACGCGTAATTTGCTCAGGGGTATGCGCCGCAGACATCTGGGTACGAATACGCGCCTGACCTTTCGGAACGACCGGATAGAAGAAACCGGTGACGTAAATGCCCTCTTTTTGCAGTTCACGGGCAAATTTTTGCGCCACTACAGCATCGCCAAGCATGACCGGAATAATGGCGTGATCAGCACCCGCCAGGGTAAAGCCCGCCGCCGACATCTGCTCACGGAACTGACGCGCGTTCGCCCACAGACGGTCACGAAGCTCACTGCCCGCTTCGACCATCTCCAGCACTTTAATGGAAGCAGCCACAATGGCAGGTGCCAGTGAGTTGGAGAACAGGTAAGGACGAGAACGCTGACGCAGCCACTCAACCACTTCTTTACGCGCTGCGGTGTAACCACCAGAAGCCCCGCCCAGTGCTTTACCCAGCGTGCCGGTGATGATATCGACACGGCCCATAACATCGCAGTATTCATGGGAGCCACGTCCGTTTTCACCAACAAAACCGACGGCATGAGAGTCATCAACCATCACCAAAGCGTCGTATTTATCCGCGAGATCGCAAACCCCTTTCAGGTTGGCAATTACGCCATCCATAGAGAACACACCATCGGTGGCGATTAACACATGGCGCGCCCCGGATTCACGCGCTTCTTTCAGGCACGCTTCCAGCTCTTGCATATTGTTGTTGGCATAGCGATAGCGTTTCGCTTTGCACAGCCGCACGCCGTCGATGATCGAGGCATGGTTCAGAGCATCGGAGATAATGGCGTCTTCCGCGCCCAGCAGTGTTTCAAACAGACCGCCGTTGGCATCAAAACAGGAAGAGTAGAGAATCGCATCTTCCATGCCGAGAAATGCTGCCAGTTTCTGCTCAAGCTCTTTATGGCTATCCTGGGTGCCGCAGATAAATCGCACCGAAGCCATGCCGAAACCGTGAGAATCCATTCCCGCTTTTGCCGCCGCAATCAGCTCCGGATGATTCGCCAGTCCGAGATAGTTATTGGCGCAAAAGTTTATGACGTGACTTCCATCAGCCACAGTGATGTCTGCTTGCTGCGCAGACGTAATAATGCGTTCTTCTTTAAACAACCCTTCCGCCCTTGCGGTTTCCAGATCGTTAGTTAACTGCTGATAAAATTCTCCACGCATTGCGGTTCTCCAGACAGGGCAATTTCCAGCACATATTACCCAAACTTATAGTTCGCGACGAGATGACGCGTTAACACTTCTGTAAAATTTAGAATAAATAACGTCCATCCCCCTCACTTTCGGCGAATGGCTGAAGCCAACGCCGTGTAGTGATATGATAGAAGTATTCGTGTCTGAGATTGTCTCTGACTCCATAATTCGAAGGTTACAGTTATGATCATCGTTACCGGCGGCGCGGGCTTTATCGGCAGCAACATCGTTAAGGCCCTGAATGATAAAGGCATCACCGATATTCTGGTGGTGGACAACCTGAAAGACGGCACCAAGTTTGTGAACCTGGTGGACTTGGACATCGCGGACTATATGGATAAGGAAGACTTCCTGATCCAGATTATGGCGGGCGAAGAGTTCGGCGATGTCGAAGCGATTTTCCACGAAGGCGCGTGCTCTTCCACTACCGAGTGGGACGGCAAGTATATGATGGATAACAATTATCAATACTCCAAAGAGCTGCTGCACTACTGTCTGGAGCGCGAAATCCCGTTCCTGTACGCCTCTTCCGCAGCCACTTACGGCGGTCGCACCTCCGACTTTATTGAATCCCGCGAATACGAAAAACCACTGAATGTCTACGGTTATTCGAAGTTCCTGTTTGATGAATATGTTCGTCAAATCCTGCCAGAAGCGAACTCGCAGATTGTTGGTTTCCGCTATTTCAACGTTTATGGACCGCGTGAAGGCCATAAAGGCAGCATGGCGAGCGTCGCTTTCCATCTCAACACCCAGCTTAACAACGGTGAATCACCGAAACTGTTCGAAGGTAGCGAGAACTTTAAACGCGACTTCGTCTACGTGGGCGACGTGGCTGATGTAAATCTGTGGTTCCTGGAAAATGGCGTTTCCGGCATCTTCAACCTCGGTACTGGTCGTGCGGAATCCTTCCAGGCAGTAGCAGATGCAACACTTGCTTATCACAAGAAAGGTCAGATCGAATACATTCCGTTCCCGGATAAACTGAAAGGCCGCTATCAGGCGTTTACTCAGGCGGATCTGACTAATCTGCGCGCTGCGGGTTACGACAAACCGTTCAAAACCGTTGCTGAAGGTGTAACGGAATACATGGCCTGGCTGAATCGCGACATCAACGTAAATTCACAAAATCATTCGAGCGGTATCAAGGCGGCAACGAAGTGAATCTCCGGGAGCTTACAAAAGTAAGTGACCGGAGTGAACGCAGGCAGCCGCCGCAGAGACAGCTTGAAGGATGAAGTGAATGAAAATATTGGTGATCGGCCCGTCGTGGGTTGGCGACATGATGATGTCGCAAAGTCTCTATCGCACGCTCCAGGCGCGCTATCCCCAGGCGATAATCGACGTGATGGCACCGGCATGGTGCCGTCCATTATTATCGCGGATGCCGGAAGTTAACGAAGCTATCCCGATGCCTCTCGGTCACGGGGCGCTGGAAATCGGTGAACGCCGCAAACTGGGTCATAGTCTGCGTGAAAAACGCTACGACCGCGCCTACGTCTTACCCAACTCCTTCAAATCCGCATTAGTGCCTTTCTTCGCGGGTATTCCTCATCGCACCGGCTGGCGCGGCGAGATGCGCTACGGTTTACTCAACGATGTACGTGTGCTCGATAAAGAAGCCTGGCCGCTAATGGTGGAACGCTATGTGGCGCTGGCCTATGACAAAGGCGTAATGCGTACCGCACAAGATCTACCAAAACCGTTGTTATGGCCGCAATTGCAGGTGAGCGAAGGTGAAAAATCGTATGCCTGTAACCAATTTTCGCTCTCATCAGAACGTCCGATGATTGGCTTTTGCCCGGGTGCGGAGTTTGGCCCGGCGAAACGCTGGCCACACTACCACTATGCAGAGCTGGCAAAGCAGCTGATTGATGAAGGTTATCAGGTGGTTCTGTTTGGCTCTGCGAAAGATCATGAGGCGGGCAATGAGATTCTTGCCGCTTTGAATACCGAGCAGCAGGCATGGTGTCGGAACCTGGCGGGGGAAACACAGCTTGAGCAGGCAGTCATTTTGATTGCCGCCTGTAAAGCCATTGTCACGAACGATTCTGGCCTGATGCACGTTGCTGCGGCGCTCAATCGTCCACTGGTTGCTCTGTATGGGCCGAGCAGTCCGGACTTTACGCCGCCGCTTTCCCATAAAGCGCGCGTGATCCGCCTGATTACCGGCTATCACAAAGTGCGTAAAGGTGACGCTGCAGAGGGTTATCATCAGAGCTTGATCGACATTACTCCCCAGCACGTGTTGGAAGAACTCAACGCGCTATTGTTACAAGAGGAAGCCTGACGGATGCGGGTTCTGATCGTTAAAACATCGTCGATGGGCGATGTTCTCCATACGCTGCCCGCACTCACCGATGCCCAGCAGGCAATCCCGGGGATTAAGTTTGATTGGGTGGTGGAAGAGGGATTCGCGCAAATTCCGTCCTGGCACGCCGCCGTTGAGCGGGTTATTCCGGTGGCGATACGACGCTGGCGTAAAGCCTGGTTCTCGGCCCCCATAAAAGCGGAACGGAAAGCGTTTCGTGAAGCCCTTCAAGCGGAAAACTATGACGCAATTATCGACGCCCAGGGGCTGGTAAAAAGCGCAGCGCTGGTGACACGTTTAGCACATGGCGTTAAACATGGAATGGACTGGCAAACCGCTCGCGAGCCTTTAGCCAGCCTGTTTTACAATCGCAAACATCATATTGCGAAACAGCAGCATGCTGTAGAACGTACCCGTGAACTGTTTGCAAAAAGCCTTGGGTATAGCAAACCGCAGGCCCAGGGCGATTATGCTATTGCGCAGCATTTCCTGACAAATCCACTACCGGATGCTGGGGAGTATGCTGTATTCCTTCATGCGACCACCCGCGATGATAAACACTGGCCGGAAGAGCACTGGCGAGAATTAATTGGTTTACTGGCAGGTTCAGGGATTCGAATTAAACTACCGTGGGGAGCGCCGCATGAAGAAGAGCGGGCAAAAAGGCTGGCGGAAGGCTTTGATTATGTCGACGTACTGCCGAAGATGACTCTGGAAGGCGTTGCCCGTGTGCTGGCTGGAGCTAAATTTGTTGTGTCAGTCGATACAGGATTAAGCCATTTAACTGCGGCACTCGATAAACCCAATATCACAGTTTATGGGCCGACAGACCCGGGATTAATTGGCGGTTATGGGAAGAATCAGGTAGTTTGCATGGCACCGGGGAAAAGTTTAATTAATCTCAACGGTCAAGCAGTTTTGGAAAAATTATCATCATTATAAAGGTAAAACATGCCAACCTTCATTAAATTTCACTCATGGAAACCTTACACTCTGAAATCATCTGTGATTCTAGAGATAATGACTTATATATTATGTTTTTTTTCATTGATAATTGCATTCATCGATAACACTTTCAGCATAAAGATATATAATATCACTGCTATAGTTTGCTTGTTATCACTAATTTTACGTGGCAGACAAGGAAATTATAATATAAAAAACCTTATCCTTCCACTTTCTATATTTTTTATAGGATTGCTTGATTTAATTTGGTATTCTGTGTTTAAAGTAGACAACTCTCCATTTCGTGCTACTTACCACAGTTATTTAAATACTGCCAAAATATTTATATTTGGATCTTTTATTGTTTTTTTAGCACTAACTAGCCAGCTAAAAACAAAAAAAGAAAGTGTGTTATACATTTTATATTCCCTGTCATTTATAATTGCTGCATATGCAATTTATACTAATAGCATTCATGAATATGACCGCATTTCTTTTGGTATAGGAGCGGCAACAGGAGCAGCATATTCAACAATGCTAATAGGGATAGTTAGTGGTGTTGCAATTCTTTATACTAAAAAAAACCATCCTTTTTTATTTTTATTAAATAGTTGCGCGGTACTTTATGTTCTGGCACTGACACAAACCAGAGCAACTCTACTCCTTTTCCCTGTAATTTGTGCTGTTGCACTAATTACATATTACAATAAATCCCCAAAAAAATTCACTTCCGCTATTGTTCTTCTAATTGCTATATTGGCCAGTGTTGTAATTATATTTAATAAACCAATTCAATATCGCTATAACGAAGCATTAAATGATTTAAACAGTTATACCAATGCTAATAGCGTGACTTCCTTAGGTGCAAGACTGGCAATGTACGAAATTGGTTTTGATTTATTCAAAGAATCGCCTTTTTCATTTAGATCTGCAGAGTCGCGCGCTGAAAGTATGAATTTGTTAGTCGCAGAAAACAATAGACTAAGAGGGGCATTGGATTTTGCTAACGTACACCTACATAATGAGATAATTGAAGCAGCGTCACTGAAAGGTCTGATGGGGATTTTTTCCACCCTTTTCCTCTATTTTTCACTATTTTATACAGTATATAAAAAACGCGCATTGGGTTTGTTGATATTAACGCTCGGCATTGTGGGGATTGGACTCAGTGATGTGATCATATGGGCACGCAGCATTCCAATTATCGTTATATCCGCGATAGTCCTCTTACTCGTTATTAATAATCGCAACAATACTATTAATCAAGAATAGACAAGTTTAAGAAGTGAGTTTTAACTCACTTCTTATCTATACAACTTAATCTCTTTACTGAATCAGTTAAAGTTTCAGTATCGATATCTTTTATCGTAAATGTTGGAGATACTATTTGTATAGATTGATGATTATTCGGGGCCCAAATTAAATGTGAGGGATATTCCGGAGTACGTGAATTAGGATAAAATGCAAGCGTTGGTTTATGATAAGCCGCAGCGATATGAACAAGAGCTGTATCAACAGAAATGACAAAATCGCTATACCGGGTCAACGCAACAGTATAAATAAACTCGTCAAATGGTAGTGTTTCAATTTCAGGTATTGGTATTGTCAATAAATCTTGTGGTAACCCGGTAAATATCACTCGATAATTTTCAAACTGTGCTTTCACTTCTTGATATATAATTTTTATTTGCTCAAAGGTAAGTCGGCATATTTTTTTTGCACCTAATGGGTTAATGATGATTATTCTTGTATTTCCAATAAAATCTTTTATTTTATTTTCAACATCTACAGGTAAATGCAAGTCGTAGTCGGTGGAAAATTCACCCTCACCATAAATATGCTTCAGTATTTCTGTTGCTCGTGTACTCATATGTTCTTTTAAACATTCATCGTGGGGATGGTAAAATGAATAGTAACGCTTATACCATTGATCAAAACCCAGAATGTAAGAATCTTTTAAACTTGATAATATTAAACTATGATTAAATGAGGGCATTGTTTCAAAGGGGTCTAATACAATATCGAACTGTAAATCCCGCAGATGCTTACATAGAGTAAGCATTTTAAGGGAACCCGTCGATTCTTTGATACAGAACTCAAATATATTTTTATTATTAGAGAGAAACTCCCCACCCTTTCTATTTGTGAGAATGGTTATTTTAACTCCTTTACTATAAAGCTCACGATAAATCGAACTTAATACAATTAGATCACCGAGTTTATTATTATCATGAATGATTAGACATGATTTAATTTGTGCTGGCCCTGTAACTTGGTTATTGATTTTCTTACGAAATAAAAAAGAAAGGAAATTAATTTTGATTTTGTTTATATAAAATCTTTTCTTTTTGTGAAAAGTTCCTAAACGCATTTTTATACCATATTATTTTAGTTTCAGGATAACTAATTAGCATAAGAATCAGTTGAAGCTTTATATTGCATTTTTTTTCTTGTCTTATCCTTTGACTCTTCCGTACTGATATCTTGAAGTTTAATAAATGGAATTACATCGTAAGAAATAGCCGTATCATCTGATAAATTATAAATATTAATATCTTTTACATTATCATGCATAAAACGGAAAAATGGCAAGATTTTGAATAAATCCCTACTTAATTCCGAGGGCATGGGATTCTTATTCTCGTCATAGAAACGCGAACAACTACCCGTTAAATCAAGACCGGAACAAATAATCCGTGCATACTTAAGTGAATATGCTATTTGAATTGCAGCAAAGGCAATAGTATGGCATGAGCAATAACCAAGACTAATGTCCTTGCAAAATCCGACCAGACGACCTTTTTTAGACAACGGTACAGAGATCAGCAGTTCTTTGTGAATCTGTCTCAAAATATTAAATTTAATCTTCTTTATAAAACCACCTTTTTCCCGGCGGTAAAAAGACCGTAATACAAGACAGTTCTGGAGGATATAAAGTTTATCTTCTTTGGAAGCGTGTTCATAAACGTCAACGTTTACTATAGTATAACGACTTCTCTGGCTAAATTTATAAAAATCATCACGACGCTGATGTAAAAAGCGGACATCTGTAAGTACATATATGAAAGGAACGATATTATGACTTAACAAATATTGCGCAGAACCATTGACAGCAATAATATCCTTTGTTCGCAATGCTGACAAAGGTGTTTTTTGCGATGTGGGGCCAGAAAGAAAAATAATAACATCATCAGATGTTCTATTTTCAATCAGGTTTTCAACATCTTTTTTGTCAATGTATCTAATATTCTTCATGATAAACCTGTGAAATAAATAACTCCGCTTAAAACTGTCCGGGTGAAGACAGTAATTGTGGGTAATTCTATTTTAGCGCGCTGGTTTCCCTTTCAAACGCCGCATAAAATTGCGCATTTTTTTACGATATACTAAAAGATAATAGCCTAGATCTTTAATCTCATTTTTAATACCGTAATGACGCTCTAAGTCAATACGATCTTTCGCTTTACGCTGCGCTGAAGCACGTTTTCCGGAGAGATCAATAATTCGAACCTCGCCATTTTTTATAATGAAGTTACCACGATGGGGGTCGCCAGAAACCATGCCATATTGATGTAAGGAATTAATTGATTGCTGAATTTTATTTTTTAGCACATCATCAATATCAGGCATATCACACAACTCTATGCCATCAATATACTCGATGATCATGATATAAGTATGGACAAATCGTAAGGTTTTCCGTTCAGCCAATAAATAAAAATCATTGAGTGTATTTAACCCTTCATTTCTTACTTTTTGGGTTTGCTCAAAAAGGCGTTCGTAATAATCACCTTTTAACAGAGACTTAAAGAAACGTTCGTTACGCTTAACTTTCGGAGAAAAAACCTTAAGAATCAATTTACCGTAATCGGTATCAATAAGCATAACTTTTGTATCATCAATAGAACGAAAAACCTTGATGATATTTATATTATAAGACAAGAAATCATTTAATACATTGAGATACTTTGAATTGTTTTCATCGGTAAAAACAACCAAGTCTTTGATCTTGCTCTTCTGAATCATAATAAACCAGTTAAATGTTATTTACGGTAATATTTTCGGCAAAGATAACAGACTCCTGCTATAATTCCTGAGATATATTTATGTTGTACTAAAAGATGTTTATATCTTTTTTTAAATTCAATAATTGATTTTGCATCTCGTGGAGAGTCATCTTTCCATGGTGAATTTTCTAAAGCTATTTTATAGTATTTTACCGATGGATAAATTGCCCATTTGTGCCACGGTTTAGTTGCACCTGTATAATGAATAAGCAGAGTACTTTCTGTAATCAGTTTTTTATAGTTTTGATGTGTTTTGTCTTTTAATTCACTTTTAATTGTATAAATTGTATTGTACTCACGAGGCAAAAATATTGTCATCCCTTTCAGTAAGATATTCATAACATCCTGATCAGGGTATTTATAAACATTATCTTTACTCATAAGAATAGACAACGCTTTTTCTGTTAGTTTTGCGTCAGCCCATTTTTTTAAGTCTAAATAAACGACGCCGGAATTAAAGTATTGCCCAAGTAATTCAGGATCAGACAACCTGGATACCGCCTTTTCCTGCATTGGCTCAACATCTTTAACAACAGCAGCTACCGCTCCGTTTAAATCCAGATGCAATAGTTGGCTAATATCGCCTTTACAAACAACATCTGCATCAAGATAAAGCAAACGATCAAGCGTTAAACCCAATAATTGAAATGCAAATAAACGGAAGTACATTGCTCTTGACCAGACCTGTGTACAAGGCAAGCACTGGAGCTTATCAGTGATAATTCTATATAGCGTGATTCTTAATTGGTATTGCTCTGCAAGCTTTGCGACTTTTTGAAAAAAACCATCATTATAAACATCAGCAATAATATAAAAATCAAGATTAATATTTCGATTGTTTAGCACAATTGATGTGATGGAAACACCTACACCATCAAGATAATTAGCATCGACACCATAGGCAACATTTAAACATTCAGAAGTATTTATATTAACTAGCCGATAATCCCAGGCTTTAACTTTATCTATCTCTATGGCAGGAAATGAGTCCACAATGCTACCCTTATATCATTACTTTATAGTTTCCCAGTTTTAATGCTTTATCTTTTCAATAAAATAAAAAAGATAATTGCTAAATCCTTTTAGATATCTATGCTTTTTAAGCATATGTTTTGCGCTATATCTTAATTGATTGCTATTGTTCGGTTTCAGCAACGCCGTACTCTTCCATGGCGAAGCATTTTTTGCCTCCATAAAGGCTTGTGATACAGGATAATCCCAGGCCCAATCATGCCAGGGCTTGGTTGGACCGATATAGTGGATAAAAATAGTATCGTTGGTTACTGGGTTTGTAAAACTTTCTTTGAGTTGATAGTTTAAGCTAAACTGGGTGTTATATTTTATATCAGCAAAAATAAGTCTGTCTGCCAGCAACATATTTAATACATCCTGATCAGGATGTGTTATTTTTTTGACTATTTCTGGATCATTTAGCATTGCAATGACTCGTGCAGAAACCTGCTGAGCAGCCCATTGGTCAGTATTAATCAATAAAAAACCGGAGTTAAAGTAACCTTTAGCAATTCCCGCAACACCTAACGAATGTGCGCGTTTTTCCCACCAGTCAGTTTGCCCTTCTGTAACAACCATTGCGACTTTATTGTCAGGAAATGAGAAATTAATTAGTGGCTCAATAGTCCCCTGACAAATGATATCTGCATCCAGATAAAGGACTTTAGACGCCTTATTAATAAAGTAATCTGCAATAACAAAGCGAAAATATATTGCATGAGTCCAGTTCTTAGTGCTAGGCAATGAGCGGAGTCGATCAGCATTAATCAGATATATTTTAATTCTGGTTTTATACTGCAGCGCCAGGGCATCAAAATACTTACGATCATCATCACCAAAATAGTCAGTAAAAATATGGAAACACAATCGACTTCCTTCATTACACTTTAATATTGAAGCAATCGAAATTCCGCAACCAAATAGAAAATTTTTGTCAGTCCCATAAGCGATGTCCAGACAAAGATTTTCTGTTTCTACTTTATGATTATAATCAATAACTGAATTAAGAAACTCAGTTTCCTGGAAAAACACCTGCTGCATTATTTCCTCCGGGAAATAGCAGAAATAATTAATTCATGTAATCTATCGTAATACTTCAATTGGTAATACTTATCGATCGACGCAGGAATTTTTTCATGTTCGATATGAATTTCACCTGCTATATATTTATTTAGAAGCGTTACAAAACCAGCAATATCTCCCGGTTGATACAGATGACCATTGACATCAGGTTGAATAATGTCAGCAGGCCCGGAGACACAATCGGCACTGATACAAGGAATTCCCCATGACAAGGCTTCAAGTAGGGTCATTGGGAAACCTTCAAAAGATGACGTGAGCAATAACGCACTCACCTTTTTAATATCTTGCTGGACCAATTCCCAGGGATGTTGTTGCCAACCATACCAGACAATTCGATCATCAATATTTAGTTCTCTACTATAAGCCTGGCATTTTTCGAAATCGGAACCATCACCCAATACATGGAGTTTCCAGTTACCTTGCGCTTGTGATAAGCCATCAAGGAGGTCTTTAACTCGCTTCTGGCCCTCGAATTTCATACGCCCAACATAAATGAACGTTGCCGTTTCGCCTTCCTCAGGCGCAGGAATGACTGTGTCTTTAGCTTCGACTGGATTAAAAATAACATTTATCGTCGATTCTGCTACACCCCGATTAATCATTTGCTGTTTAATGCCAGAGCTGATTGCTAAATGATAGTCGGCACAGGTGATATATTCAGCATGTTTTTTGTGATCTAAAGAAAAATGTGGCCATGAAAATACTGGCACATTAATTCCTGATTTTTTACGTGCTTTGGCGGCAAACAGGCAGGAGATCACATCAATACAAATAACGATATCTGGTTGGTACTCCTGAAGCCATTTACTTAGAGCATAAATATGTTTCGCCCGACGCAAAAAACCTAAACGAATATTGGAAAATGAACATGAGTATTTAATACCTTCCAGCCATCCCTTATCCATTTTGTCATTACGACAAAAGAAAAACATTTCACTTTGGATATGTTGTTGCCTGAAGGTAGTAATAACATCACGAATGACTGTTTCCATGCCGCCAAATCCAGAAACAGCTTCGCCGATAAATGCTATTTTCATTGAAACTCTCATTAATTGAGTAAAGCTCACTATTTTAATGATTTTATTTTTCTATAAAATCAGAAACAATTGTTGACATCATTTTATCAGGGCTGAATTTATATAAACTATCATAATCCATTGGTTTAACAGATGAGTTAATAAAATACTCTAACTTATCCCAATCATCATGACCTATTATAAAAAAGCGAGACTCACTATAGATTTCTGAACCAAGTATATTTATATTATTAGTAATTAATTTTTTATTGAAAAATAGTGCCTCAAGTATACGAAGAGTCCAGCCAGATTGGTTTTCTTTAGTTATATCAACAATTATATTAGCATTTAATGTTCTTCTAATATTCTCTTCATACGGTATTTGTTCTTCAATCAAATACTTTGAAGTCGGAGATGATGTTTTATCTTTGACAACATTAAAATCTAACTTACATCCTAGTGTTGTTAATCTATCGGCTAATTCATTAATTATTTGAAGACGTCCTTTATCACGACCAAGAAAAAAACATATTGGCTGACTGTTATTTTTGTCAGATAAACTATAATTTCTAATTTCATCCATTCCTATAGGAAAAAATTGTTCTATTGCCTTGGTCTTTTCATTCCCTATAAATCTATGCTCAAAATCATAGATAATATCAAAATAATTAGTGTTATCAAAAATAAAATCTTCGCTGACAGTATTTCTTAGAAGCAAAACTTTATGACAGTTAATGTTTTTTAATATTTGTTTATTGATACCTTTATTAATAACACTGTCATTAAATATAATTATGTCATCTTTTCTGATATCATTGAGGTAATGCTTGATGAATAATCGCCCCAGCCATGCATTATCCATCCCTAATTTCAAAATTTTCTTATTAACCCAGTTGTATTTTTTTGGTGTTGTTATATTTTTTATCTTGTACTTTTTTTTCAGGTACTGGATCATTCTTAATTCATAATCTGCAATCCAGTTTATAAAATAAATAGTCATAATGAAGTTAGTTCCAGTACATACTGATAAATATTTTTATAATCCTTTGCGTTGTGTTCGCTCTTTAATATGCTCGGCCTTAACACTTGCCATGTTCAATAAATTCCGTTCAAGAGATAATATCTTACGTAAAGGCATACCAAAATAAACCTTCATAAATCGCCAGATATCTCTCTGCGTCAGCCCTATATTCATTGATGAGAAATACAAACCAATCAGGTCTTTATCGCGCCAACGACGCGGTACTTTTGCACGTATCTGTGCCCGATGCAGATCGATAACCGAAATTTTTAATTCATCTTCCCGGCCAGTAAATGGCAAATGAAGTAAAAAGTGGCAAATGTAGCAGTCACGGTGATTTATCCCTGCGGCGTGCATTTTACGCACCATGGTTGCCACTCGTGTAATCAGCATACGCTTTACACGTATATCAGGCGGGTTGACTGCCCAATCAGCACAATAATCTTCAAGGCTAATCGTGGGAGTGAGATCTTCGGTAATAATAAATGATGTACGGGTTAATGGGTTTAAACCTTTCTCACCAAACCCAATGCCCTTCATTGTATCAACGCCAACATCACTCAGGCGATGAATAGCGTGCCACTCTCTGTCTGCGCCCAAAACGGGCATCCGTAATGAGAGTAGATTTTTTACAATCTCTTTTAATGTCGTCCCCTTGTGCCATTTAAGAAAATAGCTTTTCCCGGACAGCTCAAAGCGTAATGTGCGACGCGTCTCGAGTTCACGAAAGACCTCGCCGTTCAGTTCTTTGACTTCTGCAAAAACATCTTTACCACGCCAAAGTGTGGCAAGCGGCTCTTTTAATTCAACCATCTAAACCACCTGTAATGATATCTGCGGCTTTCTCTGGCAGGCTATACAAATCCTGAGTATCGGCATAATGGCGAGCATTCTCCGCCCAGGCCATTCGTAATGGAGACTGAGTTAACGCTTTACGTAAAACCTCATTTAATTGTTCCTGGGAGAAAGGTTCAGCAATGACCGTTCCACAATTGGCATCTGCAATATAATGCGCATACCCACATACTGCAGTTGTTAAAACAGGTAATCCAGCAGTGATCGCTTCAAGAAGAACGATACCCGCGGCTTCCTGATAAGCGGGATGCAGTAATAAATCAGCGGCTGCCATTAATTCTGACACATCATTGCGACCGGAGAAGAAATGCACATTGCTCCGCACGCCGAGTTTTTCTGCCAACGCTTCAAATTTCCGCGGTTTATCCTGACCAACAACAAATAAAAGCGTATTGTGACGTAATGATTCCGGTAACGATGCCAAAGCTTCAATTGAGCGATCAACACCTTTACGACCAAAATCTGATCCAACCTGCAGTAATAAGTTTTGTTGCTCTTTTATGCCATTTTTCTGGCGATAAATTTCACGACTGTTTGGGATTTGCTCGCTGTATTTTCTGTCCGGATAAATACCGGGAGGAAGAATTTGAAAACGTTCAGATTCAGTTTGATAATGCTTCTGGAAATCGGCGATTTGCTTATCGGTCAGCATCATAAGTTTCGTCGATTTACCCTGCTCGAAAGTCGCTCGCTCAAATGCGGCATAATGGCGATATCGTGATGTTAAACGATATAAAAAACCTTTTTCTTGCGCAGCTTTCTCGGCGTAACAAACATCAGCGGCAAAATAAACATCCAGACCTGGCATCTTATTAAACCCAACAACGCGATCAGCGGGATGCGCTTTGAGATGATTTTGTACCCAGGCATAATATTCTGCATTGCGTCCATGGTTGGTATGGGACTTAACTGGCACCTGAATAAGCTCAAATACTTTTGGGCAATCACCTTCCCATGACTGCGTATAGACTCGAACATGGTGGCCCCGTGCGGCAACTGTTGATGCAATGCGCATAAAGTCACGTTGAAGCCCACCAAATGGAAAATATTTATATAAACAAAACGCCACGATCATAATTGTGTATTCCTGTCAGCTGATGGGGCATCTTCTGGCAACAGCTTTTCCGTAGCGGCGATCACATCTTCCGCTGGAATAACAGAAAGATATTTTTTGTTGCGGTCAAGTTCATGCCGGGTCGGCATTTTCTGATAATTCCCCGCCCAGAATTGAATAATATTCTCGGTCCATGGGCGCCA
This sequence comes from Escherichia sp. E4736, assembly GCF_005781225.1. Taxonomy (NCBI): domain Bacteria; kingdom Pseudomonadati; phylum Pseudomonadota; class Gammaproteobacteria; order Enterobacterales; family Enterobacteriaceae; genus Escherichia; species Escherichia sp. E4736. Next base: position 117,702 of record NZ_VATT01000010.1, on the reverse strand, counting down.
GAATACATGATCAGTGGCCCCAAAGAGGCTAATAACTGGCGTCTTCACCGCCGCCGCAATATGCCCCGGCGCAGAATCCACACCAATAAAAAGCACTGCATGATCAATTAACGCGCCTAGTTCAGGAAAACGTGTTTTACCTGCAAGGCCAGTAATGGGTTTTGTTTCGCAACCTCGTGCAATCTCATCTACACAAGCGAGATCATCTGCCGAAGGCCCACAGGTCAGGACAACCTGATACCCTCGCTGTTGCAGCGCATCGATAACCTTAGAAAATTTATCGTTATCCCAGCACTTAAATATCTGACGCGCTGTCGGCTGGATGACAACATAATGATCTTTTACGCCCAGGGCATCTAATTCCTGGCGCATCTTCTTCCAGCAATCTTCGGCGTAACTCATTGTTGTGTCAGTGTAGAAATCGGTAATACCTAATGGCTCAAGGACCGATAAATTACGCTCAACAATATGTGTGCCGTGTATTGGCGCTAAGTGTGTGAAGCTTTTTTTCCAAATGCCATGCTGCCGATGACCATAAAGTTGCGATATTTTCATCCGTGCGGGTAAAAAACGTACCAGCAGCGCCACCATCCACTGATCCGTAAGATTAATGACCAGGTCATAATTATTCGCACGCAGAGTTTTTATCAACGAAAGCACATTTTTAATTTTATCGAATGTTCCCGCACCTTTATTGCTTATCCCGTAGAGCGCATTAATTTCCGGGTTTTCAGACAAAATAGGGATGGTATCCTGATAAAGCAGCATATCGATTTTTGCATCAGGATAATTCTGCTTGAGCGTACTGATGACAGGAGTAGTTAATAACATATCTCCATGATATCGCATCTTTATGACCAGAATTTTTCGAAATGGCTTTTCCACTAGCGACTCTTTTGTGTGATTGTCTGATTAAGTTAAGCAGAAAAAAAGCACGCTACCGCCCCAGGCTCAACAGCTACCTGAATACTGATAACGCACTTACTTGACGTGCTAGTGTATCATTTCTTTCGCAGCAATCCGACCCGAATGATTTTTATACACGAAATATGTTTTAATCATAAAAATCAAATAGATAAAAAAGCATATCAATAATGTCGGTATGGCCTATGTAGAGTTGAAAATGGGGCCGAGTTTCAATGAATCGCATAAAAATACAAAAAAAATGAAGATGTAGCGGCAGATCAGACCAAACTGAAGCTATTTAAGTCAAAAACGGGAAAAGTAATGGTAAAGCCACCGTTAAATACATAGAATCCCCAGCACATCCATAAGTCAGCTATTTATTATGCTCGAATTGCTTTACACCGCCCTTCTCTACCTTATTCAGCCGCTAATCTGGATACGGCTCTGGGTGCGCGGACGTAAGGCTCCGGCCTATCGAAAACGCTGGGGTGAACGTTACGGTTTTTACCGCCATCCGCTAACACCAGGCGGCATTATGCTGCACTCCGTCTCCGTCGGTGAAACCCTGGCGGCAATCCCGTTGGTGCGCGCGCTGCGTCATCGCTATCCTGATTTACCAATCACAGTCACGACTATGACGCCGACTGGTTCGGAGCGCGTACAATCGGCTTTTGGAAAAGATGTTCAGCACGTCTATCTGCCTTACGATCTGCCCGATGCGCTCAACCGTTTCCTGAATAAAGTCGACCCAAAACTGGTGTTGATTATGGAAACCGAACTATGGCCTAACCTGATTGCGGCGCTACATAAACGTAAAATTCCACTGGTTATCGCTAATGCGCGACTCTCTGCACGCTCTGCCGCAGGTTACGCCAAACTGGGTAAATTTGTTCGTCGCTTGCTCCGCCGTATTACGCTGATTGCTGCGCAAAATGAAGAAGATGCTGCGCGCTTTGTGACGCTGGGTGCAAAAAATAATCAGGTCACCGTCACCGGTAGCCTGAAATTCGATATTTCAGTGACGCCACAGTTGGCCGCTAAAGCAGTAACACTGCGCCGCCAGTGGGCGCCGCATCGTCCAGTATGGATTGCCACCAGTACTCATGATGGCGAAGAGAGCGTAGTGATTGCCGCCCATCAGGCGCTGTTACAACAGTTCCCGAATTTATTGCTCATCCTGGTACCCCGTCATCCGGAACGCTTCCCGGATGCGATTAACCTTGTCCGCCAGGCTGGACTAAGCTATATCACACGCTCCTCAGGGGAAGTCCCCTCCACCAGCACGCAGGTTGTGGTTGGCGATACGATGGGCGAACTGATGTTGCTGTACGGTATTGCCGATCTCGCGTTTGTTGGCGGTTCACTGGTTGAACGCGGTGGGCATAATCCGCTGGAGGCCGCCGCACACGCTATCCCGGTGTTGATGGGGCCGCATACCTTTAACTTTAAAGACATTTGCGCGCGGCTGGAGCAGGCAAGCGGGCTGATTACCGTCACCGATGCCACGTCGCTGGCGAAAGAGGTTTCCTCTTTACTCACCGACGCCGATTACCGTAGTTTCTATGGCCGTCATGCCGTTGAAGTGCTGTATCAAAACCAGGGCGCGCTACAGCGTCTGCTTCAACTGCTGGAACCTTACCTGCCACCGAAAACGCATTGAGGTTGTTATGCAAAAACGGGCGATTTATCCGGGTACTTTCGATCCCATTACCAATGGTCATATCGATATCGTGACGCGCGCCACGCAGATGTTCGATCACGTTATTCTGGCGATTGCCGCCAGCCCCAGTAAAAAACCGATGTTTACTCTGGAAGAGCGTGTGGCGCTGGCACAACAGGCAACTGCGCATCTGGGAAACGTTGAAGTGGTCGGATTTAGCGATTTGATGGCAAACTTCGCCCGCAATCAACACGCTACGGTGCTGATTCGTGGCCTGCGTGCGGTGGCAGATTTTGAATATGAAATGCAGCTGGCGCATATGAATCGCCACTTAATGCCAGAACTGGAAAGTGTGTTTCTGATGCCGTCGAAAGAGTGGTCGTTTATATCTTCATCGTTGGTGAAAGAGGTGGCGCGCCATCAGGGCGATGTCACCCATTTCCTGCCGGAGAATGTCCATCAGGCGCTGATGGCGAAGTTAGCGTAGCGTTTATGCCGGATGGTATGCCATCCGGCAAGCATCAATTATTTCTGGCAGTGCTTGCAATAAAACGTTGCCCGCTGCGCATGTTTAGACGCCACAATCGGCGTACCGCACACCCGACACGGCTCACCTTTTCGCCCGTAAACCTGCAATTCCTGCGCGAAATAGCCCGGTTTACCATCACTTTGCAGAAAATCTTTCAGCGTTGTACCACCCTGCTCAATCGAGCGCAGCAACACCGCTTTAATCACCCGAGCTAACAATTCACACTCTGCCAGCGACAGTGATGACGCCAGCCGATCCGGATGGATCCCCGCCGCAAACAGAGATTCGCTGGCATAGATATTCCCTACGCCTACCACCAGTTTGTTATCCATCAGCCAGGGCTTAATCGCCGTCTTTTTCTTCGCGCACTTCTGATGCAGGTACTCACCGTTGAAATCGTCGCTAAGCGGCTCCGGTCCAAGATGGACCAGCACGTTGTGCCCTTCCAGCTCTTTGGTCCACAGCCAGGCACCAAAGCGGCGCGGATCGGTGTAGCGCAGCACTTTACCGTTGCTCATCACCAAATCAACATGGTCATGCTTTTCAGGGGGAAGGGCTTCCGTAAGTATGCGCAAACTGCCAGACATGCCCAGATGAATGATAATCCAGCCCTCAGGCAGCTCCAGCAGCAGATATTTAGCACGCCGCTGCACACTTAGCACTGGTTGGTCGCTTAAACGGTAGATCTCTTCCGAAACCGGCCAGCGCAAGCGTCCGTTGCGCACCACCGCATGAAGAATGGTTGCACCAACGAGATGCGGTTCTATGCCGCGACGGCTGGTTTCAACTTCGGGTAATTCAGGCATAGCATCTCCAGGAATGAACAGATGCAGTCAATATGGGGGCAGGCAGATAACAAAAAACCCCGCCGTAGCGAGGTTTTTCGTTACATCAAAGCGAAAATTATTTGATTTTCGCTTCTTTGTAGATCACGTGCTGGCGAACAACTGGATCGAATTTTTTCAGTTCCAGTTTTTCCGGCTTAGTACGTTTGTTCTTCGTAGTGGTATAGAAGTGACCAGTACCAGCAGAAGAAACCAGCTTGATTTTCTCACGAATACCTTTAGCCATGATTTATTTCCTCTAAGTACTTAGTACTTTTCGCCACGGGCACGCAGTTCAGCCAGAACTGTATCGATGCCTTTTTTATCGATTACACGCATACCTTTAGCAGATACGCGCAGGGTGACAAAACGCTTCTCGCTCTCAACCCAGAAACGGTGAGAGTGCAGGTTCGGCAGGAAACGGCGTTTAGTCGCGTTCAGTGCGTGGGAACGGTTGTTACCGGTCACCGGACGCTTGCCAGTAACTTGGCAGACTCGGGACATGTCTATTCTCCAAAAATCAAATTAGCTCGAGCTTCGTATGGGGTATTGGCGCCTCGTCAGGCTTTACAGCCCGGTCATCGCAGTTCTATGTGAACTCTCGATTGCCAGGCCCAAATGCCAAACCCGAGATTCTCAAAGGTGGCGTAGTATACGCTGACTCGGCGATGTGCTCAAGTCCCGAACAGACAAAGATCCCGAAGGATCGCGCATAGCGGATTAAATCCAGCCGCGTTCGGCAAAAGAAACATATTCTCCACGCCCAATCACGATATGGTCGAGCACGCGTAAATCCATGAACTGACAACTTTTTATTATCCGTTCGGTAATGAGTTTATCCGCTTTACTGGGTTCAGCACAACCAGAAGGGTGATTATGGGCAAGGATCAGCGCCGAGGCGTTTATTTTTATCGCTTCACGAATAATTTCTCGTGGATGGACTTCCACATGATTTAACGTGCCGGAAAAGAGTCGGCTGTGAGTAAGGACCCGGTGTTGGGAATCGAGAAAGATCACCATAAAGATCTCTCGCTCCTCTCCCGTAAGTTGGCTTTGTAAAAACTCCCTCGTCATCTCCGGGCTGAGCAACGGGCTTTCTTCGCGCATCCGCACGTTGTAGTAACGCCGCGCCAGTTCCGCAACTCCCTTTAACTGGGCGAATTTCGCCACACCAATTCCATGAACGCCACTAAATTGTTCATATTCAGAGGATAACAAGCCGTAAAGCGACCCAAAATTCTCCAGCATCTCTTTCGCCAGGGTTAACACATCCTTACCGCGCGTACCCGTACGCAGAAATAACGCCAGCAGTTCAACATCCGTTAACGCGCCAATGCCCAACTTCAGCATTTTTTCGCGTGGCATCAACAATTCTACATTGCTTTTCACCTTCACCTCCTTTGTGGAAGGCGCATGCTGTCATAGTCGTTTGGTTAAATCGACGGCCAGTTTTCAATCCTGGAAAGCGCCTCGCAAAGTGATTCTCAGGTGAAAGCACGACAACAAAAGTATTGTGATAAAATCGCCAACTTCTGGTGTCCCCCTACAGGAAAAATCATCATGAGCCTGGCCGGTAAAAAAATCGTTCTCGGCGTCAGCGGCGGTATTGCTGCCTATAAAACCCCTGAGCTGGTGCGTCGTTTGCGCGATCGCGGAGCAGACGTCCGCGTAGCCATGACCGAAGCGGCAAAAGCCTTTATCACCCCACTTAGCTTGCAGGCGGTTTCTGGGTATCCCGTTTCCGATAGTCTGCTGGATCCAGCAGCCGAGGCGGCTATGGGTCATATTGAGCTGGGTAAATGGGCTGATTTAGTAATTCTCGCCCCAGCCACCGCTGATTTGATTGCCCGCGTAGCTGCCGGGATGGCGAATGATCTGGTGTCAACGATTTGCCTGGCCACGCCTGCGCCTGTTGCCGTACTGCCAGCCATGAACCAGCAGATGTATCGTGCTGCGGCTACCCAACATAATTTAGAGGTACTTGCCTCACGTGGTTTACTGATCTGGGGGCCAGATAGCGGCAGTCAGGCCTGTGGTGATATCGGCCCTGGGCGAATGCTCGATCCATTAACCATTGTGGATATGGCTGTCGCACATTTTTCGCCCGTCAACGACCTGAAACATCTGAATATTATGATTACCGCCGGCCCGACGCGTGAACCGCTCGATCCCGTGCGTTATATCTCTAATCACAGCTCCGGCAAGATGGGCTTTGCTATCGCCGCAGCCGCTGCCCGTCGCGGAGCGAACGTTACACTGGTTTCCGGACCGGTTTCGCTACCGACACCGCCGTTTGTTAAACGTGTGGATGTGATGACCGCACTGGAGATGGAAGCCGCTGTGAAGGCCTCTGTACAGCAGCAAAATATTTTTATCGGTTGTGCCGCCGTGGCTGATTATCGCGCAGCCGCTGTCGCCAGTGAAAAAATCAAAAAGCAGGCGACTCAGGGGGATGAATTAACAATAAAAATGGTCAAAAACCCTGATATCGTCGCTGGAGTTGCCGCACTAAAAGACCAAAGGCCTTATGTTGTTGGATTTGCGGCCGAAACAAATAATGTGGAAGAATACGCCCGGCAAAAACGTATTCGTAAAAACCTTGATCTGATCTGCGCGAACGATGTTTCCCGGCCAACTCAAGGATTTAACAGCGACAGCAATGCATTACACCTTTTCTGGCAAGACGGAGATAAAGTCTTACCGCTTGAGCGCAAAGAGCTCCTTGGCCAATTATTACTCGACGAGATCGTGACCCGTTATGATGAAAAAAATCGACGTTAAGATTCTGGACCCGCGCGTTGGGAAGGAATTTCCGCTCCCGACTTATGCCACTTCTGGTTCTGCCGGACTTGACCTGCGCGCCTGTCTCGACGACGCCGTAGAACTGGCGCCGGGCGACACCACCCTGGTACCTACCGGGTTGGCGATTCATATTGCCGACCCTTCACTGGCGGCGATGATGCTGCCGCGCTCCGGATTGGGACATAAGCACGGTATCGTGCTCGGCAACCTGGTAGGATTGATCGATTCTGACTATCAGGGCCAGTTGATGATTTCCGTGTGGAACCGTGGCCAGGACAGCTTCACCATTCAACCAGGCGAACGTATCGCGCAGATGATTTTTGTTCCGGTGGTACAGGCCGAATTTAATCTGGTGGAAGATTTTGACGCCACCGACCGCGGTGAAGGCGGCTTTGGTCACTCTGGTCGTCAGTAACACATACGCATCCGAATAACGTCATAACATTGCCGCAAACATTTCGTTTGCGGTCATAGCGTGGGTGCCGCCTGGCAAGTGCTTATTTTCAGGGGTATTTTGTAACATGGCAGAAAAACAAACTGCGAAAAGGAACCGTCGCGAAGAAATACTTCAGTCTCTGGCGCTGATGCTGGAATCCAGCGATGGAAGCCAACGTATCACGACAGCGAAACTGGCCGCCTCCGTCGGCGTTTCCGAAGCGGCTCTGTATCGCCACTTCCCCAGTAAAACCCGCATGTTCGATAGCCTGATTGAGTTTATCGAAGATAGCCTGATTACTCGCATCAATCTGATTCTGAAAGATGAGAAGGACACCACAACGCGCCTACGTCTGATTGTGTTGTTGCTCCTCGGTTTTGGTGAGCGTAATCCTGGCCTGACCCGCATCCTTACAGGGCATGCGCTGATGTTTGAACAAGACCGCCTGCAAGGGCGCATCAACCAACTGTTCGAGCGTATTGAAGCGCAGTTGCGTCAGGTATTGCGTGAAAAGAGAATGCGTGAGGGTGAAGGTTACACCACCGATGAAACGCTGCTGGCAAGCCAGTTGCTGGCATTTTGTGAAGGTATGCTGTCACGCTTTGTCCGCAGCGAGTTTAAATACCGCCCGACGGATGATTTTGACGCCCGCTGGCCACTGATTGCTGCGCAGTTGCAGTAATTCTCCCCTAAACGTTCAGGCAGAAACGTCTGCCTGACGCTTTTCTTACCATGCCACCAACATTCGCTTTACACTTTCCCTCGCCTGTTTAAAGGCCTCATCCTCAGGGTTGATTTGCAATAACCAGTTTATTCTTCCCTGCAAAGCATACAGATACGCCGTTGCCTGTGCGTGGAGATCGCAAGAAGGATCAAGTTCACCACGATGACTAAGATGCGAAATAACGCCATATTTTTGGCACAAATGCACCTCCTGACGCAGCGCCCGGCGCGCTTCACGGGCAAGCTGTGGTTTGTGATTAACAACAATCCCGGTTACCTGCTGGCGCTTACAGGCCGCGACCAGGCAGCTTTTGCGTTGATTGAGGCTCAGGCCCAGCAGCTCCGCTAACAATCCGCACACTTTATTTTTAACCTGGCGGGCATTGAAGTGACCTGAAAAGGTCATGTCATCGCAGTAGCGGGTATAGATAATTCCTCGTGTCTGGCACCATGCCCCAATGCACTCATCAAAACGGCGCATCACAAGGTTGGAAATGGCAGGCGAAGTTGGCGCCCCCTGCGGTAACGCGTCGTTATAGCAACAAAGCCAGGTCAGTATGGTTACCACATTGCGTGGCAACTGGGCCTGGCTAAACACACGCCAGACCTGTAACCAGCTAATGCTATCGAAAAAGTTTTCGATATCGAGTTTCAGGATCTGCGACTGTTGGCAGTGAGGCTGCGCGTTGCTGACGATTGGGCAACCTGGCCGGTAGGCGGTAGCAAAAGGGGAAAGCGGAAATCGTGAAAGTACGTTCTTAAGAATGTTGCGCTGTACGGTTTTGAGCAAGTAATCAGGGGCTAGCACCATCCGCTGACCACCGTGGCGCTTAGAAAGAATAATGCGTCGGTAATGGCGTCCGACATGATTACTGAGCGCATACAGCCGCTGTATTTCTTTATCGGCACTCCAGCCCGGCGAGCCGAACAAATCGAGCGCCAGAAGGGTTATCCGGGTAGCATCCATTCCACTCTCCACATCACGGCGGCCAAAAGAGGCGCCAACAGCGGCAATACCATCAAACCATCCCGAAGGCGCGTAACTGTACTGAGCGCGTCAGCGCGACGTACGCGAGGCGTACTTAAGTACAATGAAGCGGCTTTGGGTATATGGACATACTACTGGCGTTAAGTCGGCGACTCGCCGACCCTCCCGGACAAAAGGCCGGAAACGCTATTGCCACTGCTGGCGAAAGCAGATTAACACGATATCTTAAAGCGCATCACGCTGCGCACAGCAAAAACCTGCGCAGCGCATATTTTTAAACGCCAAACTCTTCGCGATAGGCCTTAACCGCCGCCAGATGTTCCGCCATTTCTGGCTTCTCTTCCAGGTAGGCAATCAAGTCTTTCAGGGTGATGATAGAGATCACCTTGCAGTTGTAATCACGCTCAACTTCCTGAATCGCCGAAATCTCGCCGCGACCCCGTTCCTGACGATCGAGCGAAATCAGCACGCCAGCAAGCGTCGCGCCATTGGCCTGAATAATTTCCATCGACTCGCGAATCGCCGTCCCGGCGGTGATCACATCATCCACCAGCATCACACGCCCTTGTAACGCGCTACCAACCAGATTGCCGCCTTCACCGTGATCTTTTGCTTCTTTGCGGTTAAAGCAGTACGGCAGGTCCAGGTCATGATGCTCCGCCAGCGCCACGGCGGTTGTGGTGGCAATCGGGATCCCTTTGTAAGCAGGGCCAAACAGCAGATCGAACTCAATGCCGGAATCCACCAATGCTTCAGCGTAAAAACGGCCTAACAGTGCCAGGTCGCGCCCGGTATTAAACAGCCCGGCGTTGAAGAAATAGGGGCTTTTGCGCCCGGATTTCAGCGTAAACTCGCCAAACTTTAACACCTGCTTGCTAAGCGCAAATTCAATAAACTGGCGCTGATATGGTTTCATGCCTTCGCTCCTCATCTTACTTTTCTACAGACAAAAAAAAGGCGACTCATCAGTCGCCTTAAAAATCAGTTTTCCAGCGCCGCCTTCTGCGTCGCTACAATGGATTCGATTCCCCCTCGAGCCAAGGCCAACAAGGTGAGTAGCTCTTCGTGGGTGAACGGTTCACCTTCTGCCGTTCCCTGCACTTCAATGATGCGCCCGTCTTCGGTCATCACCACGTTCATGTCCGTTTCAGCCGCTGAGTCTTCAACGTATTCCAGATCGCAAATCGCTTCGCCGTTAACAATACCGACAGAAACCGCGGCTACCATCCCTTTCATTGGATTGGTTTTCAGCTTGCCATTTTCAACCAGTTTATTCAGGGCATCGGCTAGTGCAACACAAGCACCGGTGATAGAAGCAGTGCGGGTGCCGCCATCGGCCTGAAGTACGTCGCAATCCAGCGTAATAGTAAACTCACCGAGGGCTTTCAAATCTACTGCGGCGCGCAATGCACGAGCGATCAGACGCTGGATTTCCATCGTGCGGCCGCCCTGCTTACCTTTCGCCGCTTCACGGGCATTACGGGTATGAGTAGAACGCGGCAGCATACCGTATTCTGCGGTGATCCAGCCCTGGCCCTGACCTTTCAGGAAGCGCGGCACGCCTTCTTCAATAGAGGCGGTACACAACACTTTGGTATCGCCAAATTCGACCAGCACCGAGCCTTCTGCATGTTTTGTATAGTTACGAGTCAGGGTAACGGGACGCACCTGATTATTGCTACGGCCTGCTGGACGCATATTGAAATCTCCGGCTTGAAACAAATGTGGCTGCGCATTATACGGACTTCCGGCGGTTATTCCTATCCTGACAAGGCATCGATGGCTATAATCCTTCCACCTCTCCTTTTATAAACAGGAACGTCTATGATCCGCAGTATGACCGCCTACGCCCGGCGTGAAATCAAGGGTGAATGGGGGAGCGCAACCTGGGAAATGCGCTCGGTAAACCAGCGTTATCTGGAAACTTACTTTCGTCTGCCGGAGCAGTTCCGTAGCCTTGAACCTGTCGTTCGCGAGCGTATTCGTTCTCGCCTGACGCGCGGTAAAGTGGAATGTACCCTGCGCTATGAGCCAGATGTCAGCGCGCAAGGTGAGCTGATCCTCAACGAAAAACTGGCTAAACAGCTGGTAACTGCTGCGAACTGGGTAAAAATGCAGAGCGACGAAGGGGAAATCAACCCGGTTGATATTCTGCGCTGGCCAGGCGTGATGGCAGCTCAGGAGCAGGATCTCGACGCCATTGCTGCTGAAATTCTTGCGGCGTTGGATGGCACCCTGGACGACTTTATCATCGTGCGTGAAACCGAAGGTCAGGCGCTGAAAGCATTGATCGAGCAGCGTCTGGAAGGCGTCACCGCCGAAGTGGTCAAAGTCCGCGCCCATATGCCGGAAATCCTGCAATGGCAGCGTGAGCGTCTGGTAGCGAAGCTGGAAGACGCCCAGGTGCAACTGGAAAACAACCGTCTGGAGCAGGAGTTGGTTCTGCTGGCACAACGAATTGACGTTGCCGAAGAGCTGGACCGCCTCGAAGCGCATGTTAAAGAGACGTACAACATTCTGAAGAAAAAAGAAGCGGTTGGCCGTCGTCTGGACTTTATGATGCAGGAGTTCAACCGCGAGTCGAACACTCTTGCGTCGAAATCTATCAATGCCGAAGTGACAAACTCCGCCATCGAGCTGAAAGTGTTGATCGAGCAAATGCGCGAGCAGATTCAGAACATCGAGTAAGCGACATATCTCCGTAGGCCGTTGTTAATTACAGCGGCGCTACGCATATAGTTTCGTCCTCATATTTATTTACTCCATACTTTTTCTAATGCATTTTACTTATCACAAAATCAGAAAAATGCATTCCTGCTACAGAAAATAGCAATTTCACATAACTACAAATTATCAATCCATTCTCTCCTTAAAAAATCTCAATCGTGACAATGCACACAAGTCGCTACCCTGCCAGGCAGATTTTTAGGGGGAAAACCATGCTGTTACACATTTTGTATTTGGTTGGCATTACTGCCGAAGCCATGACAGGGGCGCTGGCGGCCGGACGGCGGCGCATGGATACATTTGGCGTAATTATCATTGCGACCGCCACCGCAATTGGCGGAGGGTCAGTGCGCGATATTCTGCTGGGCCACTATCCGCTTGGCTGGGTCAAACACCCGGAGTATGTGATTATCGTCGCCACCGCCGCCGTGTTCACCACTATCGTTGCTCCCGTGATGCCTTACCTGCGTAAAGTCTTTCTAGTGCTCGATGCACTCGGACTGGTGGTTTTTTCTATCATTGGCGCACAGGTTGCACTGGATATGGGGCACGGCCCAATTATTGCCGTTGTCGCGGCAGTAACCACCGGCGTGTTTGGCGGCGTTTTACGCGATATGTTCTGTAAACGCATCCCACTAGTCTTTCAGAAAGAGCTGTACGCCGGGGTTTCCTTTGCTTCCGCCGTGCTGTATATCGCGCTGCAACACTATGTTTCCAACCATGATGTGGTGATTATTTCCACCCTGGTATTCGGCTTTTTCGCTCGCTTGCTGGCGCTGCGTCTTAAACTGGGATTACCGGTTTTTTATTACAGCCACGAAGGTCACTAAGGCACAAAACCTGTGATCTGCTGGGCAGCCAGCCAGTTGCCCAGCATCTTGATTTGCGCATTATCCTTCCATTCCATAACCTGACTTGCACGACGCAGCCCTGTCCCCGGTAGTTGCTGCCAATACTGTTCGCTTCTCTGCAAAAGTTGCGCCCAGGAGCTGAAGTCGTTGGCATTAAGCGCCGTTTGGGTTAACGGTATTCCCATTGCCATCACCCAGCGAGTAAAAGGCTGCTGACGTGCCAGGTTAAACTGATGCCATAACTGCTCACCTTTACTCTTCGCGATCCCCGGCGTGTGCTGCAATTGCTCTGGCGTTAATGAAAGCCAGGAAAAAATATGCTCAAAGCGATGCGTCTGATGTAGCGAGCGCCAACCAGATACACCGATGCCCTCCAGCCCCAAAACCTGTTTTGATCCCAGCCAAACTAATCGCGATATGAATTGTTCCTGACAAACATCAGAAGCAAAGTAGCAGGTCAACGCGTTAAAACGGTTTTCTGGCGGCGTCGGTTTTGTGCGTTCAGCACCGCGCCAGACCACTTCATCAATGCGTGGAATACCCTGACCGGCAAGACTCACAAGGATTTGATCGCCAGGTGCAATGTCCCACTCCTGCCAACGTCTGACGGAACCAATGTTCACCCGCTGGACTTTTTTATCATCCAGCATGACAGGCGCGAGTGACGCCACCACCGAGATTTTTCCGCTCTTACCGACAGCAAACTGTATCGCGTTTACTTCAGTAACCTGGGCCACAGGCTGATATTTCCACGCTATCAGCCAGTCCGCCTGGCCCGGTAGCCAATGACGGGATTCGGCTTCCTTAGCCGCTCGCACCACCACGCCATCGGTGACGAAGGGCAATTTCGCTTTCCACCAATCATTACGTGCTCGCTCAACCTCGTCTGCGCTTTTCACCGCAAGGGTATACTTCTGCGTCAAAGTAAAGCCCGCAGTAGCAAGCTGCTGTAATCGCTCGGCCATCAACTGTGGTCCATCCGGCCACGCCCAGATAAACACGCCCAGTGAATGCAGCGTGTCGCTATTGTCCTGGCGCATCAAAATGCCAGCGACCTTTGAACGGGCATTCATTCCTCCCATTTGTTGTTGGATATGCCCCTCACGCTGGAGAAATATCTCACCCTGCAGGGTGCTGTTGGCCAAAGCTCCGCTAACAGATTGCGGTACAGAAGGAATCAAGCGTATTTTCTGCGTCCAGTCCTCACCTTTAAGCCCATTGCCACGACTGATCGCTTTAATCAGTTTTCCATCACGGTAGACCAGTGTTACCGCAACGCCATCAACTTTTGGCTGTACCCAAAGATCGCTGTGCTCATGCATCCACAGACGTAGCGCATTTTTATCCGCTAACTTACGTACCCCCGTATGCGCAACCGGATGGATAACCGTGCCACTCAACGGCGGCGGCATAGCGTCACCCGTTGTCTCTTCGCCAAAACAGCGTTGCCACTGTGCAAGGCGGGCGCTTAACTGATCGTAAACCCCATCTTCCACGTCACTTTTCCCTTTTTTCCAGTAATCATCGTCCCACTGTTTTACTTGCTGTTGTAGGCGGGAGATTTCTTCATGCGCTCTGGCTGGCGACCAGGCCGGACAGACCGCCTTCGCTGATGATTGCCAGCATAAAATACTCATTAACACTGCAATCCATACTTTCATCGTCACCTCCGCTGTAGTCAGGCGGGCAGATATACAACGAGATGAATGCAAAGCCGAGTGGCAAAAACGGAGTCTACGAGGACGCTTCCAGAGAATCGTTCTTGTTGCAGTAAATGACCGGGAATTGCGGAAACAGGTACGCAAAACGCAACAACTTTGCGCAAAAAGTGTGAGCAAGGGCTACGTCACATGGCCGCGCCGTGTATAATAAGCTCGTATGTAGGCTTTATTTCGCTAATCACATACGAAAGATACTCATGGCTCAAGGCACGCTTTATATTGTTTCAGCCCCCAGTGGCGCGGGTAAATCCAGCCTGATTCAGGCTTTATTAAAAACCCAACCGTTGTACGACACTCAGGTTTCTGTTTCACACACCACGCGCGCACCGCGTCCGGGTGAAGTCCATGGTGAACACTACTTCTTTGTTAATCATGATGAATTTAAAGAGATGATTAGCAGAGATGCATTCCTTGAGCACGCGGAAGTGTTCGGTAATTACTATGGCACTTCACGCGAGGCCATTGAGCAAGTACTGGCGAGCGGCGTGGATGTTTTTCTGGATATTGACTGGCAGGGCGCACAGCAAATTCGCCAGAAAATGCCGCATGCGCGGAGTATCTTTATTCTACCGCCGTCAAAAATTGAGTTAGACCGTCGTTTACGGGGTCGAGGTCAGGACAGCGAAGAGGTCATTGCAAAGCGTATGGCGCAAGCAGTTGCAGAAATGAGCCATTACGCCGAATATGATTATTTAATAGTGAATGATGATTTCGACACCGCTCTGGGTGATCTAAAGACTATCATTCGCGCCGAACGCTTGCGCATGAGCCGCCAAAAGCAGCGTCATGACGCTTTAATCAGCAAATTGTTGGCAGACTGAACCTTCTTTCAGTATCATGCCCAGTCATTTCTTCACCTGTGGAGCTTTTTAAGTATGGCACGCGTAACTGTTCAGGACGCTGTAGAGAAAATTGGTAACCGTTTTGACCTGGTACTGGTCGCCGCGCGTCGCGCTCGTCAGATGCAGGTAGGCGGAAAGGATCCGCTGGTACCGGAAGAAAACGATAAAACCACAGTAATCGCGTTGCGCGAAATCGAAGAAGGTCTGATCAACAACCAGATCCTCGACGTGCGCGAACGCCAGGAACAGCAAGAGCAGGAAGCCGCTGAATTACAAGCCGTTACCGCTATTGCTGAAGGTCGTCGTTAATCACAAAGCGGGTCGCCCTTGTATCTGTTTGAAAGCCTGAATCAACTGATTCAAAACTACCTGCCGGAAGACCAAATCAAACGTCTGCGGCAGGCGTATCTCGTTGCACGTGATGCTCACGAGGGGCAAACACGTTCAAGCGGTGAACCCTATATCACGCACCCGGTAGCGGTTGCCTGCATTCTGGCCGAGATGAAACTCGACTATGAAACGCTAATGGCAGCGCTGCTGCATGACGTGATTGAAGATACTCCCGCCACCTACCAGGACATGGAACAGCTTTTTGGTAAAAGCGTCGCCGAACTGGTAGAGGGAGTATCAAAGCTTGATAAGCTCAAGTTCCGCGATAAGAAAGAGGCGCAGGCCGAAAACTTTCGCAAGATGATTATGGCGATGGTGCAGGATATCCGCGTCATTCTCATCAAACTCGCAGACCGTACCCACAACATGCGCACGCTGGGCTCACTTCGCCCGGACAAACGTCGCCGCATCGCCCGTGAAACTCTCGAAATTTACAGCCCGCTGGCGCACCGTTTAGGTATCCACCACATTAAAACCGAACTCGAAGAGCTGGGTTTTGAGGCGCTGTATCCCAACCGTTATCGCGTAATCAAAGAAGTGGTGAAAGCCGCGCGCGGCAACCGTAAAGAGATGATCCAAAAAATCCTCTCGGAAATCGAAGGGCGTTTGCAGGAAGCGGGAATACCGTGCCGCGTCAGTGGTCGCGAAAAGCATCTTTATTCGATCTACTGCAAAATGGTGCTCAAAGAGCAGCGTTTTCACTCGATCATGGACATCTACGCCTTCCGCGTGATCGTCAATGATTCCGACACCTGTTATCGCGTGCTCGGCCAGATGCACAGCCTGTACAAGCCGCGTCCGGGTCGCGTGAAAGACTATATCGCCATTCCCAAAGCGAACGGCTATCAGTCTTTGCACACCTCGATGATTGGCCCGCACGGCGTGCCGGTTGAAGTCCAGATCCGCACCGAAGATATGGATCAGATGGCGGAAATGGGTGTTGCCGCGCACTGGGCTTATAAAGAGCACGGCGAAACCAGTACTACCGCGCAAATCCGCGCCCAGCGCTGGATGCAAAGCCTGCTGGAGCTGCAACAGAGCGCCGGTAGCTCGTTTGAATTTATCGAGAGCGTTAAATCCGATCTCTTCCCGGATGAGATTTACGTTTTCACACCGGAAGGGCGCATTGTCGAACTGCCTGCCGGTGCAACGCCCGTCGACTTCGCTTATGCGGTGCATACCGATATCGGTCATGCCTGCGTGGGCGCGCGCGTCGACCGTCAGCCTTACCCGCTGTCGCAGCCGCTCTCCAGCGGCCAGACCGTTGAAATCATTACCGCACCTGGCGCTCGCCCGAATGCCGCATGGCTGAATTTTGTCGTCAGCTCGAAAGCGCGCGCCAAAATTCGTCAGTTGCTGAAAAACCTCAAGCGTGATGATTCTGTAAGCCTGGGCCGCCGCCTGCTCAACCATGCGTTGGGTGGTAGCCGTAAGCTCAATGAAATCCCGCAGGAAAATATTCAGCGTGAACTGGACCGCATGAAGCTGGCTACGCTTGACGATCTGCTGGCGGAAATTGGTCTTGGCAACGCGATGAGCGTGGTGGTCGCGAAGAATCTGCAACATGGGGACGCTTCCATTCCACCGGCGACCCAAAGTCACGGACATCTGCCAATTAAAGGTGCCGATGGTGTGCTGATCACCTTTGCGAAATGCTGCCGCCCAATTCCTGGCGACCCGATTATCGCTCACGTCAGCCCCGGTAAAGGTCTGGTGATCCACCATGAATCCTGTCGTAACATCCGTGGCTACCAGAAAGAGCCAGAGAAATTTATGGCTGTGGAATGGGATAAAGAGACGGCGCAAGAGTTCATCACCGAAATCAAGGTGGAGATGTTCAATCATCAGGGCGCATTAGCTAACCTGACGGCAGCGATCAATACGACCAACTCCAATATTCAAAGTTTGAATACAGAAGAAAAGGATGGTCGCGTCTACAGCGCCTTTATTCGTCTGACCGCCCGTGACCGTGTGCATCTGGCGAATATCATGCGCAAAATCCGCGTGATGCCAGACGTGATTAAAGTCACCCGAAACCGAAATTAATGTTTTATGAACCCAACACGTTATGCACGTATCTGCGAAATGCTCGCCAGGCGGCAGCCTGATCTGACCGTCTGCATGGAGCAGGTCCACAAACCCCATAACGTTTCTGCGATTATTCGTACTGCAGATGCCGTTGGCGTACATGAAGTTCACGCCGTCTGGCCTGGCAGCCGGATGCGCACTATGGCTTCGGCTGCGGCTGGCAGCAACAGTTGGGTACAGGTGAAAACGCACCGTACCATTGGCGATGCCGTCGCCCATCTGAAAGGCCAGGGCATGCAGATTCTGGCAACCCATCTTTCTGATAACGCTGTCGATTTCCGCGAAATTGATTACACCCGCCCGACCTGTATTTTGATGGGTCAGGAGAAAACGGGCATCACTCAGGAAGCACTAGCCCTGGCGGATCAGGACATCATCATTCCGATGATCGGCATGGTGCAGTCGCTGAATGTTTCCGTTGCCTCAGCCCTCATTCTTTACGAAGCCCAGCGCCAGCGGCAAAACGCAGGCATGTATCTGCGTGAAAACAGTATGTTGCCGGAAGCAGAGCAACAACGCCTGTTGTTTGAAGGCGGCTATCCGGTGCTGGCGAAAGTCGCGAAACGCAAAGGTCTGCCCTACCCTCATGTCAATCAGCAAGGCGAGATTGAAGCTGATGCCGACTGGTGGGCCACTATGCAGGCCGCAGGGTAAGCACCATGAAAGGTCGCCTGTTAGATGCTGTCCCACTCAGTTCCCTAACGGGCGTTGGTGCAGCGCAAAGTAACAAGCTGGCGAAAATCAATCTGCATACCGTGCAGGATTTACTCTTACACCTTCCCCTGCGCTACGAAGATCGCACCCATCTCTACCCCATCGGTGAGCTACTGCCGGGCGTTTATGCCACGGTGGAAGGCGAAGTGCTGAACTGCAATATCTCCTTCGGCGGTCGGCGAATGATGACCTGCCAGATTAGCGACGGTTCCGGCATTCTCACCATGCGCTTTTTCAACTTCAACGCAGCAATGAAAAATAGCCTGGCGACGGGCCGCCGCGTGCTGGCCTATGGCGAAGCAAAGCGCGGCAAATATGGTGCGGAGATGATCCACCCGGAATACCGCGTGCAGGGCGATCTCAGTACGCCAGAGTTGCAGGAAACGCTCACGCCGGTTTACCCAACCACCGAAGGCGTAAAGCAGGCGACGCTTCGAAAACTGACCGATCAGGCGTTGGATCTGCTCGACACCTGCGCCATTGAAGAACTCCTGCCGCCGGAACTGTCACAAGGAATGATGACGTTACCGGAAGCGTTGCGCACTCTGCATCGCCCACCGCCAACGCTGCAACTTAGCGATCTGGAAACCGGGCAGCATCCGGCGCAACGTCGTCTGATTCTGGAAGAACTGCTGGCGCACAACCTTAGCATGCTGGCGTTACGCGCCGGAGCGCAACGTTTCCATGCTCAGCCGCTTAGCGCCAGTGACGCGCTGAAAAATAAACTCCTCGCCGCCTTACCGTTCAAGCCAACGGGCGCACAGGCACGCGTAGTGGCGGAGATTGAGCGCGATATGGCGCTCGATGTACCGATGATGCGCCTGGTACAAGGCGATGTAGGCTCCGGTAAAACGCTGGTTGCCGCCCTCGCCGCGCTGCGTGCGATTGCTCACGGTAAACAGGTGGCATTGATGGCGCCAACCGAGTTACTTGCCGAGCAGCACGCCAATAACTTCCGCAACTGGTTTGAACCGCTCGGTATCGAAGTGGGCTGGCTCGCCGGTAAGCAGAAAGGTAAAGCGCGACTGGCTCAGCAAGAAGCCATCGCCAGCGGTCAGGTGCAGATGATTGTTGGCACTCATGCCATTTTCCAGGAACAGGTGCAGTTTAACGGCCTGGCGCTGGTGATTATCGACGAACAGCATCGCTTTGGCGTGCATCAGCGTCTGGCATTGTGGGAGAAAGGCCAGCAGCAAGGCTTCCATCCACATCAGTTGATCATGACCGCCACGCCGATCCCCCGCACGCTGGCAATGACCGCGTATGCCGATCTCGACACCTCGGTCATTGATGAACTGCCGCCAGGCCGCACACCAGTGACGACAGTGGCAATTCCTGATACGCGCCGTAACGATATTATCGACCGCGTGCGCCACGCCTGCATGACGGAAGGCCGTCAGGCGTACTGGGTTTGTACGTTGATTGAAGAATCGGAATTACTGGAAGCGCAGGCGGCGGAAGCCACGTGGGAAGAGTTGAAACTGGCGCTACCAGAGTTGAATGTCGGTCTGGTGCACGGGCGGATGAAACCAGCCGAGAAACAGGCGGTGATGGCATCGTTTAAGCAAGGTGAGCTACACCTGCTGGTTGCCACTACTGTTATTGAAGTCGGCGTTGATGTGCCTAACGCCAGTCTGATGATTATCGAAAACCCGGAGCGTCTGGGTCTGGCGCAGTTACACCAGCTTCGCGGGCGTGTAGGTCGTGGCGCGGTGGCTTCTCACTGTGCCCTGCTCTACAAAACACCGCTCTCCAAAACGGCGCAAATCCGCCTGCAAGTGCTGCGTGACAGTAACGACGGTTTTGTGATTGCGCAGAAAGATTTGGAGATACGCGGACCGGGTGAACTGCTAGGCACACGTCAGACGGGTAATGCCGAATTTAAAGTGGCAGATTTACTGCGCGACCAGGCGATGATCCCGGAAGTTCAGCGCCTGGCGCGACATATTCACGAACGTTACCCACAGCAGGCAAAAGCCCTGATAGAACGCTGGATGCCAGAGACTGAACGTTACTCAAATGCGTAAAAGGCGGCGGTGAGAAGACCGCCGTTTCAGGTTGATCTACCTTCCTGCCGGATGCGGCGTGAACGCCTTATCCGTCCTACAAAACCTACAAATTCAATAATTTGCGAATCAATATGCAGGCTTGATAAGCGAAGCGTATCAGGCATTTGTCTTTGTTGCGGCGGCACTTCTACCGCCGCTTCATCGGTTAACCCGCAAAAATCGGCAACATTAAATACAGCTTAATCACCAGGGCGTTAACGATATCGATAAAGAACGCACCGACCATCGGCACCACCAGGAAGGCCATATGTGAAGGGCCAAAGCGTTCAGTAATCGCCTGCATGTTGGCGATTGCCGTTGGTGTCGCGCCAAGACCAAAGCCACAGTGACCCGCAGCCAGCACCGCCGCATCGTAGTTTTTGCCCATCATGCGCCAGGTGACGAAGATGGCATACAACGCCATGAAGATGGTCTGTACCACCAGAATCGCCAGCATCGGCAGCGCCAGCGAAGCCAGTTCCCACAGCTTCAGGCCCATCAGAGCCATCGCCAGGAACAACGACAGGCTAACGTTACCCAGCACCGATACCGCACGTTCAAAGACGCGATAAAAGCCCATCATTGACAGACCGTTGCTCAGAATCACGCCTACAAACAGCACACAAACGAAGGTTGGTAATTCAAAAGCAGTGCCAGCCAAAAGTTGCGCAACGATTTTCCCTACCGTCAGACAGATAGCAATCAGCGCAATAGTTTCAATCAGCACCAGCGAGGTGATCATGCGCCCCACATCAGGCTTTTCGAACGCGGTCGGTACTTCCTGGTCATCCGGAATACCGTCCGGCGTGGTGGAGTGTTTCACCAGATAACGCGCCACTGGGCCACCAATCAGACCGCCCAACACCAGACCGAACGTCGCACAGGCCATCGCTACTTCAGTCGCGTTAGTAAAGCCGTAACGTTCAATGAACAATTTACTCCACGCCGCGCCAGTCCCATGACCGCCAGAAAGCGTAATAGACCCTGCTAACAGCCCCATCAGCGGATCAAGACCTAACAGACTGGCCATACCAATACCGATGGCGTTTTGCATCACCAACAGACCAACCACCACAATCAGGAAAATCCCCACCACGCGCCCACCGGCACGTAAGCTGGCAATGTTGGCGTTCAGGCCGATGGTGGCAAAGAAAGCCAGCATCAACGGATCGCGCAGCGACATATCAAAGTTGACTTCCCAGCCCATACTTTTTTTCAGCACCAACAGCGCCAGCGCCACCAGAAGCCCTCCGGCAACCGGTTCAGGTATGGTGTATTTCTTCAAAAAGGAGACGGAATGGACCAACTTTCGCCCGAGCAGCAACGTTAGCGTTGCGGCAACAAGCGTTGCTAAAGTATCGAGATGAAACATAGTTACTCCTTTGTGTCCGCACCACTCTTTCATACTCGTCATACATCATCGCGCATTTGCAGTAAGGCGAAATATGACGAGTATCGAGTCATGCTTTCCTGGTTCGAATTCTCAGCTGAAAATAGAAAAATGGCATGGATTTTAAGCAGAAAACAACCAAAAGTTATATAAAAAAGTGCATTTATCGCATTTAAATATTTAGAAGAATGGTTGGCAAACGTTTGCTTTTGCCTTTCGGTCAGCTAAAATGCCCGCTTTGCTACCACGGGATTGTTTTCGATGTCTGTTTCCACCCTCGAGTCAGAAAATGCGCAACCGGTTGCGCAGACTCAAAACAGCGAACTGATTTACCGTCTTGAAGATCGTCCGCCGCTTCCTCAAACCTTGTTTGCCGCCTGTCAGCACCTGCTGGCGATGTTTGTCGCGGTTATCACCCCTGCGCTTCTCATCTGCCAGGCGCTAGGTTTACCGGCACAGGACACACAACACATTATTAGTATGTCGCTGTTTGCCTCCGGTGTGGCATCGATTATTCAGATTAAAGCCTGGGGGCCGGTAGGTTCCGGGTTGTTGTCGATTCAGGGGACCAGTTTCAACTTCGTTGCCCCGCTGATTATGGGCGGCACGGCGCTGAAGACCGGTGGTGCTGATGTTCCCACCATGATGGCGGCACTGTTTGGTACCCTGATGTTGGCAAGTTGCACGGAGATGGTGATCTCCCGTGTTCTGCATCTGGCGCGCCGCATTATTACGCCGCTGGTTTCTGGCGTCGTGGTGATGATTATCGGCCTGTCGCTAATTCAGGTTGGATTAACGTCCATTGGTGGCGGCTATGCGGCGATGAGCGATAACACCTTTGGCGCACCGAAAAACCTGCTGCTGGCGGGCGTGGTCTTAGCCTTAATCATCCTGCTTAACCGCCAACGTAACCCTTACTTACGCGTGGCCTCGCTGGTGATTGCGATGGCGGCCGGATATGCGCTGGCGTGGTTTATGGGTATGTTGCCAGAAAGCAACGAACCGATGACGCAAGAACTGATTATGGTACCAACGCCGCTCTATTACGGTCTTGGTATTGAATGGAGCCTACTGCTGCCGCTGATGCTGGTCTTTATGATCACATCGCTGGAAACCATTGGCGATATCACCGCGACCTCTGACGTTTCCGAACAGCCGGTTTCCGGCCCGCTGTACATGAAACGTCTGAAAGGCGGCGTGCTGGCAAACGGCCTGAACTCGTTTGTCTCGGCAGTATTTAACACCTTCCCGAACTCCTGCTTCGGACAGAACAACGGTGTAATTCAGTTAACGGGTGTTGCCAGCCGTTATGTCGGTTTTGTGGTGGCGCTGATGTTGATCGTGCTGGGCCTGTTCCCGGCAGTGAGTGGTTTCGTGCAACACATCCCAGAGCCAGTTCTGGGCGGCGCTACGCTTGTGATGTTTGGCACCATCGCCGCATCCGGTGTACGCATCGTTTCCCGCGAGCCATTGAACCGTCGGGCAATTCTGATTATTGCACTGTCGCTGGCCGTCGGTCTGGGCGTTTCTCAGCAGCCGCTGATTTTGCAATTTGCCCCTGACTGGCTGAAAAACCTGCTCTCTTCAGGTATTGCCGCTGGCGGTATTACTGCCATTGTGCTGAACCTGATTTTCCCGCCGGAAAAACCGTAATTCACTTAACGGCGGTAAGTTTCTTTACCGCCGCAGCGACTCTCTTTCACCATTCCCGCCTTGAGGAATGCGCGTAAATCGTGCATAACTCCCTTATGTGTATTTCGCGGGATGGAAGACTATGAAATTTATTGGGAAGCTGCTTCTCTACATTTTCGTCGCGCTACTCGTAGTGATAACTGGCCTCTATTTTCTTCTGCAAACCCGTTGGGGTGCGGAGCATATCAGCGCATGGATTTCCGAAAATAGCGACTACCATTTGGTCTTCGGGGCAATGGATCACCGCTTTTCCGCGCCGTCTCATATCATACTGGAGAACGTCACGTTTGGTCGTGATGGACAGCCCGCGACCCTGGTGGCAAAAAGTGTTGATATCGCCTTGAGTAGTCGGCAACTGACCGAACCGCGCCATGTCGATACCATTCTGCTGGAAAACGGGACGCTGAATCTCACCGACCAGACCGCCCCGCTACCGTTCAAAGCCGATCGCCTGCAACTGCGCGATATGGCATTTAATAGCCCAAATAGCGAGTGGAAATTAAGTGCTCAGCGGGTAAATGGCGGCGTTATTCCGTGGTCGCCAGAAGCCGGTAAAGTGTTGGGAACGAAAGCGCAGATTCAATTCAGTGCTGGCTCCCTGTCGCTCAATGATGTTCCTGCCACCAATGTGTTGGTTGAAGGCAGTATTGATAACGATCGCGTTACGCTGACCAATCTGGGTGCCGATATCGCGCGCGGTACATTAACCGGAAACGCGCAGCGTAACGCCGACGGTAGCTGGCAGGTGGAAAACCTGCGCATGGCGGATATCCGTCTGCAAAGCGAAAAATCGCTGACTGATTTCTTTGCGCCATTGCGCTCTGTGCCTTCGTTACAGATTGGTCGCCTGGAAGTGATAGATGCTCGCCTGCAAGGCCCGGACTGGGCGGTGACCGATCTCGATCTCAGCTTACGCAACATGACCTTCAGTAAAGATGACTGGCAGACACAGGAAGGAAAGCTGTCGATGAATGCCAGCGAGTTTATTTATGGTTCGCTGCATTTGTTTGACCCGATTATGAACGCAGAATTTTCCCCGCAGGGCGTGGCGCTGCGCCAGTTTACCAGCCGTTGGGAAGGTGGCATGGTGAGAACGTCAGGAAACTGGCAACGCGACGGGAAAACGCTGATCCTCGATGATGCGGCAATTGTCGGGCTGGAATATACCCTGCCAAAAAACTGGCAACAGTTATGGATGGAAACAACACCCGGCTGGTTAAACAGTCTGCAACTGAAGAGATTTAGCGCCAGCCGCAACCTGATCATTGATATCGACCCGGCCTTCCCGTGGCAACTCACCGCGCTCGATGGCTATGGCGCGAATCTGACACTGGTTGCCAATCACCAATGGGGCGTCTGGAGTGGCACAGCGAATCTGAATGCCGCCGCCGCGACGTTCAATCGTGTTGATGTTCGCCGTCCGTCGCTGGCACTGGCCGCCAACAGTAGCACGGTGAATATCAGCGAACTTAGCGCGTTTACCGAGAAAGGCATTCTGGAAGCCACTGCCAGTGTTTCACAAACGCCGCAGCGCCAGACTCATATCAGCCTGAACGGACGCGGTGTGCCGGTGAATATCCTGCAACAGTGGGGATGGCCAGAGCTACCGATTACTGGCGACGGCAATATTCAGCTTACCGCCAGCGGCGATATTCAGGCCGATGCACCACTAAAACCCACGGTTAACGGGCAACTCCATGCCGTGAACGCTGAAAAACAGCAAGTGACCCAAACCATGAATGCTGGCGTCGTTTCCAGTGGCGAAGTTACGTCAACGGAGCCAGTGCAGTAAAAATCAATCTCACCGGGTACGACACAGCCGTACCCGGCATTTTTTCAATAAATAACAAACAGTAGAGTATCCAATTACCATGTTCGTTCCCGCTCATTGCACGGCGTAAACCATCCTTAAGAATACGGATATTGCTATTTTTTGTTATCAACTTACGTTTCTTTTTTCTGGGAGCGCGGTTGTGCCAAAGCGTAACTTATGGATTTGCCGAGAGTTTCTGTGAAGAGGATCATGGCAAGGCGAAACGAAGCGGAAAAAAGTGTGATGGGGGATGTGATAAGGCGAGGAAGTAGCTATAATGCGCCCCGCCTCCATGTAGCAATCGAGGCGCGGAAGATCGTCGTCTCCGGTGAGGCGGCTGGACTTCAAATCCAGTTGGGGCCGCCAGCGGTCCCGGGCAGGTTCGACTCCTGTGATCTTCCGCCAAAATGCCTCTTCTGACGTTCACCAATCCCTTGTAATACCGTTTAAAGCAGATAATTTCTTCTGTTCATGATTCAACCTGCTTTACCGAAGTTGTTCTTAATATTTATTACAGCGGAAGCGACATGCCAGACAAACGCTTAACCCAGTCCCCGACAGGCGAATTTAACGAATCAACAGCAGGCAGGAGAGATCGTCCCCGGCATTGATCATGTCGATCGCTTCATTCATTCGCTGGTTTATCGTTGACGAATGCAAGGTTGACTCGGCAAGGCTCGCCACAATTTTCAGTACCGTTGCCTCATCCAGAGTTGCTTCCAGCGATGTCAGACTCAACAAATGCTTAATATAGAAATAGTCGAGAATTAAACGGTAAACCTGGCGCATGACCGTTGAGAAATCAGCATCCGGAAAATGGCAGTGGTAAATTTTGTAGGTCAGTAAATTGCGCAATACATGCGGGGCGCTAAGGATAGAATCCTGGCAAAGCTGCTGCCACTGTTTATTCAGGACAGCAAACTTATCAGCCAGAGCCTGCTTATCCGGGCTGTTTGCCACGTCTAAATACACCGCCATCTTACGATGCAAGTCAGTAATAATACGATCCCTGCTGCTCTTATTCGCGACAAGCGACCCCAATACCGTCAGCGCACGCACCTTCAATCCCACCGACTCCGTAGGCGTTGATTGACTCATCAGGCTAATACCTGCCGCCAGCTCGCTTAATAGCTCCTGATGGTACTGTTCAGCCTGCGCAAAATGGTTGTGCAGATCGAACTCAATGCGCTGCAGATAAACCATAAACTGTGCCAGCGCCATTAGGTTTTCTTCAACGTTCAACGATGGCGCCTGTAGAAGGTGCCAGGCAAAGAGATGCACAATCTGGTGGATCTGATTAACCGGCTGGCTGGCGGTGCAGGTGTTTTTCGCCTTCGCCAACAGATCATCCTGTTCGTGCACTAACATGCTGTCGGCATCAAACAATACCAGTCGGGCTACTTCTGGACATGAGAGCACCATCGAATGGCGAGTTGTATCCGCGTAGTGTTTTTTGCTACGTGGATAAGTAGAACAGGTTTCTGAAAGTGCTTTTTCTCCCAGATCGCGATGGACCAGGCAGAGTTTATTTTCATCGAGAAACGGACACTGACCCTGCGCGTCCAGTTTGATTATCGAATAGCGGCTTTTACCATTTCGCACCCGTAATAAATTCTCTTTCGCCAACTGGGCAATTTTCGGGTGTTGTTCGTTGAGGTAAGTATGATGGGTTTTCTTGTCGATGTGTATCTGCCATCCCTGACAGCAGGAAATCAGGCAGCTGGGGCCGACGCAGGCAAACTTCTTCACAAACTCGGGGGTTACTACTTTATGGATTTGCATAACATTCTTCGCGTTTAAAAAGCGAACAGTAGCACGCTGTCAGAACAAAATGATAACGTCATAACCTGACGGTTTAACAAGTATTTCACTCGTTTCATAAATGCTCGCCCCCATCAAATGACGGGTTTACCGGAAGGGGTCATTCTCACCATTTTTGCTATCATGCCTGCATACATAAACGACAAAACAGTATGCAGAGGGAAAAATGGGTTCCACCAGAAAGGGGATGATGAACGTTCTGATTGCCGCCGTATTATGGGGAAGTTCAGGCGTTTGCGCGCAATACATCATGGAACAAAGTCAGATGTCATCGCAGTTTCTGACCATGACGCGGCTGATATTTGCCGGATTTATTCTGCTGACGCTCTCTTTTGTCCACGGCGATAAAGTCTTCTCAATCATTAAGAATCATAAAGATGCCATCAGCCTGCTTATTTTTTCCATTGTTGGCGCTCTGACCGTCCAGCTAACTTTCTTACTGACGATTGAAAAATCAAATGCAGCTACAGCAACGGTGCTGCAATTTTTATCACCAACGATTATTGTGGCCTGGTTCTCACTGGTACGAAAATCGCGCCCCGGTATTCTGGTATTTACCGCGATTTTGACCTCCCTGATAGGCACATTTTTGCTGGTCACCCACGGTAATCCAACATCGTTGTCGATCTCTCCTGCTGCGCTGTTCTGGGGAGTTGCTTCAGCCTTTGCTGCCGCATTCTATACGACATACCCCTCAACGCTCATTGCCCGTTACGGCACGCTGCCCGTCGTCGGCTGGAGTATGCTCATTGGTGGGATGGTCCTGCTGCCCTTTTATGCCGGGCAAGGAACAAATTTCGTGGTTAATGGCAGCCTGATCCTGGCTTTTTTCTATCTGGTGGTAATTGGAACTTCGCTGACCTTTAGTCTGTATCTGAAAGGTGCACAGTTAATTGGCGGGCCGAAAGCCAGTATTTTGAGTTGCGCAGAACCATTAAGTAGCGCGCTGCTCTCTTTGCTGTTGCTGGGGATCACCTTCACATTACCAGATTGGCTGGGAACGCTACTGATTCTGTCATCGGTGATTTTGATTTCAATGGATTCCCGCCGCCGCGCCAGAAAAATGTAATCGTCCGGCGCGGTACGGTTGATCATTACCAGCCAGGCACCGCGCCACCGTTAAAGAGGGTTTCTGCCGCTTTAGCAACTTCTGGTGACTGATAAGATTGCAGAAACTCCTTCACGTTTTCTGCATCCTTATTATCTTCCCGCGCCACCAGAATGTTCACATATGGTGAATTTTTATCTTCAATAAATACGCTGTCGTTAACCGGAGAAAGTCCTGTTTGCTGGATGTAAGTGGTGCTGATAATCGCTACATCCACTTTCGGGTCGTCCAGTACACGTGGCAACTGTGCCCCTTCCAGCTCCATTATCTGCAAATGGCGTGGATTCTCAGTAATATCCAACGCCGTTGGCAGTAAACCTTTCCCCTCTTTTAAGGTAATAAGTTTCTCTTTTTGCAACAGTAACAGCGCACGCCCCAGATTGGTCGGATCATTCGGAATCGCTACTGTCGCTCCTTCTTTTAGCTGATCGACTGTTTTAATTTTTTTCGAATAGCCAGCCATGGGGAAGACAAAGGTATTTCCTACCGCCACCAGTTTGTAACCGTGCGCCTGATTATCCTGTTCAAGGAAAGGACGATGCTGGAAGACATTGGCATCCAGTTCACCCTGATTAGTTGCATCGTTCGGCAACAACGAACCACTAAATCCAACCAATTCAACTTCAAGACCATACTTCTCTTTGGCCACTTTTTTAGCGACTTCTGCCACATCCTGTTCGGCACCGTTAATGACGCCAACTTTAATGTGTTTTGCATCGCTGTTTTGCTGGTCGCAGCCTGCCAGCAGGATCCCCGCCAGAAATAATGCTGCCCCTGTCCGTAGATGATGTGTTGTCAGTTTCATTTTTTTATCCTTTTATTAATGATTACCTGACTATAGCGGTAAGGTCGCTGCGGTTTAAAAAACGAAACGCTATCGATAAGAATAAAAAGGAATAAAAGTGGAATATAAGGTCTGGCACTTCTTACTGACCGCGTAAGCGCGTTTCGTACAGCATGATGAGAGCGATAAAAGCAAACTACACTTATGCTTCATTCGATACACATTTGTAAAAGGTTGAATCCATGAAACCAACGACGCTACTGCTTATTTTCACTTTTTTCGCTATGCCAGGCATCGTATACGCCGAGTCGCCTTTTAGCTCACTGCAGTCCGCAAAAGAGAAAAATACGGTATTAGAGGATTTGCGGAAAATTTGCACCCCAAAGGCATCGTTGTCAGATGAAGCGTGGGAAAAGTTAATGTTGTCAGATGAAAACAATAAACAACACATACGCGAGGCCATCGTGGCGATGGAACGTAATAATCAGAGCAATTATTGGGAAGCGTTGGGTAAGGTAGAATGCCCGGATATGTAAGTACGGCAACAACCACTGACCAACGCTTCTTTACCTGATATCAGGATTTCTTCATTTTCACCTTTGCCGTAACCAACAATGCAGTCAGTAACATCAATGTGCCGGACAACATCAGCGGCGAAGTCAGACCAATGTTATCCAACGCATAACCGCCGATTGCCGCACCGCAGGTATTGGCAAGCTGAATAACGGCCACCTGAATAGACCCAGCCTTTTCTGCCTGATCGGCCAATGAGCGAGTGATCCACGTTGACCAGCCAACGGGAATTAAAGCAAAGGTCAGCCCCCAGATAATCGCCACACCGGTAGCAACAATTTTATCGCTTCCCCACAGCGTCAGTACCAGCGCGCTCAGGGCGAGCACAAACGGTGCGCCCGCTAAGGCCAGTTTCACCGAACGTTTGAGAATGAACGACGAAAGCGATGTCCCAACAAAACTGGCGATACCAAAACTCAACAGCACCAGCGTTAAGCCATCAACGCCGAATCCCGCCAGATTCATATACACTGGGCGAATATAAGTGAAAAAAGCAAACTGCCCGGCAAAGGACATAAAGATGGCGATCATCCCGGCCATCACCCCCGGACGCTGCAACAGGCGAAAGGTATTTTGTTTCTGATGTGACGGTTCGCCAGGCAGCGAAGGCAATGATTTGATAATCCAGATAATACACAGCACGCCCATCACCGCCGCCGCATTAAAGACATTGCGCCAACCGATAAGCTCGCCTAAAAAACTGCCCAATGGCGCGGCAATTACCAGCGCAATGGACACCGCGCCGAAGATC
Organism: Escherichia sp. E4736; assembly: GCF_005781225.1. Classification (NCBI taxonomy): domain Bacteria; kingdom Pseudomonadati; phylum Pseudomonadota; class Gammaproteobacteria; order Enterobacterales; family Enterobacteriaceae; genus Escherichia; species Escherichia sp. E4736. The sequence goes on along the minus strand of NZ_VATT01000010.1, from coordinate 87,521 downwards.
ACCGACAGCGCCTTCGGCACCGTACGAGGCGGTACCAGGCGCATGGTCAGCGACGCCGACATCGCCCAGAATCCACCCAGTGCCAGCCCCAGACAGGCGCGACCGATTAACAGCAGACTGAATGAGTTGGCAAAGGAAACCAGTAAGCAGGAAAGCGTCAGCAAAACAGCGAACAGAATGACAACGTAGCGGCGGTCAGTGGCCTGAATAGTCTGGGTAATAAACAAACTGGCAAACATCGCCACAAAAGCGGTTACGGTCACCGATTGCCCGGCAACCCCTTCCGAAATGCCTAAATCGTGCGCCATCGGCGTCAACAAACTGACGGGCAAAAACTCAACGATAATCAGACAGGCGACGCAAAACGCCACCGAGAAAACGGCTGACCAGTTCGGTCGGGTAATGGCGTCCGCGCCGCGGTTTTCTGCAATAAATTCACTCATGGTGTTACCCGTGGCATGTTTCAGGGGAAAAGCCGATCAGTTTAACATTGAAATGTGTGACACATTTAACGTTTTTGCAACTTTTACAGTGTTGTGGGAAAAATTCGAGGCTGCTCGAGGAAATAAAAATCATATGGCAAGGTGATATGCATTGACGCGATTTCGTTGGAAACAAGGGATAAAGTATCGCACTTAGTGATATGCTTTAATAACAGGACATCAACGATATGCGTGTGTTTAAAACCAAATGGTTTGCAAGGGAAGCCAAGTCTCATGCAATAACAGATGAAGAGTTATGTCGGGCCATTTTAGAAACAGATCAGGGTAAAGCTGATGCGCTTGGTGGTGGCGTTTTTAAAAAGCGCCTTCACCAAAATCGTGAGCGTGCGATTATTCTGGCGAAAGGGGGTAGCAATTGGTTTTACACGTTTTTATATGCAAAACAGGATATGTCGAACATCAGTAGTCAGGAACTGTCTGGATTTCGTGAACTCGCAAAGCATTATGCCTTCCTGACGAAAGCCCAACTGACAGCAATGATTAACAGTAAAGAACTGACAGAGATCTGCTATGACTGCAAAAACTAAATTCAAAAGCCCTGCATTTGAGGCCATTCACAGCGCGGCTGCTGGATTGTCCAGCGTTGATGCCATTTCTGCCGAAACAATGCGTACTTTTGACAAAGCCTGCCTGACCAGCGTACCAGACTTACAACCTGTTGAGATAAAAGCACTACGGGAAAAATTAAAAGTGAGTCAACCCGTCTTCGCTCACTATCTCAATACCAGCGTTTCAACTGTACAAAAATGGGAAAGTGGCGCTAAACGCCCCAGCGGCATATCATTAAAACTACTTAGTATTGTGCAAAAACACGGGCTAGAGGTGCTGCTGTAAATAGAACGTAGAGAATGCGTCCGTCTACTGTCAGATCCGATAGCGGATGCGGCGTGAACGCCTTATCCGTACTCGGTCTGTAGGCCTGATAAGACGCGCCAGCGCCGCATCAGGCAAGCGTTTTAATGCAGCCAGTAAACGCCCTCAGCAGGCTGAAAAAATGCGTTGTAGCGCATCTGGAATGCATGAATCTCCTGCATTTCAGGCTCTATTTCGCGCAGAAAACCCAGCGCCAGCCTGACCTGAGCATCGGTAATCGGCGCGGCAAGGCGGGCTTTTTGTAAAATCCGATGCCATTGCAGCAGGTTCTGTTCGCTGCCATCGACAATGACAACCTGCCAGATAAGCAACACCTGCGCGGCATTTTGCAGGTGCGACTCATCCGGGCGATGCAGATAACGTAAAAATTCGTCACCGGCTGACTTTCCCATTTGATCGACCATTGACTCAACGGGTACAACATCAATATTCAGCCGATCGCTGAGGCGGCGAATCGCTTTTCTGGCCCCGGATGTCAGCACCCGAAAACCAACCACAAACACCACCGCCAGCGTAGCGAGCATTATCCAGATCATGAGTTCTCCTGCGTAACCGGCACTCATGATATCTGGAAACGCTTATCAGATACTAATCCACCAGGATGATTTTCAGCGCAAACAATGCCGCTACAACCACCACACACAGATTCAGATCGCGCCAGCGCCCGGTGCACACTTTCATGATGCAGTAAGACATAAAGCCGAGCGCAATCCCTTCAGTGATCGAGAAAGTAAAGGGCATCATCACTGTGGTGATAAATGCGGGTACCGATTCGGTAAAATCATCCCAGTTAACGCGTGCCAGGCTCGATGTCATCAATACGCCAACGAAGATTAAGGCCCCGGCGGTGGCGTAAGGTGGAACCATCGCCACCAGCGGTGAGAAGAACATAACCAGCAGGAACATAACGCCAACAACAACCGCAGTCAGCCCCGTGCGACCGCCGACCGCCACGCCAGAAGTACTTTCAATATAGGCGGTAACAGAGGAAGTTCCGATAAACGCGCCAGCCACCGAACTCACGCTATCAACATATAGCGCCTTATTCATGTTAGGGAATTTACCGTTACTATCTATTAAGCCAGCTTTATCAGTTACACCAATTAATGTTCCTGATGAATCAAATAGGTTGATCAACATAAAGGAGAAAATGATACCGGCAAGCTCAAGCGATAATGCCCCGCTCAAATCAACCTCGCCAATAACACCGCTAATATCAGGTGGAATAGAATAGATTCCGCTGAAATGAACATCTCCGAAAAATAATCCACAACAGGAAGTAACGACGATAGAAACCAACACCGCCGCATGAAAATTACGCGATGACAACACGGTTATAATAAAAAACCCTAAAATACCTAACAACACGCCGTGGGAACTTAAATCACCAATCATCACCAGCGTGTCTTTATTGGCGACAATAACACCGGTATTTTTTAATCCCATTAAGGCAATAAATAGCCCGATACCACTGGTGATACCAATACGTAAACTTAACGGAATGTTAGAGATCATCCAGTAACGGATACGAAAAAGAGTCAGCAAAAATAGCCCTATTGCCCCCCAGAATATCGCCCCCATTCCGGTCTGCCAGGAGATGCCCATCGCCCCTACAACCACGAACGCAAAGAAGGCGTTCAGCCCCATTGCCGGAGCCAGCGCCACGGGCAAGTTAGCAAATATCCCCATCGCAATACTACCGATACCGGCAATCAAACAAGTGGTGACAAACACCACTTTCGGGTCCATTTGTGCCGCACCGAGTATTTGTGGGTTAACAAAAACGATGTACACCATAGTTAAAAAAGTGGTCATCCCCGCAATCAATTCTGTGCGGACGGTAGTCCCATGTTGTGGCAGTTTAAATAATCGAGAAAGCGTCCCTGATTCATTACTCACGTAATCGGTATTATCATTATTCATTTTCTTGTCCATTGGAGGAGATTTAATCCTTTGCTTTTGTAAAACAAATGACAACAACGGTTCAGTGATAATTATCACATTTCAATTGCACATTAATGGATATTCTTTAATAATCACGCGATGTTTCTTTATGATAAATAATAATCAAATTGATAAAATCAAAATGAGAAAAATATGAATAATCGTATTAACCATAAATTTCATCACATTAGTCGAGCTGAATACCAGGATTTGCTGGCTGTTTCCCGTGGCGACGCTGTTGCCGATTATATTATTGATAATGTCGTTATTCTGGATCTGATCAATGGCGGAGAAATTCCCGGCCCGATTGTGATTAAAGGACGTTACATTGCCGGTGTTGGCGAAGAATATGCCGACGCTCAGGCTTTGCGGCGGATTGATGCCCGCGGCGCAACGGCGGTGCCGGGGTTTATTGATGCTCACCTGCATATTGAATCCAGCATGATGACGCCGGTCACTTTTGAAACAGCTACCCTGCCACGCGGCCTCACAACTGTAATTTGCGACCCTCATGAAATCGTCAATGTGATGGGCGAAGCCGGATTCGCCTGGTTTGCTCGCTGTGCCAAACAGGCAAAGCAAAACCAGTATTTGCAGGTCAGCTCTTGCGTACCCGCCCTGGAAGGCTGCGATGTTAACGGTGCCAGTTTTACCCTCGAACAGATGCTCGCCTGGCGCAACCATCCGCAGGTTACCGGCCTTGCAGAAATGATGGACTACCCTGGCGTAATTAGCGGACAAAATGCGCTGCTCGATAAACTGGACGCCTTTCGCCATCTGACTCTGGATGGTCACTGCCCCGGTCTAAGCGGTAAAGAACTTAACGCCTATATTGCCGCGGGTATTGAAAACTGCCACGAAAGTTATCAGCTGGAAGAAGGACGCCGAAAATTACAACTCGGCATGTCGTTGATGATCCGCGAAGGGTCCGCTGCCCGCAATCTCAACGCGCTGGCTCCGTTGATCAACGAATTTAACAGCCCACAATGCATGCTTTGTACTGATGACCGTAACCCGTGGGAAATCGCTCACGAAGGGCATATCGACGCCTTAATTCGCCGCCTGATTGAACAACACAATGTGCCGTTGCATGTGGCATATCGCGTAGCCAGCTGGTCGACGGCGCGCCATTTTGGTCTGAATCATCTCGGTTTACTGGCTCCCGGCAAGCAGGCCGACATTGTCCTGTTAAGTGACGCCCGTAAAGTCACTGTGCAACAGGTACTGGTGAAAGGCGAACCGATTGACGCACAAACCTTGCAGGCAGAAGAGTCGGCGAGACTGGCACAATCCGCCCCGCCATATGGCAATACCATTGCCCGCCAGCCAGTTTCCGCCAGCGACTTTGCCCTGCAATTTACCCCGGGAAAACGCTATCGCGTCATTGATGTCATCCATAACGAACTGATCACGCACTCCCGCTCCAGCGTCTACAGCGAAAATGGTTTTGATCGCGATGATGTGTGCTTTATTGCCGTACTTGAGCGTTACGGGCAACGTCTGGCTCCGGCCTGTGGTTTGCTTGGCGGCTTTGGCCTGAATGAAGGCGCGCTGGCGGCGACAGTCAGCCATGACAGCCATAATATTGTGGTGATCGGTCGTAGCGCAGAAGAGATGGCGCTGGCGGTCAATCAGGTGATTCAGGATGGCGGCGGGCTGTGCGTGGTACGTAACGGCCAGGTACAAAGTCATCTACCGTTGCCCATTGCCGGGCTAATGAGCACCGACACGGCGCAGTCGCTGGCAGAGCAAATTGACGCGTTAAAAGTCGCCGCCCGTGAATGTGGCCCGTTACCGGATGAACCGTTTATTCAGATGGCGTTTCTTTCCCTGCCGGTGATCCCCACATTGAAACTGACCAGTCAGGGGCTGTTTGATGGCGAGAAGTTTGCCTTCACCACACTGGAAGTCACGGAATAATAAAAAAAAGCCCGGCGTCATGCCGGGCAAAAGTCACCAGTTACGTTTATGCCACTGTCAACTGCTGAATTTTTTTCTCGCGGCGGATTTTTCGTTCTTCCATCACCGCGACTATCGCCATCAGGCAGATACAGCCAATAGCGGCGATATCCAGTGCAGCGAAGGTGCCTGCCCAGCCGGTGAGGCCGAACACTGGCGTACCATCGGCAATCATTCCCAGACCTAATTTGGCAAAGCTGTCACCAATCAGGTAGGCGAAAGTGCCTTTAATCCCATCGGCAGCGCCGATCGCTTTTTTCGGTACGAAGCCAACAGCCGCTACGCCAATCAACAGTTGCGGACCAAATACCAGGAAACCTAATGCAAAGAGAGAAGCCAGATAGATATATTGGTTGCTGGCGTGTTGATACACACCAAGCGTGGCGATAATCAGCGCCAGTGCAACACACGCCACCAGGCCACGGCGCCCGTTCGCCAGGTCAGAGAGCCAGCCCCACAGCAGCGTGCCAACCAGAGCACCGGCTTCAAATAGCGTAAAGCCCTGAATCGCCACCGATTTAGAAAGTTTCAGTTCCTGAAAAGCGTACACGGTTGACCACTGGTCGATACCAATGCGTACCACGTACAGGAAGATGTTGGCGAAGCACAGCAGCCAGATCACTTTGTTTTTCAAAACATATTCAACAAAGATCTGCCACTTGGTCATGTCGGTGGATTCCGTCTCTTTGTCCTCTTCGCTGATCTCTTCACCGAATAGTTCTTCAGCTTTGCCAAGACCATACGCTTCAGGGGAGTCGCTGCCGTAACGCAGACCGATAAAACCGACAATCAACGCGATAATCGACGGGAAGATAAACATGCCGATCACGTGACCGTCGAACAGGTAATTTGCGCCGAATAGCGCCACACCCGCCGCCCCCGCGCCGCCGAGGTTGTGGGAAATGTTCCAGAAACCGAGGAAGGTCCCGCGCTTACGACGCGGCGTCCATTTGGTAATCGTGGAGTAACTGCATGAACCGCCAGTGCTCTGGAAAAAACCGCTTAAGGCGTAGAAGGCAATCATCAGGAACAGGCTAACCGAGCCGCTGCCCATGCTGGCGCTGAAGCCCAGCATACAAATAGCGGACAAGATCAGCATGAACGGCAGGAATTGTTTGGTATTTTTGCCGTCGGCGTAGTAGGAAACCAGCGTTTTACCCACGCCGTAAGTGATGGAGAAGCCCAGGCCGATCATCCCCAGCTGCGTCATGCTCAACCCGTAGGTCGAGATCATGTCGTTCTGTGCGATGTTGAAGTTCTTGCGAATCAGGTACATCGTCAGGTAGCCAATAAAGACCACCAGATAGGATTGCATGAACGGTTTGAACCACATTTTACGCCGCACTTCGAGCGGAAGATCCAGGGTCGGCTTGCGAACCTGGTTTAAGAAAGCCAGCATGGGTTACTCCTGATTTCCCTTCATACTTCAGGCCGCAGGTGCCTTAGCTGCTCGCGTTCCTGCAACTTGAATTATTTTGAGAAAGAATTAACGAATGATGGCATTGTAAAAACCTGCAGCAAATCAGGCTTGAGATAGCGTCCAGGCAAAACCAGGAAAATTTCTTAGTTTTGCCGGATATGAGGTAGAAAAGTGAGATGCATCACGCTTCGCGTGGTGCCTGGGCGTTCAAAAAGGGCAGTAACAACAGTGCCGAAACCCCGGCAGCAATGGCGATAATCACGAAAAAACCACTCCAGTGCCAGGTATCCAGCACTTTCGCCAGCGGCCAACCGGCAAGCGACGCCCCCAGATAAGCAAACAAGCCGACAAACCCCGTCGCCGCACCTGCCGCCTCTTTGTGAGAACACTCTGCCGCCGCCATACCAATTAACATCTGCGGGCCAAAGACAAAAAAACCAATGGTGAAGAAGCAGGTTGCCTGCATCACGTAGCTGGCAAATGGCATCAACCACAGCGAGCCAACGGAGAGCAAAATCCCCGCAGCAAAAATCAAATTCATCGGCCCACGGTTGCCGTTAAACAGTTTGTCCGAGCCCCAACCGGCTACCAGCGCACCGATAAACCCGCCCAGTTCAAACATCGTTACTGCCGTATTCGCCGTGACCAGATCGACGCCCAGCGTCTCGGACATATACAGGTTGCCCCAGTCGTTGATCGCCGCACGAACCACATAGACCAGCACATAACAGAACGAAAGCAGCCAGATATACGGATTCAACAACACATATTTGGTGAGGATCTCTTTACGCGTCAGCCCCGCCCCTTCTTGTTGTTGGGCGATTTCCAGCGCATCGTGCCGCCATTCTCCGACCGCCGGTAAACCTAACGCCTGCGGGCGATCGCGCAGCCGCCAACAAAGAAAAATCCCCACGACTATCGCCATACAACCGGCAATCATCATCCCGGCACGCCAGCCGTAATGCAGCGCGCTCGCTGCCATCACAATGGGAATGAGCGCACCGCCGACGTTATGCGCCGTATTCCATAGCGCCCACCAACCGCCGCGCTCGGTACGAGAATACCAGGCAGTCAACAGACGCGCACAAACCGGCGAACCCCAGCCCTGGAAAAAGGCGTTCAGCACCCACAACACGGCAAACGCCCACAACGAGGTGGAGAAGCCAAACAGAATGTTGATGATGCCAGTGGCGATAAGCCCAATCCCCATAAAATAGCGGGCATTAGAGCGGTCACTGACAATGCCGGAGACAAATTTCGATACGCCGTAGGTAATGTAAAACAGCGTTGCTAACAGGCCGATATCGCTACGGCTGAGCACGCCGTTGGCAAGGATTTCTGGTACGGCGGCGTTAAAACTTTTACGCGTGAAGTAAAACAGCGCATAGCCCAGCCAGATGGTCAGCAAAATATGCCGACGCCAGTAGCGGTAGCGAGCATCAATTTCACTTTTATCGCTGATCAGCGGTGCGTCGGCAGGTGCTTTCAGAAACGGCAACATCATCAAGCCTTAAACATAACGTTGAGGTAGAGAAACGCTGACACGCGTGCCGTGCAGGCAGGAAATGGTCAATGTGCCGCCCAGCGCCGTTACGCGCTCGCGCATTCCGGTCAAGCCAAAACCTTGCTGCCCGGAACCTGGCGGCAGACCACTACCATCGTCTTCAATCACCAGCATTAAACGCTCATCCTGCTGCCAGCCTTGCAGGATAACCGCACTGGCATCTGCATGTTTCACAATGTTGTTCAGCCCCTCCTGACAGATACGAAATAGGGTTACGCGCTGGTTTTCACTTAGCGCTGATTCATCTATCCGCCATTCGAGATGACTGACAATGCCGCGCCCTTCCAGCTCCATTTCCCGCATCAATGAACGGATGGCCTGCTCCAGGGTCAGATCATCCAACTGGCGCGGACGTAACCGCCCTAACAAGCGGCGAACCGCGTCGTAAACGCCCAGCGACAATTGTTCGATGAGCTGTCCGCTCTGTTTCACACTGGCGTTATCCGCCGCCAGCCGCTGGACAATGCCAGCCTGAGTACGAATGGCAGTGATGGTCTGGCCGATATCATCGTGCAGTTCACGCGCTACGTCGCGACGCACACTCTCTTCGGTTTCAAGCAACCGCTCGGCAAGATGTTGATTACGTGCCAGTTCCTTTTGTAGCGACTGGTTAAGTTCACGCAACCGCTGGATGCCTGCGCCCAGTAACAGGCCAGTGAGGCTTTGCACCAGCAGCGAAAGCAATAAATCGACCGGATGATCGCGCCAGGTCTGACTGGCGATCAGCGCGATGGCGTTCATCAGCGTCGCAATCAGCGCCCCTTGCCAGCCATAATGCCAGGCCAGGGCGATAATCGGCAGCGCCAGACAAAACGGGGTAAAGCGCGAGAGTTCGTTCGGCAGCCCCAGTTGCAACCACAGGCTGATAACAAACAACAGCAAATACCAGACCAGATGCCGCCCACGCCAGTTGATCGGCTGGGAAACCAGCGATGGCCCCAGCGGCAGCCAGGTGTTATTCGCCAGATAGTGCCAGAACACCAGGCAAATGGGGGCCAGCGTCAGGCCGCCGGTTAAGGTCATCAGTAGGGCGTTCCAGGGCTCGTTTCCGTACCCATGCCAAAGCCAGGGTGATGACTGTAATAACGCCGCCGCCGTCAGTGCCGCGCCCTGTAACAGCAACGTGCGCCAGTCGCGCTGGTGGCGATAACGGGAAATCAACGCCACAGGAAGTAACGTCAGCAAACTACCGATCATCAATAACGGATCATGCGTTAACCCAACCGCCTGCGTCAGCCAGTAAATCAGCAGCCATTCTGCGCCCATCAGCACCAGCCAGTATCTGCGCGGGCATTGCAACATCAGCCCCAGTCGCAGACCGAACGGAAACAGCAATACCGCCAGATCCGGTCGTACAACCAGGTGCAGGCTGATACTCCACAGGCAAAACCATGCGGCAGAGAAGATAAAAAAGCAGGAAACTACAGTATTTAAGCGGGAGAAAAATGTCTTCATCACCAGCCATCAAACATGCGCCGCGCCAGTTCAACGTCGTTGCTGACGCCCAGTTTTTCCATCAGATTGGCACGATGTACATGCACAGTTTTTGGCGACAACCCCAGTTCGGCGGCAATCTCTTTCACCGCCATCCCTTGCGCCAGTTTTTCTGCCACCTGGCGTTCGCGTTTGGTTAGCGGGTCCTGACGGCCCGATGCCAGTTTAATCGCGATATCCGGCGTCAGATAACAGCCGCCAGTTGCAACCGTATGCACGGCAGCGATCAGCTCGTCCGGGCTACAGCGTTTAGAGAGAAAGCCGCGCGCCCCCGCGTTAAGCGCCTGTTCAACCAGCGCCGGACTGTCGTGAACGGAGAGCATAATTGTCGCCATACCTTTCGGTAACTGGCTTAGCAGCTCCAGACCGGAGATATCGGGCATGGAGATATCGCAAATACACACCTGCACACCGCGCCCCGGCAGCCCCGCCAGCGCCTCGCGCCCGGAACCAAACTCGGCAACTACCTGCAAATCAGGTTCCAGCCCCAGCAGCTGCGCAAAGCCGGAGCGGACGATAAGGTGATCGTCTATAAGAGCAACGGTTATCATGGTCTTGTCCTGGCGGGTAAAAAAACGCGCTTACCTTAACGATAAGCGCGCCACTGTTCAAGCCTTGAGCGGTTACTGAAAAAATACGGCTATCTTGTTAAACATTGTCGGGTCGGACTGATTACGCTGCACTTTCACCACATCCTCCAGTTTGTCTATCTGGCTTATCATTTGTTCCAGTCGCTGATCGTCATTGACCAGTAGCCAGATGTGGCTTTTGTCGCTGTTCTGAATCGGCAGACAAAGAATGCCTTCGACGTTAAAAGCACGACGGGCAAAAAGCCCACAAACGTGGGTCATTACTCCGGGATGGTTGCGAACGGTGAGTTCCAGAATCACGTTGTCATGAGTTGTGTTTTGCATGGCTTATTCCCCCACCATTTCAGTATTTGCCGCGCCTGGCGGCACCATTGGGTACACTTTTTCTTCAGCATCAATGCGTACGTGGATCAGCGCCGGACCAGGGCGATTGATAATTTCCTGTAATGCCGCCTGCGGATCGGTTTCATTATTCAAATCACAGGTTTCGAGGCCGAACCCGGCAGCGATTTGCATAAAATTGATTTTTCCCGGATAGGTGGCCGCAAAAACACCCTGCTTGTAGAACAGACTCTGTTGCTGATGCACCAGCCCCAGTGCTTCGTTATTCATCAGGATGATTTTGACATCCAGCTGGTTTTCACTGGCGGTCGCCATCTCCTGAATATTCATCATCAGGCTACCGTCGCCGGAGAAACACAACACTTTGCGATCTGGGTTAGCCAGCGCCGCACCGATCGCTGCGGGTAAACCGAAGCCCATCGTTCCCAGCCCACCAGAAGTCAGCCACTGACGTGGTCGATTGAGCGGATAAGCCTGCGCCGTCCACATCTGATGCTGACCCACGTCGGTGGTGATAATCGCGTTGTCATCGACACAGGCGGCAACGGCATTAATCAGCCCGTAATGTGTTAATGGATCGCACGCTTTCGGGATTGGACACGGGAACTCGCGCTGCAAATCCGCCACCAACTGGTGCCACTCTGCACGCGGCTGGGCTTCCACCTGCGGGATCAGCTGCGCCAGCACATCATCAACATCCGCCTGAATCGCCACGTGCGGTTGCTTAACTTTACCCAGCTCCGCGCGGTCGATATCCACATGAATAATTTTGGCGTTCGGGCAGAACTCTTCCGTTTTGCCAATTGCCCGGTCATCAAAACGCGCACCGAGAACAATCAGCAGGTCCGCCTCCTGCAAGATATAGTTGGTGCTGCGCACGCCGTGCATCCCCAGCATGCCCAGCGACAGCGGATGTGCTTTTGGCAACATGCCCAGCGCCATTAAGGTCATGGTGGTGGGCAGCTGCGCTTTCTCAGCCAGTTCACGCACCCGCGCGGGCGCGTTAATGACACCGCCCCCCAGATAAAGCACCGGGCGTTTGGCGGCGTTAATCATTGCCGCAGCGTCACGGATACTCTCTTCGCTAAAGGCGGGCGCGGCGGCTTTTTCTGCTGCCGCGAGCTGTTCTTCAATTTCAAAAACCGCCGTTTGTACATCCTTAGGAATGTCTATCCACACCGGGCCAGGGCGGCCTGATTGCGCAATGCGGAAGGCATCGCTCATGACCTGCGGGAGTTCTTCGATATGTCTGACCAGATAGTTGTGTTTGGTGATGGGGATAGAGATGCCGTAGGTGTCCACTTCCTGGAAGGCGTCGGTGCCGATCATCGAGGCGGGAACCTGGCCGGTGATGCAAATCAGCGGAATGGAGTCCAGCCGCGCATCGGCAATGGCAGTCACCAGGTTAGTCGCACCCGGCCCGCTACAGGCCATACAGACCGCCGGTTTGCCGTCGGTGCGCGCCATTCCCTGGGCGATAAAGCCCGCGCCCTGTTCATGACGGGCCAGAATATGGCGGATTTGCGTGCTTTGGCTTAAGGCGTCGTAAACAGGGAGAATCGAACCGCCCGGAATCCCCGTCACAATCTTAATCCCCTGCTGTTCCAGGAAATGAACGATAAATTCTGCGCCGGTAAAACGCTTACGTGTCGATGGTGTGCCCGAACTTGCCATGCTCCAGTCCTTTTCTTCTGGGCCGACTTTCCGGGAGGTGTTTAAACGAAAAACCCCGCCCGGTTTGCGCCGGCGGGGTTTTGGAATCGTGTGTTGTTCCAGTCCCTACGGCGCATTGCCGACGACCACCACCACACGCACGACGACCACTGCGGCGGATGGCGCAGTTGGTAGTAGTTTTGCGTTGAGCATGGAAGTAGTCATTGGGGACCTTGTTGGTTTTGTGTTTAACAATATTTATACAAGCACAGCTTTACAGGGGAGACAATGGAAAATTTTTCATCAAGGAATAATTGGGGGGTTGATCACATTTTGTACTGAAATGCTGGTAACAAAAAAACCCCGCCGGAGCGAGGTTTTGTCAGCCGCCCGCGGCTGGTAACCGCAAAGCACACTGTGTTATGTCAACACTGAAAGTATACGTGTTCCGCGTAGAACGCGCAATTTCGGCACGAATTTTGACTTATTTAGCGCATAATTGAGTATCGATCACAGTTTGGATTTTGTCTAATTTTTACTGTTTATTTGTACAGTATAATTCTATAATATCACTGTACGCAATGTGTTATGCGGGGTCGCATCGTTACCCGGCGCACTAAGTCCTGGCTGAAACGGGTGGTGCCGTCAGCGCCTTAACCCCGCGTGAGCACACTGTGTTATGTCAACAAGCACAACGTTTCTTCTGAAGAAGCTGCGTGCGCAACAGCTGGCAACAGGCAGCGGAAAGGTACGTCAGCTGGCAGTGCTCCTGAACCACAGGAGACGCGTATGAGCCTGGTGGATATTGCCATTCTTATCCTCAAACTCATTGTTGCTGCACTGCAACTGCTTGATGCTGTTCTGAAATACCCGAAGTGATTCAGATTCAAGCCGCACTAAAGGGGAGCGGGAAACCGCTCCCCTTTCATATTCTGCTGGCAGATTGGTGTCGTATGCGATGCTGACACATCTTTCCGACCTACAGTATTTATTTAAGCTAAAGTCCCTTCCGGCAACATTTATTGCCGCTGTTGTTTATATTTTCTGCCGTTTTGTTATTCATCATTCCGTATATATATCTGGCTAACATTTATCAATGTGATAGATTCCTCTCCTGCATTTATTCGAATGCGTAGTAACTTATTCTAAATATATTTTTAAAAGCGTCCGTGATAATGAAAAGGCATAGAAACGTCAATTTATTATTGATGTTGGTATTACTCGTGGCCGTCGGTCAGATGGCACAAACTATTTATATTCCTGCTATTGCCGATATGGCACAAGATCTCAACGTCCGTGAAGGGGCGGTGCAGAGCGTAATGGGCGCTTATCTGCTGACCTACGGTATCTCACAACTATTTTATGGCCCAATTTCCGACAGAGTGGGACGCCGCCCGGTGATCCTCGTCGGAATGTCCATTTTTATGTTGGCGACACTGGTGGCAGTCACCACTTCCAGCCTGACGGTGTTAATTGCCGCCAGTGCGATTCAGGGGATGGGGACCGGGGTCGGCGGCGTAATGGCGCGTACATTGCCGCGTGATTTATATGAACGGACACAGCTTCGTCACGCTAATAGCATGTTAAATATGGGGATTCTCGTAAGTCCGTTGCTCGCACCACTCATTGGCGGCCTGCTGAATACCCTGTGGAGCTGGCGGGCCTGTTATCTGTTTTTACTGGTGCTTTGTGCCAGTGTGACGTTCAGCATGGCGCGCTGGATGCCGGAAACACGCCCTGTCGATGCGCCGCGTACGCGCCTGCTCACCAGTTATAAAACACTCTTTGGCAATGGCAGCTTTAACTGCTATTTGCTGATGTTAATTGGTGGTCTGGCAGGGATTGCCGCTTTCGAAGCCTGTTCCGGTGTGTTGATGGGGGCAGTGTTAGGGTTGAGCAGTATGACAGTCAGTATTTTGTTTATTCTGCCAATTCCAGCGGCATTCTTCGGCGCATGGTTTGCTGGTCGACCGAATAAACGTTTCTCTACGTTAATGTGGCAGTCGGTTATCTGTTGCCTGTTGGCAGGAATGATGATGTGGATCCCCGGCTGGTTTAGCGTGATGAATGTCTGGACGTTGCTCGTTCCCGCCGCGCTGTTCTTTTTCGGTGCCGGGATGCTGTTTCCGCTGGCAACCAGCGGCGCAATGGAGCCATTCCCCTTCCTTGCTGGCACGGCTGGTGCGCTGGTCGGCGGCCTGCAAAACATTGGTTCCGGCGTGTTGGCGTCGCTCTCCGCGATGCTGCCGCAAACCGGTCAGGGCAGCCTGGGGTTGTTGATGACCTTAATGGGGTTGTTGATCGTGCTGTGCTGGCTACCGCTGGCGACGCGGATGTCACATCAGGGGCAGCCTGTTTAAGCTCACGTCATCGCAGCATCGTCATCAACTCCATAGGAGAACGATGCTGCTTTATCAGGTCACGCATCACCCGCATGTGCGGCGCAGAGTGGGAATAAAAAGCTTGATAGCCAACACAAAGCACGTTGCCAGGAGAATCCTCCTGGGAATGCCGGCACAAGCGACGCCAGTCGCACACCTGACACTCCCGCCGAAGTTGTACGTTTTCGCTCCCACACCATTTTTGCAGCGTGGCGTCAAAAAGTTCGACTGATATACGACCAATATCTGCACGCACCCAACGCTCGAACAGAGCGATTAAAAATTGCCCCCACAGTTCAGCTGTCACCGAAGAAGCTGTCAACTCGCCCCGGTCATCAAATTCTATATGGGGAATAAGTTGCACGGAGCGAAGACCCCGCTGTTTGAAATTCTGATAAAAATCGGCAGGTTGTAGCGCATCTTTATACTCTACAACCAGTTTATGCCTGTCCTCTTCAGCATTTACAACCTGACTTCCTGTCATGCGACTCTCTCAATCAATACGATTAGTTGATGTATATGCGTTACAGCAAACAGTATTGCAAGAGATAACACCGCGAGGGAGATCATAAATTTGTCACGGATGACGTTAAATTGAGAAAAATCACTATTAGTCACATCCATTAAATTACGATTACGGGTATAGCGCCAAAGTATTAATGCCACAATGGCGAGGATGCCAATAGAAATCCAGAACAACGCGCCGGCCTGATGCCAGTTGTGTTTAATTGCCAGCGCCATCAGCGCGCCATAACCCAGCATGGTGCGAAACCACGCCAACGATGTCCGTTCTGGCTGAAGTCCGGGATCAGCAATGCGTCTGGCTTTGCGACTATCCGGCATACAGCACCAGCCCCATGACTATTACCGCTACGATCATCAATATTAAGCTGATGATTAATAAGCTGTTGGTATAGGGTAAGTCCTCTTTCAGACGCATCGCTTTTTCATTGCGTAACCAGCGCAGATAGCCATACATCGCTAATCCGCCGGAAAACAGGCATAACAATAACGCCAGCAGCTCACGAATGACGGGCGTGGCGAAGTCTGGCGCAAGTTGATCCAACCCGACGCCCGCCGCCAGAAATCCCAATGCGGTACGGATCCATGCCAGAAATGTACGTTCATTAGCCAACGAAAAGCGGTAATCAGGCGCTTCTCCAAGGCGGGAAATTTTCATTGTTGCTCCTTTGCACTTTCACTAACGCTCTGCCTTTAGCGGTTATTTTTAAGAATTTCGTCCACCCGTTTCCTGATATGCTTTTGCCATCCACTACAAGGAGGTCTGATGGGTATCATAGCGCAAAATAAAAGCAGTTCACTGGGCATGCTGTTCGGTGCCATCGCTTTATTGATGGGTATTATCCACTTTTCATTCGGCCCTTTTGCCGCGCCACCACCAACGCTGGAAAGCATCGTGGCGGACAAAACGGCTGAAATTAAAAGAGGTCTTCTCGCCGGAATAAAAGGTGAAAAAATTACTACGGTAGAGAAAAAAGAGACGGTTGATGTCGATAAAATCCTCGATCAAGGCGGTATCGCACTGGCCATTGCCGCGCTACTCTGCGCATTTGTTGGCGGTATGCGTAAGGAAAATCGCTGGGGCATTCGAGGCGCACTGGTATTTGGCGGCGGGACGCTGGCTTTCCATACCTTGCTTTTTGGTATCGGCATCGTGTGCAGCATTTTGCTGATATTCCTTATCTTTTCCTTCCTGACCGGCGGTTCACTGGTTTAAGCAACGCGGTAATGTTCAGAAATGCATTGTGAATGCCAGGTGGAGAACCATTTATGGCGACTCCACCCGGAAAAGCGTTAGCCGATACTCCAGAAAAGCACCGCCAGTAACTGTGGTGTGATAATGCGCAGGAACATAACTAACGGATACACCGTGGCGTAAGAGAGCGCTGCTGCGCCACTGGTAGGATGAAGATTATTGGCAAACGCCAGTGCCGGAGGATCGGTCATTGAACCCGCGAGCATCCCGCACATCGTGAGATAATTCATTTTGACTAACATCCGCGCCAGAATGCCAGCCGTGATCAGCGGAATTGCAGTAATCAATGCGCCATAGCCTATCCAGCTTAACCCTTCGCCATCCACCAGTGTATGGATAAAATCGCCGCCGGATTTCAGGCCAACTACCGAGAGAAACAGTACGATACCCAGTTCGCGCAGCGCCAGGTTGGCACTTGGCGGCATAAACCAGTAAAGCTTACCAATGCTGCCGATACGCCCGAGGATCAGCGCCATAATCAGCGGACCACCCGCCAGCCCCAACTTCAACGCAGCCGGGAATCCAGGCACAAACACCGGAATGGAACCCAACAATACGCCAAGCCCAATACCAATAAACACCGGTAACATTTGTACCTGTTGCAATTTTTGCTGCGCATTACCTAATACATTAGCAACGGCATCAATCGCGGACGGGCGTCCAACCAGGTTGAGAATATCGCCAAATTGCAGGCTAATATCGCTACTTGCAACTAATTCAACGCCAGCACGGTTCAGGCGCGAAATAACGACGTCATAGCGCTCCTTAAAGTGCAGGTCGCGAATACGTTTACCAAGCACATTCTCATTGGTGACCACCACGCGTTCGACGCGCAGATCGGTGCCTTTCGTCGACAGCGAGGTATCCACTTCCTGACCAATCACCAATTGCGCATTATGTAAATCCGCAGGCTGCCCCACCAGATGAAGCAAATCGCCCAACTGAATA
The DNA here is from genome assembly GCF_005781225.1 of Escherichia sp. E4736. Taxonomy (NCBI): domain Bacteria; kingdom Pseudomonadati; phylum Pseudomonadota; class Gammaproteobacteria; order Enterobacterales; family Enterobacteriaceae; genus Escherichia; species Escherichia sp. E4736. The sequence continues at coordinate 70,073 of NZ_VATT01000010.1, read as the reverse complement.
ATGGTTTCCGGAGAAGGTACTTTGAGGGTTTCCTCTCGTTTCAATCGCGAGCAGATAACTTTATCGCCATTGAGAATCGGTACATCTTTAATCGCTAAATTATGTAAGTTAGGGTTATCAACACGGATGTTAATGGTCCTGATCAGCACGCTACCGTTAGTCCGCGTAGACTCGTGTTGCAACGCCTCAGTCTCAACATTGACGCGGAAAATAACCCGCAGCATCCACATAGTGAACAAAATGCCGCAAATCCCAAATGGATACGCCATCGCATAGCTCATCCCCATCTGATCGACCATCTCCATCGGTGTCCCCAGGTCGCGTAAGATCTGCTGACCTGCACCCAGCGCTGGTGTATTGGTGACCGCGCCGGAGAAAATCCCCAGTACCACGGGAAGTGGAATATCGAAAAGTTTATGCAGGATGGCGGTGACCAGACCACCGAGGATGACAACCAAAACAGCAAACAAATTGAGGCGTAATCCGGAGACACGCAACGAGGCAAAGAAGCCCGGCCCCACCTGAATACCGATAGTATAAACGAACAGGATCAGACCAAATTCCTGGATAACATGCAGCATGTCGCTGCTTAATGTCATCCCCGCCTGTGAAACAAAATGGCCGACGATGATCCCACCGAACAGCACGCCGCCAATGCCCAATCCAACACCGCGAAACTTGACGTTGCCGATAAACAACCCGACGACCGCCACCAAAGCCAGAATACTGACCGTTAATGCTATATCACTCATCGTCCATTTCTCTTGAAATAACATTTTAATTGCTACGGATTATGGCTGAATCGGTGAAGCAGATTTGCCTTATGGCGCACATTATCACGGTAAAGAAAGTGCCGGAACATCTTAAATTGGCGAAAATTAAAACATTGTTGAAGATTGCAGGCAAAAAAAGCCCCACCAAACTGGCGGGGCAAAGAGAATAGCTAATTAGCTATTTAACGCGGGACGTTCGCTGATAGCGATACGCTGCGCTGCGATGGGTTCAGGCTCATTACGAATTAAATCAATATGCAGTAAACCATTAACGAAGGTTGCGCCAGAGACTTCCATATTTTCAGCCAGCGTAAAGCTCAGGCTAAACGGCTGATTCATAAGCCCTTGATGCAGCCATTTCTTCTCTTCTTTTGGCTGCTCCGGCGTGCCTTTTACGCTCAGGCGCGTTCCTTCCAGTTGAATATCTAAATCTTCCTGACGAAAACCTGCCAGCGCAAGGGTAATGCGGTAGTGGTTATCGTCGCTTTTCTCAATGTTGTACGGCGGGAAGCTCTGGCTTTCACCGGCGTTTTGCAGTGCGTTGGCCAGTTTGTCAAAACCGATCCATTGACGCATCAGTGGGGATAAATCGAAGTTACGCATAGTCATTTCTCCTTCTAAGAAGCGAGTAAGTACCTGCAAATCCGAAGATTCGCATATGCTCCCTGACGGCGAGCATCAAATGTCAGGCCGCGCACTGCGGCCTTAGAGAATTAGTTGATTTCGATACGGCGCGGTTTTTTCGCTTCAGGAATCACGCGTTCGAGATCGATATACAGCAGACCGTTCACCAGGTTAGCGCCACGAACATGAATGTTCTCAGCTAACTGGAATTTACGTTCAAAGTTGCGTTCAGCGATGCCCTGGTACAGATAGGTGCGCTCTTTTTGTTCGTCGGCGTGAGCACCTTTCACTACCAGCAGATTGTCCTGGGCGGTAATTTCCAGTTCACTTTCGGCAAAGCCAGCCACCGCGATAGCAATGCGGTAATGGTTTTCGTCTACCAGTTCAACATTGTACGGAGGGTAGCCGCCATTACTCTGGCTCTGGTTGTTTTCTAAGTGGTTAAACAAACGATCAAATCCAATAGCAGAACGGTAAAGCGGGGATAAATCAAAGTTACGCATAATTAATAGCTCCTGAAATCAGCGAGAATGTAAGACCTTCCACAATGGACAGGTCGGATAGCCAGAACACCCATCAGGCGTGTTCTCATTGGCTACGGTATAAAAATGGGTCTGGATATGCACTTTTCAAGTCTTTTCGACGGACTTTTTTTTGCAGTTTGTGGTCTATTGCATAGACTGGGGGGCAGCACGAAACGTTAAAGTGCGATAGCCGCCACAGTGCGACATGATGATGATGTTATTTTCAGCAAGGGATCGCTATAACACATCATGCCAACACCCACGATCAACAGATGAATTTATTATGATAAGAAATGTGTTGTTAGCGCTCATGATATGCAGCGGAATGACGTTACTCGGAGGATGCTCCAGCGTAATGTCCCATACCGGGGGGAAGGAGGGAACGTATCCCGGCACCCGCGCCAGTGCCACCATGATTGGTGATGACACAACAAACTGGGGAACCAAATCGCTGGCAATTCTCGATATGCCATTTACCGCAGTCATGGATACGCTACTTCTGCCATGGGATGCGTTCCGCAAAGACAGTTCAGTGCGCTCGCGCGTGGAAAAAAGCGAAGCCGACGCGCAAGCCATCAATGCCGTCATTCCACCAGCCAGAATGCCCGTGAACTGATTTAGCGGCCAGTTTTGGTTATCCACAACTGGCCGGCTTCCATCCACGCCAGCCATTGACCATCCGGCGAGAAGACCACCGCGTCCGCTGAAGGTGAGTTGGCGTGATTTTCGGTTAAATACTCAACTTCGCCGCTTTGCGCGTGTACGCAGGTAATACGGTTATCCAGCACAACGCCCAGCCATTCTCCCGATGGATGCCAGTTGAATGCTGACTGAATATCCGTTTTGTTATGTGTTAACTGGCGCGGTTCGCCGCCCTGTGGCGAGATAAGCCACAGTTGCACAATGCCGTTATCATCACGCATTAAAAACGCGATTTGCGTTCCTTGTGGGTTACACCGCACCCAGTGGCGCGGGACGTTGACTAACCCCGGGTAATTACGATGGTGCGTAAAGGTTAAACGTCGCTGCACGACGCCACGCGGTGGCGCGGGCAGAGTTGATTCCGTTCCGCTTAACGGCACATCACCTGCCGCTTTCCAGCCAATTTCATCTTGCGGCAATTCAACAATAAACAGCTCCGGCACTTTCTCGCCCTTTTGCGAAAGCGTATCGCCAATAAACGCCAGAGCGTGGTTTCCTACCCATCCTTCTTCATAAGCACGATTGATTTCATCACTGCCAGGCTGCGGCGTGGGCGTTGTTTTACTCACCAGCACGCACCAGTGGCTACCGCTGTATTCACGCGGATGCTGTTTTTGCACATTGACCGGACCAAACGGCGCTGCCACCCCGACGTTTCGCAAATCCAGCGCTGGATCGCGTTCATGCAGCACGTGGTCGTTATAGGTAAAACTCACCATTTCACCGTTTGGGCTAAAGACATGTACATGACTGCCGCCGCGTAACGCCCCTGGGGTGTACGGAGCAGTAATATCCATTGCATCGAGATTGCTCACCTTGCCGTCTTCAACAACCACGCCGCGACGGTGATGGAAATCGTAATGCCATGTTTCATCAGGATTTTCAGGGCCGTGGATGAAGATATACTTCTCTGACTTCGGATGAACGGTCACCACGCCGACGTGCGCGCCCTGTGACGCGCAGTAGATAACCTCGACCTCGCCGGTATGGATATTCACACGCTCAATGGTTTCACCGGTAAACGACGCGCCAGAAGGACGCACGTCAAATACCAGCCACTGGCTGTCGGGCGTCCAGGTATTGGTATTGGTGAGCAGGTGATTACGGGGAGCAAAGGTTATCTGTTTCATGGCTCGGTCCTGATACAAAACGGTTCCCGCCATCATACTTCACAAGGACTTCACTTTCAGACATTAGTCTTTTGCCATCGTGATGAATGTGAGTGAAAAGATGGAACATTTTGACGTGGCGATTATTGGCCTCGGCCCGGCAGGGTCGGCGTTGGCGCGAAAGTTAGCAGGCAAAATGCAGGTGATCGCGCTGGATAAAAAGCACCAGCATGGTACAGAAGGTTTCAGCAAACCTTGTGGCGGTCTGCTGGCACCGGACGCGCAGCGATCTTTTATTCGCGATGGACTGACGCTTCCTGTCGATGTGATCGCTAATCCGCAGATTTTCAGCGTCAAAACCGTCGACGTCGCCGCATCGCTCACGCGTAACTACCAGCGAAGCTATATCAATATTAATCGCCATGCTTTCGACTTGTGGATGAAATCGCTGATCCCCGCCAGCGTTGAGGTTTACCACGATAGCCTGTGCCGAAAAATCTGGCGTGAGGATGATAAATGGCATGTCATTTTTCGCGCAGACGGCTGGGAGCAGCATATTACCGCCCGCTATCTGGTCGGTGCCGATGGTGCCAACTCGATGGTACGGCGACATCTCTACCCGGACCATCAAATTCGTAAATATGTCGCTATCCAGCAGTGGTTCGCAGAGAAACATCCGGTGCCGTTCTACTCCTGCATCTTTGATAATGCGATAACTGACTGTTACTCATGGAGTATTAGCAAAGATGGTTATTTTATCTTTGGCGGCGCCTATCCGATGAAAGACGGTCAGACACGTTTCACGGCGCTGAAAGAGAAAATGAGCGCCTTTCAGTTCCAGTTTGGTAAGGCGGTGAAAAGCGAAAAATGCACGGTGCTGTTTCCCTCACGCTGGCAGGATTTTGTCTGCGGTAAGGACAACGCCTTTCTGATTGGTGAAGCAGCGGGATTTATCAGCGCCAGCTCACTGGAGGGGATAAGCTATGCGCTGGATAGCGCAGACATTCTGCGTTCGGTGTTACTGAAACAGCCGGAGAAGAGCAACGCCGCCTACTGGCGCGCCACCCGCAAACTGCGTTTAAAACTCTTCGGCAAGATAGTCAAAAGCCGATGCCTGACCGCACCGGCTTTAAGAAAGTGGATTATGCGCAGTGGTGTGGCGCATATTCCGTCTAATTTGAATAATGGATAAAATCACATCATCCATTTTAGTGGCATTAAGACGATATCAGGGAACAATACCAGTAAAAACATCACTGCAGCTTCTGCCAGTAAAAAAGGTAAAACACCTTTTATTAATTTCTCAATCGGTATTTTACCAACACCACTAACAACATTGAGAATTGAACCAACTGGCGGTGTTAATAATCCAATTGACACGTTCATGATAAATAACACCCCGAAATATACGGGATCAATATGTGCCATTTTCAATACTGGCATTAAAATGGGTGTTAGCACCAGAACAGTTGGTGTTAAATCCATAGCAGAACCAATCGCCAGAATCAGCAACATTAGGGTGAATGTGAGTAGTATTCGATTGTCCATTACCGGCTCAAGAATCTCTATCAATTGAAGAGGAATATTGGCCGCCGTAATAAGCCAGGCTGAGAGAGATGCTGCACAAACAAGGAACATAACAATCGATGTTGTTTTTGCTGCATTTAAAAATAAGGCGTAGAGATCTTTGATTGTGATCTCACGATAAATGACCATTCCAACAAATAAGGAGTACGCTGCCGCTATTATTGCTGCCTCAGTTGGAGAAAAAACTCCCAAGCGTAATCCACCGATGATAATAACAGGTAATAATAATGCCCAAAATCCTTTAGCAATAATACGCCACCTTTTTTTCATCGGAACTCTGGCGGCAGGCTCTACATTTTCATTTTTAACCCCAAAAAATTTCCAGGTTAACACTAATGCAACCGCCATTAAGATACCGGGGACAATTCCTGCCATAAAAAGTTTTGTAAGAGAAACCTGCCCACTTACACCATACAAAATCATAGGTATTGATGGTGGAACAATAGTCGCAATAATACCACTACAACCAATTAATCCACCTGAGCGATTTGTGTTATAACCAGATGATTTCATCAGGGGTAATAGCATTGCTGTCAATGCTGCCGTATCTGCAACTGCTGACCCTGATAATGCGCCCATGATTAAGCCGGTAAAAATAACAACATATCCTAATCCACCACGAATATGACCAACACAAGCACTGGCTATTTCAATAATTCTCCGAGTTATTCCTCCATGATTCATAAACTCGCCAGCTAACATAAAAAATGGTACAGCCAGTAACGGGAAACTATTGGCACCATCCCACATATTTTGCATAACAATTTGTGGGTCGGTAAAGCCGAGCCAGTACATTAGAATAATACCACAGGCCATTAACGCAAATGCAATAGGTAATCCGAGTGCTATCAAACTCAGCAGAGAACCGACAAATATCAAAATAGTCATATTATTCTCTCACATGATATAATTTTCATCCCAGTGAATTTACATTCCGATAAAGCGACAGATACAAGTGCGCAGATTAATTTACCGAAGCAAATTATTAGGGTGAATGAAATTTGCCAACATACATATAACATTAAGTGTCGTTGGCGCAAGTTGCTCATAATTATTAAAAACACGTTATAGACTTACATCTATATCTTTTTCTGTTAATTTTCCAGAAAAAAATTGCATCAGATTACCAGCAGCATTAAACAGCATGGCAAGACCTGAAATATAGCTAACGCCATAGACAAAAATCATACTAATCATCATTACTGGAGATAAATTAAAAAACAATATCTCATGCTGCAGTAACGTACTGTAGAACATATATCCAGCACAGATTATTATTATTATCTGACAAATGACCCAACACGTCATTTTTCCCAAGAGAGATAACCTTGCAGTAATGATGTTTACATTGATATGTGTTTTTTCTCTCAATGCAATTACGGCACCAATAAATGTCATCCAGACAAAAAGAAAACGGGGCAACTCCTCAGCAATATCAATAGAATCATTAAAAATGAAACGCATCATGACATTTATAAAAATAAGAAGAAACATCACAACCATACAAGCAACAAGAATAAAATCCATAAAGGCATAAAAAAAATCATTGAGTTTTTTTAGCACTGATAACATAAATCCTCCATGAATATCATTAACTTATTCAGCAATGAAATATATACACCCAGGTAATTTCGTCAGAAAATTACCTGGATATCGGATCGTTAATGATTTTTTTGTGCTCGAGCTTTTTCAACTTCAGCATAAAACTCTTTAACAAAGGTTTCTCCAACCATTGGAGTATATTTTGCCACTACCGGTTTTACTGCTATACGCAACTTATCTACTTCCTCCGGTGGTAGTGTTACAACCTGAACGCCCGCGTCAGTTAATTTCTTGACAACATCTTTATCAGCTTCACTCATAATATTACGATGAAATTGTTGTACTTCTTTCGCAGATTTTTCAATAACCTGTTGATCTACAGGAGATAATTTATCCCAGAATTTCTTTGAAACTATGATAATACTTGAAGTATAAACGTGATTAGTAATGGTGACGTATTTCTGTACTTCTTGCATTTTATTTGCGTACATATGGATTAGCGGGTTTTCCTGACCATCAATCACCCCCGTTTCAAGAGCAGTGAAGACTTCGGCGAAATCCATAGGCAACGCATTAATCCCCATTGCTTTAAACGTCTCAAGGGCGACCTGGTTTTGCATAACGCGAATTTTCAGCCCCTTCATATCTTCGACTTTATTAATAGGTCGTTTATTATTTGATAATTGCCGGAAACCGGTTTCTACCCATGCAAGGCCAACTAATCCCAACGGTTCAAGAAGTTTGAACAGCCTTTGCCCCATAGCGCCCTGGAAAACATAGTCAACTTCATCCATGTTATTAAAAACAAAAGGGAAATCAAAAATTTGAAGTTCTTTAACTCGACCAGAGATTGGGGCTAAAGAACCATAATAAATTTCCTGTGTTCCGGCCTGAGTCGCACGCAGCATTTTTTCATCGCCGCCAAGCACACCACCGGAGTAAACCTGAATATTAACTCGACCATCCGTTCCTTTTTTAACCAACTCTGCAAACCTTTCCACCGTTCTGGATTGCGGATGCTCATTTGGCATTGAATGCCCCATTTTAGCTACAAATTCTGCAGCCCACGATGTACTGGAAAAACTGGAAACTAACAGGCAAGAACAAGCAATAGCTTTAATACTTTGCATAAAATTCATTAGATACTCTCCTTTAGATATCGTTAACTTCCTCTAATTACATCTGAGTAATCTCAGTACATCGTCAAACAACAGCCAACATTCCACCATCAACAAAAATCATATGACCATTAACAAAATTTGACGCATCCGTTGCCAGAAATACTGCTGCGCCAATGAGTTCATCTGGTTTACCCCAACGCCCTGCAGGTGTTCTTTGACATAACCACTGAGTAAATTCATGATTATTCACCAGCGCCTTATTCATTTCAGTATCAAAATATCCCGGCGCAATACCATTAACCTGAATATTATATTTAGCCAGCTCAGCACACATCCCTCTGGTAAGCATTTTTACCGCACCTTTCGATGCTGCATATGGGATAATGGTTGCTCGTCCTAATTCACTTTGCATCGAACAGATATTTATTATCTTCCCTGATTTACGTTGTATCATATATCTGGCAACGTATTTAGAAAGCATAAAAACAGCTTTTTGATTTACATTAATTATGCTATCCCAATCTGACTCAGGGAACTCTATAAATGGGTGGCGACGCTGAATCCCAGCATTATTAATAAGAATATCAACAGGACCGATTTCATCCTCTATACGCGCTATCTCAGTTTCTATTTGCGAAAAATTCGTCACATCAAAGGGAAAGGAATGAGCAGAAATCCCCATAGAGCATAACTCTAATGCCGTTTTTTCAGCTTTTTCAGCACTGCAATCATTAATAATAATTTCTGCGCCACGCTTACCAAGCCCCTTCGCCAGTAGATAACCGATTCCTTGCGCTGAACCAGTAATCAATGCTCTTTTTCCTGTCAGGTCAAAAATATCCTTTTCCATTTTCGTATCCTTAATTAAAAATAATCTGGACTTTTGCAGAGCGTGTTTTATCAGCAGCTAATCTGATTGCCTCATGAATCTGTAATGCCGGTAATTCAGCTGATATTAACGGGGAGGGATCAATACGCCCAGTTTCAAGCCAACGTACAGCGTTATTAAACTCACTACAAAAACGAAAAGTACCCTTAAGCGTTAACTCCTTTGCAACAATTTGCATTACCGGAACACCTGGCAATCCCCGACTATTACCTACCTGTACAATAATACCTGTTGGTTTAGTGACATGAATAACGCCCTGTAGTGCAGACTCCACACCTGATGCCTCAAAGGAAATATCAAAGAAACCTTTATTATTCAGATATGGCGACAACAATTCCTCATCAACAGGGTTAATTACTTCATCTGCCCCCATAGTACTGGCCAGACCGCAACTCTTTTCACTTACATCAAATGCAGTAACAGAAAGTGCGCCGCACGCTTTAGCTGCTGCAATAATGAGACATCCGATGGGGCCGGCCCCACTTACTAATATATTTTTCCCCACAAGACTTCCGGCTTGATTAATCGCATGTAAAGCAACCGCAAGAGGTTCAGCAAAAACCATAACCTTGTCAGAGCAGTTACAATCATAGGGTACACAGCGCATAGGAGCCACTGATAAATAGTCAGCAAAGCCCCCATGAATATGGGGAGTGCGCATTGCGCTTCCAAAGAAAAGCATATCTGTACAGTGATTACCTTTACCTTCCAGGCAATAATTACAGTTACCACAAGATAGAGACGGATTAATTGCTACCTTTTGTCCAACCATCAAGGTTTGTGATTCACCAGAATCAATTACCGTACCAATAATCTCATGGCCTAATAACATCGGGTGCTGTAATTTTATATCACCAACACCACCATGATAAAAATAATGAATATCTGAACCGCAAATTCCGCCACGGTTAATTTTAATAGCAACATGACCTTTTTCAATTGATGTTATTTTTTGTTCAACAACCAGATCCTGTTCACCTTTGATATAACATGCCAGTCCAGTAAATGTTTTTTCCTGATAAGACATAAACCATTCCTTAGTGATATATTCATATTAATTATATTATTAATATGGTTTAGAATATTACCATTCGGCAACACTACCATCGTTATGACGCCACAATGGATTACGCCAGTCTGGGGCATTTTTACTAAAGTTAATGACTTTTTCTTCGTCAATGTCCACACCAAGCCCTGGTTTGGTTAGCAACTTAAAATAACCGCCAACCATATTAAAATCCTCTTTGTTTTTCACAAAATCGAGTAATTCCGCGCCTTTATTGTAGTGAATCCCCATACTCTGCTCCTGAAATACTGCATTCCAGGAGACAAAATCGATATGCAGGCAGGCTGCCAGTGCAATGGGTCCCAGAGGACAATGTGGCGCAATCATTACGTCATAGGCTTCCGCCATACTGGCAATTTTGTAGCACTCGGAAATACCACCGGCGTGGGACAGGTCTGGTTGCAGAATAGAAATACCACCCGCTTCCAGAACGCGTTTGAAATCGAAACGCGAGAACATACGTTCCCCTGCAGCAATCGGAATATGCGTTGCCGCTGCCAGTTTGGGATAATACTCGGCTTGTTCTGCCAGAACAGGTTCTTCAATAAACAGTGGGCGATACGGCTCCAGTTCTTTGATCAACACTTTCGCCATCGGTGCGCTAACGCGACCATGAAAATCAAGACCAAATTCAATTTCATTGCCAAATGCTTCACGGATTTGCGCTACGGTGTTCACCGCGGCATCAATCGCACGGGAATTATCAACCTGCGCCAGTTCTTCACAGCCGTTCAGTTTGAAGGTATCAAAGCCAATCTCACGCAGAGTCTGGATACCGGAGATAACATCTGCCGGACGATCGCCGCCTACCCAGCTATAGGCTTTAATTTTGTCACGAACCGGGCCACCTAAAAGTTGTGAAACCGGGGCGTTCAGTACCTTACCTTTAATATCCCACAGCGCCTGGTCAATTCCGGCGATGGCACTCATTAAAATGGGGCCACCGCGATAAAATCCGCCGCGGTACATCACTTGCCATAAATCGTTGAGGCGGGATGGATCCTGACCTATCAGATAATCACTCAGTTCATGTACCGCCGCTTCAACCGTGCGGGCACGGCCTTCAATGACCGGTTCCCCCCAACCTACTACCCCTTCGTCTGTTTCAACTTTGAGGAACATCCAGCGGGGAGGTAAACGATATGTGGTGATATTAGTTATTTTCATTGCACTGCCTCTCAATACACCGTGATAAATAACGCGGCAAGGACGCGCCCTGGTTAGAGGCAGTGCAACACGCTATTACGTAATCTCTTTCAGCCTGCGTGTCGAACTGGCAATCATGCTGAGTGCTGCCTGCTCTGCCGCATCGCCGTCCTGATGCCGTATCGCATCGAATAACACTTTATGTTCCAGGAGAGTTTGTGGCATGTTGGCCTCATCCCCTCGCCAGGTTCGTTCAAAAACCGCTCGCTGCAACGAACTGATCGCAATGCTAAGTTGCTGTAATACCGGGTTATGCACCGACTGCAACACCGCCTCGTGATAGCGAATATCCGCTTCGTTAAACGCCTCGCGATCCTGATTGTTGGCAATCATCTCGTTCAGCGCGGACTCAATCTGCGCCAGATCGCTGGAGGTCGCGCGCTCCGCCGCCCAGCGGGCAATCGCCGGTTCCACCAGATTTCGCACTTCGCTCATTGCACTGATAAGCCGTGGGTCGTAGTCGTTTTCCAGCACCCATTGCAGTACGTCAGTGTCGAGGTAATTCCACTGGTTACGCGCTGTCACAAACGCCCCGCGATAACGTTTCATTTCAATCAGCCGCTTCGCCATCAGCGAACGGAACACTTCACGGATGATGTTGCGCGAGGTTGCAAACTCCTCACAGAGTTCCGCCTCGGCCGGAAGCGGTGAGCCAGGCACGTATTTGCCGTGAACGATCTGTTTACCCAGTGTAATGACGATGCGATCGGTTTTATTGAGAGTCATGGAGAGTCCTTGTGCTCTGTATGTTCTTCTCTACTTTACCCCGATCGATGCATAACGCGGCAACTTTGTAGTACCAGCGTGATGACATTCGCGTTTGCCGTGTGTGTAATGTAGTACAGGTTAATGTTGTTGTACTACAATTTAGATCACAAAAAGAACAACGGGTAAGAAAATGTCCTGCCTCAGGCAGAAATCTGAAAAGGGATGTCGGGCGCTAAACAGGGGGGAAATAAGAGTATGCTTTCAACGGCTTAGCCACTCGTTTAAAGGATTAATTATGAAATTGAATTTTAAGGGATTTTTTAAGGCTGCCGGTTTGTGTTCTTTGGCATTCGCGTTGACCGGATGTCTAACAGCAGGACTGCTTTTCAATACCGCAAGCCCTCCACATGCCGAACAATGGCGGTCAGACTCAATTAAGGGTTTATCGCTGGCAGAGGATAGTAATGGTACGAAAGGCTATGTTTTTGTAGGAGAATCGCTGGACTACCTGTTGACCAACGGCGGCGATGAGGTGGTTAAAATGCTGAACGATCCGGCAATTCATGGCGCAAGAATCACCGTTTCCGATAATGCGAAATTTATTTTAAGCAGCGGTCATAAGAATTTTTCTGGTGCTATTACGCTCTATTACGACTGGAACGGTGAGGAAGATAAAGCACTGGCGACACAATATGGTTTTATTTGTGATACCCGGCGTTGTACATGGATGCTGGACAGCCTGAAAGGCTCTATCCACCAGAAAAATAAAAAAGCAGATTACTCAAATATGATGGTTTTCCACCAACCCTTTACGGTGGGATTTTATGCGTACAAAACAACAGATGGAGTTCCGCGCGGCCTCGCTAATGCTCTGCTGCCAGTCACTCTTACGCTGGATATAGTAACGTCACCACTCCAGTTCCTGATTTTATGCACGACCAGAAATTGTTAATCGCTGCGGGCAAACGCGTTCGTGCTGTTTGCCCGCCCACTGATTAATTCAGCACATACTTCTCAATGGCAAACGCCACGCCATCTTCAAGGTTGGATTTGGTGACAAAGTTCGCCACTTCTTTCACCGAAGGAATAGCGTTATCCATCGCCACACCGACGCCTGCATATTCAATCATTGCGATGTCGTTTTCCTGATCGCCAATCGCCATGATTTCTTCCGGTTTAATACCTAACACGTCGGCCAATGATTTCACACCCGTACCTTTGTTAACGCGTTTATCGAGGATTTCGAGGAAGTACGGCGCACTTTTCAGCACGGTATATTTCTCTTTCACTTCCTGCGGAATACGCGCAATGGCCTGGTCGAGGATGGCGGGTTCATCAATCATCATCACTTTCAGGAGCTGTATATTGGGGTCCATTCTTTCCGCTTCGCAGAATACTAGCGGAATGGTGGCAACGAAGGATTCATGCACCGTGTAATAGCTGATATCACGGTTAGCGGTGTACAGCGTGGTGCGGTCCAGGGCGTGGAAATGGGAACCGACTTCGCGAGAGAGTTTTTCCAGGAAACGGTAGTCGTCATAGCTCAGGGCTGTTTGCGCCACAGTGCTGCCATCGGCGGCCTTCTGCACCAACGCGCCGTTGTAAGTAATGCAGTAGTCGCCTGGCTGTTCCATGTGCAGTTCTTTCAGGTAGTTGTGAACGCCTGCATAAGGGCGGCCCGTCGTTAGCACAACATTCACGCCACGGGCGCGAGCTGCAGCAATCGCATTTTTAACGGCGGGTGAAATGGTGTGATCGGGCAGCAGAAGGGTGCCATCCATATCGATAGCAATGAGTTTGATAGCCATGAGTTCCCCAGGTAGATTGATTCCTGACCCATGCTAACGCGATTGCGCTCAAAAATCAGTACAACACCCGAGGGAAAAGGGGGATGCAACGCGCGTTGCGTGTCCCCCTTTTGCTTAGCTGAAAAGTTTTCCTTTTAGCAACTCCATGCCTGCGGAAAGCAGATCGTTATTGGCTTGCGGCGAAACTTCGCCCTGCGGCGATAGAGCATCAATAATCTTCGGTAATTGTTCCGCCAGCATGTTGGAAGCAGCACTGGTATCAACACCGAGTTTTTGTCCAAGATCGGACACCGCATTTGTGCCAAGTGCCGATTCCAGTTGTTCGCCGCTCACCGGTTGATTGCTTTGTTGATTACTCAACCAGGTTGTGAGAATGGCACCTAAGCCGCCACTTTGCAGTTTTTCCAGCAGTACCTGAACGCCGCCCTGCTCCTCGACCCAACTTAAAATCGCCTGATATTTCCCCGCATCGCCTTTCAAAAAGGCACCTACAACTTCATCAAAAAGCCCCATGATAATCACCTGTAAAGCGTTACGTGTTGACTCAAAAAGTATAGTTCTGCGGGATGATAATTGCGGATTACAGGAATAAAAAGGGCGGAGATGATCTCCGCCCTTTTCTTATAGCTTCTTGCCGGATGCGGCGTTAACGCCTTCTCCGGCCTACAAAATCATGAAAATTCAATATATTGCATGAGTCTTGTAGGCCTGATAAGCGTAGCGCATCAGGCACGCTCGCATTGTTAACGCCATTAAATATCGATATTCGCCGCTTTCAGTGCGTTCTCTTCGATAAATGCACGACGCGGTTCAACGGCGTCGCCCATCAGCGTGGTGAACAGCTGGTCGGCGGCAATCGCATCCTTAACGGTAACGCGCAGCATACGACGGCTTTCCGGGTCCATAGTGGTTTCCCACAGCTGTTCCGGGTTCATCTCGCCCAGACCTTTATAACGCTGGATGGAGAGGCCGCGACGGGACTCTTTCACCAGCCAGTCCAGCGCCTGCTCGAAGCTGGCTACCGGCTGACGACGCTCACCACGTTCTATAAACGCATCTTCTTCCAGCAAGCCACGCAGTTTCTCGCCCAGAGTGCAGATACGACGATATTCGCCACCGGTGATGAACTCGTGATCCAGCGGGTAGTCAGTATCCACGCCGTGGGTACGCACGCGAACAATCGGCTCGAACAGGTTTTTCTCGGCATTGGTGTGGACATCAAACTTCCACTGGCTGCCGTGCTGCTCTTTGTCGTTCAGTTCGCTGACCAGCGCGTTCACCCAACGGGTAACGATCTGCTCATCAGAGAGGTCGGCTTCCGTCAGCGTCGGCTGATAAATAAGCTCTTTCAGCATTGCTTTCGGATAACGACGCTCCATACGCACGATCATTTTCTGCGCCGCATTGTACTCAGACACCAGTTTTTCTAACGCTTCGCCCGCTAAAGCTGGTGCGCTGGCGTTGGTATGTAAGGAAGCACCATCCAGTGCGATGGAGATTTGGTACTGATCCATCGCTTCATCGTCTTTAATGTACTGTTCCTGCTTACCTTTCTTCACTTTGTACAGCGGCGGTTGGGCAATGTAAACGTGACCACGTTCGATGATTTCTGGCATCTGACGATAGAAGAAGGTCAACAGCAGCGTACGAATGTGCGAGCCGTCGACGTCCGCATCGGTCATGATGATGATGCTGTGATAACGCAGTTTGTCTGGGTTGTACTCGTCACGACCAATCCCGCAGCCAAGCGCGGTGATCAGCGTCGCCACTTCCTGGGAAGCTAGCATCTTATCGAAGCGGGCTTTCTCGACGTTGAGGATTTTACCTTTCAACGGCAGAATCGCCTGGTTCTTGCGGTTACGCCCCTGTTTTGCAGAGCCGCCCGCAGAGTCCCCTTCCACAAGGTACAGTTCAGAAAGCGCCGGATCGCGTTCCTGACAGTCCGCCAGTTTGCCCGGCAGGCCAGCTAAATCCAGCGCACCTTTACGACGGGTCATTTCACGAGCGCGACGCGCAGCTTCACGGGCGCGGGCAGCATCGATAATTTTGCCAACCACGATTTTCGCGTCGGTCGGATTTTCCAGCAGGTATTCCGCCAGCAGTTCGTTCATCTGCTGTTCAACCGCCGATTTCACCTCAGAAGAAACCAGTTTGTCTTTGGTCTGGGAGGAGAATTTCGGGTCCGGCACTTTCACGGAAACGACCGCAATCAGGCCTTCACGCGCATCGTCACCGGTGGCGCTGACTTTGGCTTTTTTGCTGTAGCCTTCTTTGTCCATGTAGGCGTTCAGAGTACGGGTCATCGCCGCACGGAAGCCTGCCAGGTGAGTACCGCCGTCACGCTGCGGAATGTTGTTGGTAAAGCAGTAGATGTTTTCCTGGAAGCCATCGTTCCACTGCAGCGCCACTTCAACGCCGATACCGTCTTTTTCGGTTGAGAAATAGAAGATATTTGGGTGGATCGGCGTTTTGTTCTTGTTCAGATACTCAACGAACGCCTTGATACCGCCTTCATAGTGGAAGTGGTCTTCTTTACCATCACGCTTGTCTTTCAGACGAATGGAAACGCCGGAGTTGAGGAACGACAACTCACGCAGACGTTTCGCCAGAATTTCATATTCGAACTCGGTCACATTGGTGAAGGTTTCGAGGCTGGGCCAGAAACGCACCATCGTACCGGTTTTATCGGTGTCGCCAGTAACCGCCAGCGGAGCCTGCGGTACACCGTGTTCGTAGATCTGACGGTGAATTTTACCCTCGCGCTGGATAACCAGCTCCAGTTTTTGCGACAGGGCGTTTACTACCGAAACACCAACGCCGTGCAGACCGCCGGACACTTTATAGGAGTTATCGTCAAATTTACCGCCTGCGTGCAGGACGGTCATGATCACTTCCGCCGCCGATACGCCCTCTTCCGGGTGAATACCGGTCGGAATACCGCGCCCGTCGTCCTGTACAGAGACAGAGTTATCGGCGTGAATGGTGACGATAATTTCTTTACAGTGACCCGCGAGCGCTTCGTCGATAGCGTTATCTACCACCTCGAATACCATGTGGTGCAGACCGGTGCCGTCATCCGTGTCGCCGATATACATACCCGGGCGCTTACGCACCGCATCCAGCCCTTTCAGGACTTTGATACTGGAGGAGTCATAAGAATTCGACATCAACGTTTCTCGCTCATTTATACTTGGGTTAATCCGTTATTTTACCCTTTTCCACGGTAAACATCTTCGAATTTTCGTCCGACATGTCTATAACGTGTTCAGCACTGATCGCGCTGACAAAGACCTGTGATTGCGTCGCTTTTAAGCGGCTGGCAAGCAGCCCGCGACGCTCATCATCAAGCTCAGAGGCAAAATCATCTATCAGGTAGAGACACCGCCGCCCGCTTTCACGGGTGAGGAACTCTCCTTGCGCCAGACGTAAGGCGCACATCAGCAGCTTAAGCTGCCCACGCGATAAGGTATCTTCCACCGGTGCACCGTCGGCGCGAATGCGTAAGTCCGCTTTATGCGGGCCGTGCGCGGTGTAGGTTAGCTGGCGATCGCGGTCAAAATTACGTTCCAGCACCTCAGCGTACTCTGTCTCTTTCTCCCAGCCGCGCTGAAAAGAGAAAGTCAGAGAAAACTCAGGGAGAAATTGCTTACAGGTATCAGCCATATCGGCCGCGATACCGGCGCTATACTCCGCGCGCCAGGTGCTGATTTGCTCCGCCAGCGGGATCAATTCTTTATCCCACGGGCGTAGCTGTTCGTAACGTGTCACCTGGCGCAGCGCCGCATTACGCTGCTTGAGCAACCGCTTGAGATTGCTCCAGGCGGTGAAAAATCCAGGTTCGTTGTGAAAGCATCCCCAGTCGAGGAATGCTCTTCTGTATTTGGGGCCACCGTTGAGTAAAGTAAACCCTTCTGGCGTGATCAACTGCATCGGCATCAGGTGCGCCAGCTCCGCGACTTTATGCCCGTCTGTACCGTCGATACGGACTTTGCTGTCGCCCTGTTTGTCTTTGGTTAAGCCAATCGCCGTCTCGCGCTCTTCGCCCTGCAAACGCCCGTGGAGCACAAACGCCTCCTGCTCATGGCGAATAACGCGACCAATCTGCAAACTACGAAACGCCCGACCGTGGCCGAGCGTATAGATGGCTTCCAGCACGCTGGTTTTGCCACTGCCGTTGGCACCTACCAGAAAGTTAAAGCCAGGAGATAAAGCGAGATCCGCGGTTTCGATATTGCGGAAATCGCGGATCAACAAGCGGGTGAGGGACATTACAGTCTCATTGGCATGACAACATAGGCAGCCGACTGTGATGCGGCATCTTCAATCTGCACGCTGGAAACCGAATCGGTCAGCATCATGCGGACGTTTTCGCATTTCAGCGCGTTCAGAACATCCAGCACATAGCTGACGTTGAAGCCGATTTCCATCTCCGCACCGCTATAGGTAACGTCGAGGATCTCTTCCGCTTCTTCCTGTTCCGGGTTGTTGGCGGTGATTTTCAGCTGGTTTTCGCTGACATACAGGCGCACACCGCGGAATTTCTCGTTAGAGAGAATTGCCGCGCGAGCAAACGCCTGCTTGAGCAGATCGCAGCCTGCTTCCAGATGTTTGTCCGGGTTCTTCGGCAGAACGCGGCGGTAATCCGGGAAGCGACCATCCACCAGTTTCGAGGTGAAGATAAAGTCACCAACGTGGGCGCGAATATTGTTGCTACCAATCTGCACGCGCAGCGGATTGTCGCCGCCGTCGAGCATACGCATCAGTTCAATCACGCCTTTACGCGGCACGATCACCGAATGGCTCGGCAAAGACTGACCAATTGGCATTGAACAGACCGCCAGACGGTGGCCGTCGGTCGCCACGGTGCGCAGTTCTTCACCTTCGGTTTCAAACAGCATACCGTTTAAGTAATAGCGAACGTCCTGATGCGCCATAGAAAACTGGGTCGCTTCAATCAGACGCTTCATCGTCGCCTGTGGCAGGGTAAATTCGACTTCGCTCTGCCAGTCATCGAGGTTCGGGAAATCCGCCGCAGGCAGAGTGGAAAGCGAAAAACGGCTACGCCCGGAGCGCACCAACATTCGCTCACCTTCCAGCTGCACGGCAATTTCCGCGCCTTCAGGCAGACCACGGCAGATATCAAAGAATTTGCGCGCCGGAACGGTCGTCGCCCCTGGTTCGTGCGGCTGAACCAGCGCAACGCGTGCCACCATTTCCATCTCGAGATCAGTACCGGTCAGCGACAACGTACCGTCAGCAACCTGTAACAGCAGATTACCGAGAATCGGTAGCGTAGGACGACCACCTAACGGACCGCTCACCTGTTGTAGCGGTTTTAATAAATGCTCACGTTCTACGGTAAATTTCATAGGTTTACGATGACAATGTTCTGATTAAATTAGAGAAATCTTCTTTGATATCGTGACTCTCTTCACGCAATTGCTCGATCTTACGGCAGGCATGAAGCACCGTCGTGTGGTCACGACCACCAAACGCATCGCCAATCTCCGGCAGACTGTGGTTAGTCAGCTCTTTCGCCAGCGCCATCGCCATCTGACGTGGACGCGCTACCGAGCGGGATCGACGTTTGGAAAGGAGATCCGCGACTTTGATCTTGTAGTACTCTGCCACCGTCTTCTGAATATTGTCGATGGTGACCAGTTTTTCCTGCAAAGCCAGTAAGTCGCGCAGCGCCTCACGTACGAAGTCAATCGTGATCGCCCGTCCGGTAAAGTTGGCGTTAGCAATGACGCGGTTCAGCGCCCCTTCCAGCTCACGTACGTTAGATCGTAGACGCTTGGCAATAAAGAACGCGACTTCGCCCGGCAAACGAATGTCGTTTTCGTCGGCCTTTTTCATCAGGATCGCCACGCGGGTTTCCAGCTCTGGCGGTTCGATCGCCACAGTCAGCCCCCAGCCGAAGCGAGATTTCAAACGATCCTCAACACCGTTGATCTCTTTCGGATAGCGATCCGACGTGAGGATGATCTGCTGATTACCTTCCAGCAGGGCGTTAAAGGTATGGAAAAACTCTTCCTGGGATCGTTCTTTATTGGCGAAAAACTGAATATCGTCGATCAGCAGCGCATCAACGGAACGGTAGTAGCGTTTAAACTCTTCGATCGCATTGTTTTGCAGGGCTTTTACCATGTCCTGAACAAAGCGTTCGGAGTGCATATAAACCACTTTGGCATTCGGCTTGCGCGCCATAATGCCATTACCCACCGCATGAAGCAGGTGGGTTTTACCCAGCCCCGTGCCGCCATAAAGGAACAGCGGGTTATAGGCGCCGCCCGGGTTGTCTGCCACCTGGCGAGCCGCCGCGCGCGCCAGCTGGTTAGATTTACCTTCGACGAAGTTATCAAACGTATGTTTAACGTTGACGTTGGAACGATAGGTCGGTTCTGCCGGAGCCGGAACATTATCCCAGCCTGAGCGCGTAGAAGGCGCAGCACGTTGCGGCTGCACCTGCGCTGCCTGAGCGGGTGCAACTGTATTGCTGGCAGGGACTTTCAGCGTTTGTGTCACGGGCTTTGTGCCCACTTCAAAACGCAGCTGTGGGGCATCCGCTCCGCAGAAACTGGTTAGCAGTCCATTGATATTATTAAGGTACTTGTCCCTTACCCAATCGAGGACAAAACGGTTTGGCGCGTACAAGGCCAGCGTGTTATCGCTCAGTTCCGCCTGCAATGGGCGTATCCACATACTGAATTCTGTGGCTGGTAACTCATCCTGCAATCGGGCAAGACACTGCTGCCAAAGCGAAAGTGACACGGCGGACTCCACTCGAACAAAAGTCGATTATGACTAAGGCTGAAACATTCATGATTGTTGACGCACGTCGAAAAGACCCTGCATGAGGGTGACGCACGAACCGCTGTCTGCGGTTATATGCCCGATCAAGATCCTGCAAAACGATCGGGACCGCGGATCATAGCCTAAACTGCGCAAGAGATCTTCTGTTTCTCACAGATTTTCCCGATTTATCCACAGGGCTTTCCAGAACTCGCTAAGTGTAAACGATCCTGCCGCAAGGCGGGCACGATTTACGCCGCATATTGGAAAATTTAATGACCTTAGACAAAATTAGGCTTAATCGATCTAAGAAAGATCCTGGACGATCCTTGCGCTTTACCCGGTAGCCCGTATAATCCTCGCCCCGGCGCGCCATGCTGGTTTTCACTGGTGTGAGGCCGTACATTTTCCCAGCGAAAAGGTGCGGAAAAGCGCGGTAAATAAGGAAAGAGAATTGACTCCGGAGTGTACAATTATTACAATCCGGCCTCTTTAATCACCCATGGCTTCGGTGTCCATCGTTTCATTTTTCGGCGGATATCCAATAAAGCCATTGAATTTATTCAAGTTTAGGTAGAAATCGCCATGAAACGCACTTTTCAACCGTCTGTACTGAAGCGCAACCGTTCTCACGGCTTCCGTGCTCGTATGGCTACTAAAAATGGTCGTCAGGTTCTGGCACGTCGTCGTGCTAAAGGCCGCGCTCGTCTGACCGTTTCTAAGTAATATAGCTAACCCCTGCGTGGTTAAGCTCGCATTTCCCAGGGAGTTACGTTTGTTAACTCCCAGTCAATTCACATTCGTCTTCCAGCAGCCACAACGGGCTGGCACGCCGCAAATTACCATTCTCGGCCGCCTGAATTCGCTGGGGCATCCCCGTATCGGTCTTACTGTCGCCAAGAAAAACGTTCGACGCGCGCATGAACGCAATCGGATTAAACGTCTGACGCGTGAAAGCTTCCGTCTGCGCCAACATGAACTCCCGGCTATGGATTTCGTGGTGGTGGCGAAAAAA
This sequence comes from Escherichia sp. E4736, assembly GCF_005781225.1. Taxonomy (NCBI): domain Bacteria; kingdom Pseudomonadati; phylum Pseudomonadota; class Gammaproteobacteria; order Enterobacterales; family Enterobacteriaceae; genus Escherichia; species Escherichia sp. E4736. The sequence goes on along the minus strand of NZ_VATT01000010.1, from coordinate 48,604 downwards.
GGGGTTGCCGACCTCGATAACCGTGCTCTCTCGGAAGCGTTGGAAAAATTATGGCGCCGCCACTGTCGCCTGGCTCGCGGGTCCTGATAGCCCTCATTCGGGTCTATCAACGCCTGATTAGTCCGCTACTCGGGCCGCATTGTCGTTTCACTCCAACCTGTTCAAGCTACGGAATTGAGGCATTGCGCAGGTTTGGAGTGATAAAAGGCAGTTGGTTGACGGTGAAACGCGTATTAAAATGCCACCCTTTACACCCTGGTGGTGACGATCCCGTCCCGCCCGGACCATTTGATACCAGAGAACACTAACGATGGATTCGCAACGCAATCTTTTAGTCATCGCTTTGCTGTTCGTGTCTTTCATGATCTGGCAAGCTTGGGAGCAGGATAAAAACCCGCAACCTCAGGCCCAACAGACCACGCAGACAACGACCACCGCAGCGGGTAGCGCCGCCGACCAGGGCGTACCGGCCAGTGGCCAGGGGAAACTGATTTCGGTTAAGACCGACGTGCTTGATCTGACCATCAACACCCGTGGTGGTGATGTTGAACAGGCTCTGCTCCCGGCTTACCCGAAAGAGCTGAACTCTACCCAGCCGTTCCAGCTGCTGGAAACTTCACCGCAGTTTATTTATCAGGCACAGAGCGGTCTGACCGGTCGTGATGGCCCGGATAACCCGGCTAACGGCCCGCGTCCGCTGTATAACGTTGAAAAAGACGCTTATGTGCTGGCTGAAGGCCAAAACGAACTGCAGGTGCCGATGACGTATACCGACGCGGCAGGCAACACGTTTACCAAAACGTTTGTCCTGAAACGTGGTGATTACGCTGTCAACGTCAACTACAACGTGCAGAACGCTGGCGAAAAACCGCTGGAGATCTCCACCTTTGGTCAGTTGAAGCAATCCATCAATCTGCCACCGCATCTCGACACTGGAAGCAGCAACTTCGCACTGCATACCTTCCGTGGCGCAGCGTACTCCACGCCTGACGAGAAGTACGAGAAATACAAGTTCGATACCATTGCCGATAACGAAAACCTGAACATCTCTTCGAAAGGTGGTTGGGTGGCGATGCTGCAACAGTATTTCGCGACTGCGTGGATCCCGCATAACGACGGCACCAACAACTTCTACACTGCTAATCTGGGTAACGGCATCGCCGCTATCGGCTATAAATCTCAGCCGGTACTGGTTCAGCCTGGTCAGACTGGCGCGATGAACAGCACCCTGTGGGTTGGCCCAGAAATCCAGGACAAAATGGCAGCTGTTGCTCCGCACCTGGATCTGACCGTTGATTACGGTTGGTTGTGGTTCATTTCTCAGCCGCTGTTCAAACTGCTGAAATGGATCCATAGCTTTGTGGGTAACTGGGGCTTCTCCATTATCATCATCACCTTTATCGTTCGTGGCATCATGTACCCGCTGACCAAAGCGCAGTACACCTCCATGGCGAAGATGCGTATGCTGCAGCCGAAGATTCAGGCTATGCGTGAGCGTCTGGGCGATGACAAACAGCGTATCAGCCAGGAAATGATGGCGCTGTACAAAGCTGAGAAGGTTAACCCGCTGGGCGGCTGCTTCCCGCTGATTATCCAGATGCCAATCTTCCTGGCGTTGTACTACATGCTGATGGGTTCCGTTGAACTGCGTCAGGCGCCGTTTGCACTGTGGATCCATGACCTGTCTGCACAGGACCCGTACTACATCCTGCCGATCCTGATGGGCGTAACGATGTTCTTCATTCAGAAGATGTCGCCGACCACTGTGACCGACCCGATGCAGCAGAAGATCATGACCTTTATGCCGGTCATCTTCACCGTGTTCTTCCTGTGGTTCCCGTCAGGTCTGGTGCTGTACTATATCGTCAGCAACCTGGTTACCATTATTCAGCAGCAGCTGATTTACCGTGGTCTGGAAAAACGTGGCCTGCATAGCCGCGAGAAGAAAAAATCCTGATTCGGTGAGTTTTCGCTAAAATAAGGGCGGTCAGTTGACCGCCTTTTTTCTTTTCGTAGGGCGGATAAGCACCGCGCATCCGCCACACAAAGCAACAGGAACATCATGAGCGATAATGACACTATCGTAGCCCAGGCCACGCCTCCGGGACGTGGCGGCGTTGGCATCCTGCGCATCTCCGGCCTCAAAGCCCGTGAAGTTGCCGAAACCGTGCTGGGTAAACTGCCTAAGCCGCGCTACGCCGATTATCTTCCGTTTAAAGACGCCGACGGCAGCGTGCTCGATCAGGGGATTGCGCTATGGTTCCCTGGCCCGAACTCGTTCACCGGCGAAGATGTGCTGGAACTGCAGGGTCATGGCGGTCCGGTGATCCTCGACCTGCTGTTAAAACGTATTCTGACCATTCCCGGCCTGCGAATTGCCCGCCCTGGCGAGTTTTCAGAACGCGCGTTTCTTAACGATAAACTTGATTTAGCCCAGGCAGAAGCGATTGCCGATCTGATCGATGCCAGCTCGGAACAGGCAGCCCGTTCGGCGCTTAATTCGCTGCAAGGCGCGTTCTCCGCACGGGTTAATCATCTGGTAGAAGCCCTTACCCACCTGCGTATTTACGTCGAAGCGGCGATTGATTTCCCCGATGAAGAGATCGATTTCCTCTCCGACGGCAAAATTGAAGCCCAGCTCAATGACGTGATTGCCGATCTTGACGCGGTACGCGCCGAAGCTCGTCAGGGCAGCCTGTTGCGCGAAGGGATGAAAGTGGTGATTGCCGGACGTCCTAACGCCGGTAAATCGAGCCTGTTAAACGCGCTGGCGGGCCGTGAAGCGGCGATCGTAACTGATATCGCCGGAACCACGCGTGACGTGCTGCGTGAGCATATCCACATTGACGGAATGCCGCTGCATATCATCGACACCGCCGGGCTACGTGAAGCCAGTGACGAAGTGGAACGTATTGGTATCGAGCGTGCGTGGCAGGAAATTGAACAGGCCGACCGCGTGCTGTTTATGGTCGATGGCACCACGACAGACGCCGTGGATCCGGCAGAGATCTGGCCGGAATTTATCGCCCGTCTGCCTGCGAAACTACCGATCACCGTCGTGCGCAATAAAGCCGATATCACCGGCGAAACGCTGGGAATGAGCGAAGTGAACGGTCACGCGTTAATTCGTCTCTCGGCAAGAACTGGTGAAGGTGTGGACGTGCTGCGTAACCATCTCAAACAGAGCATGGGCTTTGACACCAACATGGAAGGCGGCTTCCTGGCGCGTCGTCGCCACCTACAGGCACTGGAACAGGCAGCGGAGCATTTGCAGCAAGGTAAAGCACAGCTGTTGGGCGCATGGGCGGGCGAATTGCTGGCGGAAGAGCTGCGCCTGGCGCAGCAGAACTTGAGCGAGATTACCGGGGAGTTTACCTCTGACGACCTACTGGGGCGGATTTTCTCCAGCTTCTGTATCGGTAAGTAACCGCACTTACGAAGCCGCATCTGGTAGTCAGGATGCGGCTTTGTTTTCCTGTTTGCATTCTTTTTATTAATCAATTCATCTTATAAACATTAAAATTTTAATGCCGCGTATTTTTCTGAAAAAAAACATTTAATAATGCATCTCGAACGATTGTGATTCGATTCACATTTAATAAACTTAGGAATAGATATAAAAATCTTAATGTAATAGTGTAGCAACATGTCTTTCGAGGATAAGTGCATTATGAATATCTTACATATATGTGTGACCTCAAAGTGGTTCAATATTGACAACAAGATTGTCGATCACCGCCCTTAATTTGCCCTTCTGTAGCCATCACCAGAGCCAAACCAATTAGATTCAATGTGATCTATTAGTTTGCCATGCCTTAATTTTACCTTTTAGACAAGCCATTATTGTTTTATCTATTTGCTCGTCTAAATAAATGTACTCGTATACATAATTATGGTGAATTAATGGTTATTGCAGACGCAATATTCACAGGGATCACTGTAATTAAAATAAATGAAGGATTATGCAATGGAAAACTTTAAACATCTCCCTGAACCGTTCCGCATTCGTGTTATTGAGCCAGTAAAACGTACGACTCGCGCTTACCGTGAAGAAGCGATTATTAAATCTGGTATGAATCCGTTCCTGCTGGATAGCGAAGATGTGTTTATCGATTTACTGACCGACAGCGGCACCGGGGCGGTAACGCAGAGTATGCAGGCTGCGATGATGCGCGGCGACGAAGCCTACAGTGGCAGCCGCAGCTACTATGCGTTAGCCGAGTCAGTAAAAAATATCTTTGGTTATCAATATACTATTCCGACCCACCAGGGCCGTGGCGCAGAGCAAATCTATATTCCAGTACTGATTAAAAAACGCGAGCAGGAAAAAGGTCTGGATCGCAGCAAAATGGTGGCGTTCTCTAACTATTTCTTCGATACCACTCAGGGCCATAGCCAGATTAACGGCTGTACCGTGCGTAACGTCTATATCAAAGAAGCCTTCGATACTGGCGTACGTTACGACTTTAAAGGCAACTTTGACCTCGAAGGATTAGAACGCGGTATTGAAGAAGTTGGCCCGAATAACGTGCCGTATATCGTTGCGACCATTACCAGCAACTCCGCAGGCGGCCAGCCGGTTTCACTGGCAAATATGAAAGCGATGTACAGCATTGCGAAGAAATACGATATTCCGGTGGTAATGGACTCCGCACGCTTTGCCGAAAACGCCTATTTCATCAAACAGCGTGAAGCGGAATATAAAGACTGGACTATCGAGCAGATCACTCGCGAAACCTATAAATATGCCGATATGCTGGCGATGTCCGCCAAGAAAGATGCGATGGTGCCGATGGGCGGCCTGCTGTGCGTGAAAGACGACAGCTTCTTCGATGTCTACACCGAATGCAGAACGCTGTGCGTAGTGCAGGAAGGCTTCCCGACTTATGGTGGTCTGGAAGGCGGTGCGATGGAGCGTCTGGCGGTGGGGCTGTATGACGGCATGAACCATGACTGGCTGGCTTATCGTATTGCGCAGGTGCAGTATCTGGTCGATGGTCTGGAAGAGATTGGCGTAGTATGCCAGCAGGCGGGCGGTCATGCGGCGTTCGTTGATGCCGGTAAACTGTTGCCACATATCCCGGCAGATCAATTCCCGGCACAGGCACTGGCGTGCGAGCTGTATAAAGTTGCCGGTATCCGTGCGGTAGAAATTGGTTCCTTCCTGTTAGGTCGCGATCCGAAAACCGGTAAACAACTGCCTTGCCCGGCAGAACTGCTGCGTTTAACCATTCCACGCGCAACATATACCCAAACACATATGGACTTCATTATTGAAGCCTTCAAACATGTGAAAGAGAACGCGACAAATATTAAAGGATTAACCTTTACCTACGAACCAAAAGTATTGCGTCACTTCACCGCAAAACTGAAAGAAGTTTAATTAACACTACAGAGTGGCTATAAGGATGTTAGCCACTCTATTTCCCCTACATCCTCAATAACAAAAATAGCCTTCCTCTAAAGGTGGCATCATGACTGATCAATCAGAAAAAAAGCACTCTGCATTTTGGGGTGTTATGGTTATAGCCGGTACAGTAATTGGCGGTGGGATGTTTGCTTTACCTGTTGACCTTGCCGGTGCCTGGTTTTTTTGGGGCGCTTTTATTCTTATTATCGCCTGGTTTTCAATGTTACATTCAGGGCTATTATTATTAGAAGCAAACTTAAATTATCCCGTCGGCTCCAGTTTTAACACCATCACCAAAGATTTAATTGGCAACACCTGGAACATTATTAGCGGTATTACCGTTGCCTTCGTTCTCTATATTCTCACTTATGCTTATATCTCTGCTAACGGCGCAATCATTAGCGAAACGATATCGATGAATTTGGGTTATCACGCTAATCCACGCATTGTCGGGATCTGTACGGCCATTTTCGTTGCCAGCGTATTGTGGAGAAGCTCTTTAGCCGCCAGTCGTATTACCTCGTTGTTCCTCGGGCTGAAGATTATCTCCTTTGTGATCGTGTTTGGTTCTTTCTTCTTCCAGGTCGATTATTCCATTCTGCGCGATTCCACCAGCACGACGGCGGGGACGTCTTACTTCCCGTATATCTTTATGGCTTTGCCGGTGTGTCTGGCGTCATTTGGTTTCCACGGCAATATTCCCAGTCTGATTATTTGCTATGGCAAAAAGAAAGATAAACTAATCAAAAGCGTGGTTTTCGGCTCGCTGCTGGCACTGGTGATTTATCTCTTCTGGCTTTATTGCACGATGGGGAATATCTCGCGAGAAAGTTTTAAAGCGATCATCTCCTCGGGCGGCAACGTTGATTCACTGGTAAAAACGTTCCTCGGCACCAAACAGCATGGCATTATCGAATTTTGCCTGCTGGTGTTCTCCAACTTAGCTGTCGCCAGTTCGTTTTTTGGCGTCACGCTTGGGCTGTTCGATTACCTGGCGGATCTGTTTAAGATTGATAACTCCCACGGCGGACGTTTCAAAACCGTGCTGTTAACCTTCCTGCCACCCGCTTTGTTGTATCTCATCTTCCCGAATGGCTTTATTTACGGGATTGGCGGTGCCGGACTGTGCGCCACCATCTGGGCGGTCATTATCCCTGCGGTACTGGCAATCAAAGCTCGCAAGAAGTTTCCCAATCAGATATTCACGGTCTGGGGCGGCAATCTTATTCCGGCGATTGTCATTCTCTTTGGTATCACCGTGATTTTGTGCTGGTTCGGCAACGTATTTAACGTGTTACCTAAATTTGGCTAAGCCCTTAAAGAAGCCAGCGGTCATTCGCTGGCTTAAGACTGATGACAAACGTAAAATTGCCTGATGCGCTACGCTTATCAGGCCTACCTTATCTCTGTAATGTTTTGAATTTGCGTATTTTCGTAGGCCGGATAGGGCGTCCACGCCGCATCCGGCATGAATAAAGTGCACTTTATCAACAACCTGAAGCCAGCCATCCACTGGCTTCTTGCCTGAAAGGAAATCTCTTTTGTCCAAATAGCAACTCGCCTGATTCTCCTTCACCACGTATGCTTTGCGTCACCTTCCCGTCAGGACGCTTTATCCCATGTCCCGCTTTTTAATTTGTAGTTTTGCCCTGGTTTTACTCTATCCCGCAGGTATTGATATGTACCTGGTCGGCTTACCGCGCATCGCAGCCGATCTCAATGCCAGCGAAGCGCAATTGCATATTGCGTTCTCCGTTTACCTTGCGGGGATGGCAGCAGCAATGTTATTTGCCGGCAAGGTGGCCGACCGTTCAGGGAGAAAACCTGTCGCCATCCCCGGAGCGGCGCTATTTATTATCGCCTCTGTGCTCTGTTCACTGGCTGAAACCAGTGCGTTATTTCTTGCAGGACGCTTTCTGCAGGGACTCGGCGCGGGCTGTTGTTACGTGGTGGCATTCGCGATTTTACGCGACACGCTGGACGATCGACGTCGGGCAAAAGTGCTGTCATTACTCAACGGCATTACCTGCATCATTCCGGTGTTAGCGCCAGTGCTTGGCCACCTGATTATGCTTAAGTTCCCGTGGCAGAGCCTGTTCTGGGTAATGGCGCTGATGGGTGTCGCGGTACTCATGTTGTCATTGTTTATTTTAAAAGAAACCCGCCCTGCGGCACCTGCCGCTTCGGGCAAAACACGAGAAAATACCGAGTCGTTGCTTAACCGCTTTTTCCTCAGCCGAGTGCTTATCACCACCCTCAGCGTCTCAGTCATCCTTACCTTCGTGAATACGTCGCCAGTATTGCTGATGGAAATCATGGGCTTTGCGCGCGGAGAATACGCCACCATTATGGCGTTGACCGCTGGCGTCAGCATGACCGTTTCATTTTCTACGCCATTTGCGCTGGGAATTTTTAAGCCACGTACGTTGATGATCACCTCGCAGGTGTTATTTCTGGCGGCGGGAATCATCCTTGCGGTTTCGCCTTCCCATGCAGTTTCGCTGTTTGGCATCACGTTGATTTGCGCTGGTTTTTCGGTGGGATTCGGCGTGGCAATGAGTCAGGCATTAGGGCCGTTTTCATTACGCGCGGGCGTAGCCAGTTCGACATTAGGCATTGCACAGGTTTGCGGTTCATCACTGTGGATTTGGCTAGCGGCGGTAGTCGGCGTAGGCGCATGGAATATGCTGATCGGGATTCTGATTGCCTGTAGCATAGTGAGCCTGTTGCTGATTATGCTCGTCGCGCCTGGACGCCCCGTTACCGCTCATGAAGAAATCCATCACCACACTTGATCTGAATTTGCTGCTCTGCCTGCAACTGCTGATGCAGGAGCGCAGCGTGACCAAAGCGGCGAAACGGATGAACGTGACGCCTTCGGCGGTGAGCAAATCTCTGGCAAAGCTTCGGATATGGTTTGATGACCTGCTCTTTGTGAACTCACCGCTGGGCCTGACGCCAACGCCGCTGATGGTCAGCATGGAGCAAAATCTGGCGGAGTGGATGCAAATGAGCAATTTGCTGCTGGATAAACCGCACCACCAAACGCCACGTGGTCTGAAGTTTGAGCTGGCAGCAGAATCGCCGCTGATGATGATTATGTTTAATGCGCTGTCGAAACATATTTACCAACGTTACCCACAGGCGACGATTAAACTACGCAACTGGGATTATGACTCGTTGGATGCAATTATTCGTGGCGAAGTGGATATCGGCTTTACCGGACGAGAAAGCCACCCCCGCTCGCGAGAACAGCTTAGTCTTCTGCCGTTGTCTATTGATTATGACGTATTATTTACAGACTTACCGTGCGTCTGGTTACGCAAAGATCATCCGGCGCTGCGTGAAGAATGGGATCTGGATACTTTTTTACGTTATCCACATATCAGCATTTGCTGGGAACTGAGCGATACCTGGGCGCTGGACAATGTGTTGCAGGAATCAGGACGCGAACGCACGATTGCCATGAGTCTGCCGGAATTCGAGCAGTCACTATTTATGGCAGCGCAGCCCGACAATCTGCTACTGGCGACCGCACCGCGCTACTGTCAGTACTACAACCAACTCCACCAGCTTCCACTTGTTGCACTCCCTCTCCCGTTTGACGAAATCCAGCAAAAAAAGCTGGAAGTGCCGTTTACTCTGCTGTGGCACAAACGGAACAGCCATAACCCGAAGATCGTCTGGTTACGGGAAACCATTAAAAATCTTTACGCCTCGATGACATAATTAAATCGTATAAAATGCGACCACATTTCGCGATAAAATGTAAAAAACATGTAATAAATTTGTCTAAATCGAACTTTTCGCCGCTTTAGTCTGTCCATAATTTCAGTAAATGATTACTCTGTATTCATAATGGACCATTAAGCATGGAGCGAAAAATGGCGACTCACTTTGCCCGAGGGATTTTAACGGAAGGACACCTGATATCTGTTCGTCTACCCTCCCAGTGTCATCAAGAAGCCCTAAATCTTCCCCCTCATCGTCAAAGCCGTTTCCTGGCGTCCAGAAGTTTACTCGCAGAACTGATGTTCTTGCTGTACGGCATTAGTGAATTGCCGGAAATCGTCACCCAGGCTAAAGGAAAACCGGTTTTCCACGATAAAAATTTACCATCTTTTTCAATAGCCTATGCCGGAAACATGGTCGGAGTGGCGTTAACAACTGAAGGTGAATGTGGCCTCGATATGGAACTACAGCGCGCGACTCGCGGGTTTCATAGCCCTCACGCGCCCGATAACCATGCTTTTTCCAGCAATGAATCACTATGGATCAGTAAGCAAAACGATCCTAACGAAGCGCGAGCGCAGCTCATCACGCTGCGCCGAAGCGTGCTAAAACTTACCGGTGATGTTTTGAATGACGACCCGCGAAATCTGCAGTTGATGCCCATTGCGGGACGCCTGAAATGTGCCCATGTAAATCATGTAGAAGCGATATGCGACGCAGAGGAAGTGCTGGTATGGTCCGTGGCGGTCAGCCCAGCGATTGAAAAGCTCAATGTCTGGGAGTTTGATGGCAAGCAAGGCTGGAAAAGCCTGCCGGATATTCACAGCCGCGCCAATAATCCAACCAGCCGGATGATGCGTTTTTCCCAGCTCTCTACCGTGAAGTCATTTTTGCCAAATTGATAGACAACCACAGGAGTCATCATGTCTGAAAAATTGAAGGTGGTTACGTTATTGGGAAGCCTGCGCAAAGGTTCATTTAATGGCATGGTTGCACGTACGCTGCCGAAAATTGCCCCAGCGGGTATGGAAGTTAACGCGTTGCCATCTATTGCTGACATTCCCTTATATGACGCAGACGTACAGCAGGAAGACGGTTTTCCAGCAACGGTTGAAGCTCTGGCGGAACAGATTCGTCAGGCAGATGGTGTGGTGATCGTGACGCCGGAATATAACTACTCGGTGCCGGGTGGACTGAAAAATGCCATCGACTGGCTTTCCCGCCTGCCCGATCAGCCATTGGCCGGTAAACCGGTGTTGATTCAGACCAGCTCAATGGGCGTAATTGGCGGCGCACGCTGTCAGTATCATCTGCGCCAGATTCTGGTCTTCCTGGATGCAATGGTGATGAACAAACCAGAGTTTATGGGCGGTGTGATTCAGAACAAAGTCGATCCGCAGACAGGAGAAGTGATTGATCAGGGAACGCTAGACCACCTGACCGGGCAGTTGACCGCATTTGGAGAGTTTATTCAACGCGTTAAGATCTAAATAAAAAACCCGCCAGCAATCATGCATGGCGGGTTTTTAACGCGCTATCGATTTTAGTGGGCGTCGATAAAGACAATTTTCAGCACAAACAGCAGCGCCACGATAATCACGCACGGGCTAAGGTCGCGCAGACGGCCTGTACCGATTTTCATCACGCAGTAGGAGATAAAGCCCAGCGCAATACCTTCGGTAATCGAGAAGCTAAACGGCATCATCACGGCAGTAATAAACGCCGGAACGGATTCGGTGAGATCCTGCCATTTCACACGCGCAAGACTTGAGGTCATCAGTACGCCAACGTAAATCAGCGCGCCAGCCGCGGCGTAGCCAGGCACCATCCCCGCCAGCGGCGACAGGAAGATAACCAGCAGGAACAGCAAACCAACAACCACTGCCGTCAGACCAGTACGCCCACCAACGGAAACGCCGGAAGAAGATTCAATATACGCCGTAACAGAAGACGTACCGATAAACGAACCGGTCACGGAAGAGATACTGTCGACATACAGCGCCTGCTTCATGCGCGGGAATTTACCTTTCTCATCCGCCAGACCTGCTTTATCAGTCACGCCAATCAGCGTACCGGAGGAGTCAAACAGGTTAACCAGCATGAAAGAGAAAATCACGCCAGCCAGTCCGAGGTTGAATGAACCAGCTAAATCCACATGCCCCACCACGGTCATCACGCTCGGCGGCGCGGAGACAATGCCGTTGTAGTGCACATCACCCAACATCCAGCCCAGCAGCGTTGTCACCACGATAGAAACCAGCACCGCTGCGTGAATGTTACGTGAAGCCAGAATGGCGATGATGAAGAAGCCGAGGATACCCAGCAGCACACTGTGAGAAGTCAGATTACCGATACTCACCAGCGTTTCCGGATTAGCGACAATCACACCTGCGTTTTTCAGCCCCATCATGCCAATGAACAGGCCGATACCGCTGGTGATCCCCACACGCAGACTCACCGGAATGTTGGCAATCATCCAGTAGCGAACACGGAAGATTGTCAGTAACAGCAGACCAATTGCGCCCCAGAAGATTGCACCCATCCCGACCTGCCACGGTAAGCCCATCGCCTGCACAACGACAAAGGCGAAGAATGCGTTCAGGCCCATAGCTGGTGCTAGCGCAACTGGAAGATTAGCAAACAGCCCCATCAGAATACTGCCGAACGCAGCAATCAGACAGGTGGTGACGAAGACGGCGCTGGTGTCCATGCCAGCAACGCCGAGAATTTGCGGGTTAACAAAAACGATGTAAACCATCGTCAGGAAGGTGGTAAAACCGGCGATCACTTCGGTCCGTGCCGTCGTGCCATGTTCGCGCAGTTTAAACACGCGTTCCAGCATCCCCTGGCCAGAAGCCTGGGTTGTGTGTTGTTGACTCATTATCTATTTCCGAACAAGGAGGGAAAATACGTCGCTATCGTATACCAAAATGAGACAATATGGACGGCTGAAGATAACTTTTTTTCATTGTATTTGCTTATACGGCAACGATTGCGTCATGCGAATATGCCTGACGAAAACGTTAAACTAACGATAAAGGAAAGACATGTCCCAGATAGAAGCGGTATTTTTCGACTGCGACGGTACGCTGGTCGACAGTGAGGTTATTTGCTCTCGAGCCTATGTCACGATGTTCAGGGAATTTGGCATTAACGTTGACCTTGAAGAAATTTTTACCCGCTTTAAAGGCGTAAAACTCTACGAAATCATCGACATCATTAGCAAAGAACAGGGCGTAGAAATAGTCCGTGCCGATGCCGAACACGTTTACCGTGCGGAAGTGGCGCGCCTGTTTGATAGCGAGCTTGAGGTGATTGCAGGAGCGAACGAATTGCTGGCTAGTGTGAAAGTGCCGATGTGCGTCGTCTCTAACGGTCCGGTCAGCAAGATGCAGCATTCGCTTGGTAAGCTCAATATGCTGCACTATTTCCCGGAAAAGTTGTTCAGTGGCTATGACATCCAACACTGGAAGCCCGACCCGGCGTTAATGTTCCATGCGGCAAAAGCGATGAATGTGAACGTTGAAAACTGCATTCTGGTCGATGACTCCAGCGCCGGTGCGCAGTCAGGAATCGATGCCGGTATGGAGGTGTTTTACTTCTGCGCTGACCCGCACAATAAGCCGATCGTTCATCCGAAAGTCACCACCTTTACCGAGTTGGCGCAGTTACCTGCACTCTGGAAGGCACGAGGCTGGGATATTACGGCATAACGCTTCAAACTCCCTTCACTTACTCCACCCGGCAAGGCGCTCAAAGGTAAGCAAAGGGAGTTTGATATGTCAGTTCAACGTCGGGTAATGCATCACGCGTCTACCAGGATTCGGTATTTAATGTCCGAAAACAGACTCTTTAAGCTAAGCGGGATACTTTATCTTGGGGCTACTCAAAAGCAGACAGGATGTTTCTATGACTCAAAATATCAGGCCGTTACCCCTATTCAAATATCATCCAAAATCACTGGAAACAGGCGCGTTTAAGCAGGATAAAACCGTAGAGTGCGATTGCTGTGAACAACCGACGTCAGTTTATTACTCTGGTCCTTTTTATTGTGTTGATGAAGTTGAATATCTCTGTCCGTGGTGCATTGCGGACGGTTCTGCGGCAGAAAAGTTTGCAGGTAGTTTTCAGGATGATACAAATATCGAAGGCGTTGAATTTGAGTATGATGAAGAGGACGAATTTGCTGGTGTTAAGAACACATATCCTGACGAAATGCTGAAAGAGTTGGTTGAACGCACGCCAGGTTATCATGGATGGCAGCAGGAATTCTGGCTCGCACATTGTGGCGATTTCTGTGCTTTTATCGGCTATGTGGGCTGGAATGAGATAAAAGATCGCCTCGATGAATTTGCCAATCTTGAAGAAGATTGTGAAAATTTCGGTATTAAAAATTCAGATCTAGCTAAATGTTTGCAAAACGGCGGTGATTGTCAGGGGTATCTGTTCCGCTGTCTCCACTGCGGCAAGCTGAGACTGTGGGGCGATTTTTCGTAATGCTACTCTGTCCGGTAAGTTTTACCGGACAGAGTGCCTGGTGCAGCGCACGCTTAGCGTTACGCTTTCGAATCTTTCTCTGCCAGCAATTTATCCAACTCATCGCCGCCGACGTGGCGGAAATCCTGCCCCTTCACGTAGTAGAAGATGTACTCGCAGATATTCTGGCAGCGGTCGCCAATACGTTCGATTGAACGTGCGCAGAACAACGCAGTAAGTACGCTCGGAATGGTGCGCGAATCTTCCATCATGTAGGTCATCAACTGACGAACAATCCCTTCGTACTCCTGATCGACTTTTTTATCTTCACGATAAATACGCACCGCTTCGTCAATATCCATGCGCGCAAACGCGTCCAGCACGTCATGCAACATCTGGATAGTGTGACGCCCCAGTGATTCCAGGCTTACCAGCAACGGCTGATGCTGCTGGGAGAATTTCTCCAGTGCAGTGCGACAGATTTTATCCGCCACGTCGCCAATACGCTCCAGCTCGGAAATGGTTTTACTGATAACCATCACCAGACGCAGGTCGCTCGCCGTCGGCTGACGTTTGGCAATAATGCGCACGCAGGCTTCATCGATTGCCACTTCCATCATGTTGACGTTTTTATCGCCTTCGATGACCCGCTTCGCCAGATCGCTGTCCTGGTTGTGCATCGCGGTGATTGCATCAGAAAGCTGCTGCTCCACCATGCCGCCCATGGTCATCACCTGCGTGCGGATGCTTTCCAGTTCGGCGTTGAACTGGCCGGAAATATGTTTATTAAGATTGAGACTGTCCATAACGCACTCCTGAATCAACCGTAACGACCGGTGATGTAGTCTTCTGTTTGTTTCTTCGCTGGCTTGGTGAACAGATCGTCCGTGTTGCTGAACTCAATCAATTCGCCCAGATACATAAACGCCGTGTGGTCGGAACAACGCGCGGCCTGCTGCATGTTGTGGGTTACGATCACCACGGTGTAATCCTGCTTCAGTTCGGTGATCAGCTCTTCAATACGCCCGGTAGAGATGGGGTCGAGCGCCGAACACGGTTCGTCGAGCAGCAGCACTTCCGGGCGAATGGCGATACCACGCGCAATACACAGACGCTGTTGCTGACCGCCAGAGAGAGAGTAACCGCTCTGGTGCAATTTATCTTTGGTTTCGTTCCACAATGCGGCTTTGGTCAATGCCCACTGCACGCGCTCGTCCATGTCAGCACGGGAGAGCTTCTCAAACAGACGCACGCCAAAGGCGATGTTGTCGTAAATGGACATCGGGAACGGCGTCGGTTTCTGGAACACCATGCCCACTTTCGCACGCAGCAGAGCGATATCCTGAGTGTTGGTCAGGATGTTGTCGCCATCGAGCAGAATTTCACCTTCCGCGCGCTGCTCTGGATACAGTTCAAACATTTTGTTGAAGGTACGCAGCAGCGTCGATTTACCGCAGCCGGACGGCCCGATAAACGCCGTAACCTGGTTTTTAGCGATATCCAGGTTGATGTTTTTCAGGGCATGGAATTTGCCGTAGTAGAAGTTCAAATTACGAACCTGAATTTTACTCGGGGCAGTTTCAACCATACTCATTGCAATCTTTTCCTCATCGTGCCTGATGCACTTCGCTAATCAGGCTTACCGTAGGCCGGATAAGGCGTTCACGCCGCATCCGGCAAAGTGTTAACCGTGTTTATTCTTCGCAAATACAACGCGCGCCAGAATGTTCAGCAGCAGTACGCACAGGGTAATGATCAACACCCCGGCCCAGGCCAGTTGCTGCCATTCCGCAAACGGACTCATCGCAAACTTAAAGATCGTTACCGGCAGGTTGGCGATCGGTTGCATCATGTCCGTGCTCCAGAACTGGTTGGAGAGCGCGGTAAACAGCAGCGGCGCGGTTTCACCAGCAATACGGGCAATCGCAAGCAGGATACCGGTCATAATCCCGGACACCGACGCTTTCAGCGTAATCGCGGAGATCATCTTCCACTTCGGCGTACCCAGCGCATAAGCCGCTTCACGCAGGCTGTCCGGCACCAGTTTCAGCATGTTCTCGGTGGTGCGGATAACAATCGGCACCTGTAACAGCGCCAGTGCAATCACACCCGCCCAGCCGGAGAAGTGCTCCATCTGCGCCACCACGATGGTGTAAACAAACAGACCAACCACAATCGACGGCGCGGAGAGCAGAATGTCGTTAATAAAGCGAATCACTTCTGCCAGCCAGGATTTACGACCATATTCCGCCAGATAAATCCCCGCCATAATGCCCAGCGGCGTACCGAATACCGTGGCCCACAAAATTAACAGCCCGCTACCCGCCAGGGCGTTCGCCAGACCACCGCCTTCCGTATTTGGCGGCGGCGTCATTTCAGTGAACAGCGCCAGCGACATACCATCGATACCGCGAGTGATGGTGGACATTAAAATCCAGATCAGCCAGAACAGACCGAAGGCCATCGTCGCCATCGAGAGCGTCAGTGCAATACGGTTTTTGAGGCGGCGACGCGCCTGCATTTTGCGGCGGGATTCTGCCAGCGCCGCAGTGGTTTGCATTTCAACCATAGCCATTAGCGTGCCCCCTCATTCTTAGCCAGGCGCATAATCATAAACTTCGATGCGGCGAGGACGATGAAGGTAATCACAAACAGGATCAGGCCCAGTTCCATCAGTGCGGCAACGTGCAGACCGGATTCCGCTTCGGCAAATTCGTTGGCCAGCGCAGAGGTGATACTGTTGCCCGGCATGTACAGAGAGGCGCTGTCGAGCTGGTAGGTGTTACCGATGATAAAGGTCACCGCCATAGTTTCACCGAGCGCGCGCCCCAGACCCAGCATAATGCCGCCGATGACCCCATTTTTGGTGAACGGAAGAACGATACGCCAGATAACTTCCCAGGTGGTGCAGCCGATACCGTAGGCCGACTCTTTCATCATCACCGGGGTTTGTTCAAACACATCGCGCATAACTGCCGCAATGTACGGAATGATCATGATGGCGAGGATCACGCCTGCTGCGAGGATACCGATACCAAAGGCCGGGCCGGAGAACAGCGCGCCGACAATCGGGATATTCGACATGATATTGCCGACCGGCTCCTGGAAGTAAACAGCAAACAGCGGCGCGAAGATAAACAGGCCCCACATGCCGTAAACGATACTTGGAATGGCTGCCAGCAGCTCAATGGCGATACCCAGCGGGCGTTTCAGCCAGCCAGGCGCAAGCTCAGTCAGGAACAGGGCGATACCGAAACTCACCGGAACGGCGATCAGCAGCGCGATAAACGAAGTCACCAGCGTACCGTAGATCGGCACCAGCGCCCCGTAGATATCGTTCGGTGCATCCCACTCTTTGGTCCACAGGAAAGCCAGACCAAATTTCTGAATGCTCGGCCAGGAGGAGATGATCAGAGAGACAATAATGCCACCCAACATCAATAGCACAATCAGCGCCGCCAGTTTTACCAGCACGCTGAAAATTATGTCGCCCTTTTTACCCGGTGGGTTAAAAGCAGGCTTGGTTGCAGCCATAAGTTACTCTTCAGTTAAACGCGTTTACAAAGTCATTTTGTAATGCCGGATGCGGCGTTAACGCCTCATCCGGCCTGGAGTTTTATTAGTACAGCGGCTTACCGCTACTGTCTTTAATATTGGTCTTCCACGCAGCGCGAACCTGTTCAACTACGCTATCCGGCAGACTGGCATAATCCAGGTCGTTCGCCTGTTTAGCCCCGGTTTTGTACGCCCAGTCGAAGAATTTCAGCACTTCTGTGCCTTGTTCTGGTTTCTTCTGATCTTTGTGGATCAGAATGAACGTGGTAGAGGTAATAGGCCACGCATCTTCGCCTTTCTGGTTGGTCAGATCCTGAGCGAATGTTTTGCTCCAGTCTGCGCCTTTTGCCGCATTGGCGAAGTTTTCTTCAGTCGGCGCAACAGGTTTACCATCAGCGGAGATCAGTTTGGTGTACGCCAGGTTGTTCTGCTTAGCGTAAGCATATTCAACGTAACCAATCGCACCCGGCAGACGCTGAACGAACGCAGCAATACCGTCATTACCTTTGCCGCCCAGACCGGTTGGCCAGTTTACGGTAGAGCCAGAACCAATTTTGTTCTTCCACTCTTCGTTCACTTTTGCCAGGTAGCTGGTGAAGACGAAGGAAGTCCCGGAGCCATCTGCGCGGCGCACCACGGCGATGTTCTGTGAAGGCAGTTTCAGACCCGGATTCAGTTTGACGATCGCTTCGTCATCCCACTTTTTAATTTTACCCAGGTAGATGTCACCGAGGGTTTTACCATCCAGAACCAGTTCACCAGATTTCAGACCAGGCAGGTTAACCGCCAACACCACGCCGCCAATTACGGTCGGAAACTGGAACAGACCTTCCTGAGCCAGTTTTTCGTCAGACAGCGGCGCGTCAGAAGCACCAAAATCAACGGTGTTGGCGATAATCTGTTTTACGCCACCAGAAGAACCGATACCCTGGTAGTTAACTTTATTACCGGTTTCTTTCTGGTAAGTGTCAGCCCATTTGGCATACACCGGCGCAGGGAAGGTTGCACCTGCGCCTGTCAGGCTTGCTTCTGCAAATACAGAGAAAGCGCTCATCGATAAGGTCGCGGCGACAACAGTTGCGACGGTGGTACGCATAACTTTCATAATGTCTCCTGGGAGGATTCATAAAGCATTGTTTGTTGGCTACGAGAAGCAAAATAGGACAAACAGGTGACAGTTATATGTAAGGTTTATGACAGTTTTATGACACGAAAGAAAACTCTTTTTGGCTGGTGAAAAATCAATAAGTTAGAAGTGAAAGTGACAATAGCTTGGCAGAAAAATTTTCTTTCTGTGACAGTTTAAAAATAGCTGAAGATGAGACGATGAGAGAGGGGATCGAAAAATGCCCTGCGAAAGCAGGGCATCAGATTATTGACAAAGTGCGCGTTGTTCATGCCGGATGCGGCGTGAACCTCTTATTCGGTCTACAAAATAGTGCAAATTCAATATATTGCAGTAACCACGTAGGCCTGATAAGCGTAGCGCATCAGGCAGTTTTGCGTTTGTCAGCAGTCACATGCCCTACTTACGCAGGGCATCCATTAATTACTCAACCGTAACCGATTTTGCCAGGTTACGCGGCTGGTCAACGTCGGTGCCTTTGATCAGCGCGACGTGGTAAGCCAGTAGCTGCAGCGGAACGGTGTAGAAGATCGGTGCAATAACCTCTTCCACATGCGGCATCTCGATGATGTGCATGTTATCGCTACCGACAAAACCTGCATCCTCATCGGCGAAGACGTACAACTGACCGCCACGCGCACGAACTTCTTCAATGTTGGATTTCAGTTTTTCCAACAGTTCGTTGTTCGGTGCAACGACGATAACCGGCATATTCGCGTCAATCAGCGCCAGCGGACCGTGTTTCAGTTCACCTGCAGCGTAGGCTTCAGCGTGAATGTAAGAGATCTCTTTCAGCTTCAATGCGCCTTCCAGCGCGATCGGGTACTGATCGCCACGGCCCAGGAACAGCGCGTGATGTTTGTCAGAGAAATCTTCCGCCAGGGCTTCAATTCGTTTGTCCTGAGACAGCATCTGCTCAATACGGTTCGGCAGCGCCTGCAGACCATGCACGATATCATGCTCAATGGAGGCATCCAGACCTTTCAGGCGAGACAGTTTCGCCACCAGCATCAGCAGTACGGTTAACTGAGTGGTGAATGCTTTGGTGGACGCCACGCCAATTTCCGTACCGGCGTTGGTCATCAGCGCCAGATCGGATTCGCGCACCAGAGAAGAACCCGGAACGTTACAGATTGCCAGCGAACCAAGGTAACCCAGCTCTTTCGACAGACGCAGGCCAGCCAGGGTATCCGCGGTTTCGCCAGACTGCGACAGGGTGATCATCAGGCTGTTACGACGCACGGCAGATTTGCGATAGCGGAATTCAGAGGCGATTTCAACGTCGCACGGAATACCTGCCCGCGATTCAAACCAGTAACGGGAAACCATACCGGAGTTGTAAGAAGTTCCGCAGGCGAGGATCTGAATATGCTCAACCTTCGACAGCAGTTCGTCGGCGTTCGGCCCCAGCTCGCTTAAATCCACCTGGCCGTGGCTGATACGCCCGGTAAGGGTGTTTTTGATCGCGTTCGGCTGTTCGTAGATCTCTTTCTGCATGTAGTGACGGTAAATACCTTTATCGCCCGCGTCATATTGCAGATTGGATTCGATATCCTGACGTTTCACTTCCGCGCCTGATTTATCGAAGATAGTTACCGAACGGCGAGTCACTTCGGCAATATCGCCTTCTTCGAGGAAGATAAAGCGACGAGTCACTGGCAGCAGCGCCAGCTGGTCAGAAGCGATAAAGTTTTCGCCCATACCGAGGCCAATCACCAACGGACTACCAGAACGTGCCGCCAGCAGGGTATCCGGGTGACGGGTATCCATAATTACCGTGCCATAAGCGCCACGCAGCTGCGGAATAGCACGCAGAACAGCTTCACGCAGAGTGCCGCCCTGTTTCAGTTCCCAGTTCACCAGATGAGCAATAACTTCGGTGTCGGTTTCAGACACGAAGGTATAGCCACGCGCTTTTAACTCTTCACGCAGCGGTTCATGATTTTCGATGATGCCGTTATGCACCACCACAATGTGTTCAGAAACATGCGGATGCGCATTCACTTCTGAAGGTTCGCCGTGCGTCGCCCAGCGAGTATGAGCAATACCCGTACCGCCATGCAGAGGATGTTCTTCCGCTGCCTGAGCCAGCATCTGGACTTTACCGAGACGACGCAGACGGGTCATATGACCTTCTGCGTCAACAACGGCCAGACCAGCAGAGTCATAACCGCGGTATTCCAGACGACGTAAACCTTCAAGAAGGATTTCTGCTACATCACGTTGCGCGATCGCGCCAACAATTCCACACATAGTTTTTGATTCCGGTTTATATCGTTGTCGGTCAACCTGTATGCCCGTTTTTTCGGGCGCCCCGAGCCTTGTAGAGAGTGGGGTTATTTTTATAGTTACTGCTTGTGGGAGGGAGATTATGTTATCTCCTCATCCCTGGAGGCCGGATTTACCCAGCCAGAATTACTTTTTCTTTACCGGACGACGCCAGCCTTCTTTTTGCGACTGCGGCACGCGGCTGATCGCCAGGGCGTTTTCGCCAACATTACGCGTCACAGTTGTACCGGCAGCAATCGTCGCACCTTTACCCACCGTTACAGGAGCCACCAGCTGGGTGTCGGAACCGACAAAGACATCATCGCCGATAATGGTTTTGAATTTATTCGCTCCATCATAGTTGCAGGTAATAGTTCCCGCACCGATGTTAACGTTATCGCCGATCTCCGCATCGCCCAGGTAAGTCAGATGACCGGCTTTCGAACCTTTACCCAGACGCGCTTTTTTCATCTCAACGAAGTTACCGACGTGTGCGCCTTCCAGCAACTCAGCACCGGGGCGCAGACGGGCAAACGGGCCGATGGTACAGGCTGCTGCCAGATTAGCATCTTCCACTACGGTATACGGGCTAATTTCGCAATCATCGCCAATCACGCTATTTTTAATCACGCATCCGGTGCCGATTTTCACGCGATTACCGAGAGTAACGTTGCCCTCGATGATAACGTTAGTATCAATTTCAACATCGCGCCCGTGAGTTAGCGTACCGCGCAGATCAAAACGGGCTGGATCGCGCAACATAACGCCTGCTAACAACAGTTTTTCAGCCTGTTCGGACTGGTAAACGCGCTCCAGACGAGAGAGTTGCAGGCGGTTATTCACGCCTTCAACTTCGCTTAAACGTTGCGGGTGAACGGCAACGATTTCACGTCCTTCCTGATACGCCAGCGAAATAATATCGGTGATGTAGTATTCGCCCTGAGCGTTATTGTTGGTCAGCTTCGCCAGCCAGCGTTTCATATCTGCGCCGTTGGCGATCAGAATGCCGGTGTTGATCTCCTGAATCTGACGCTGCTCGTCGGTGGCATCTTTGTGCTCAACAATGCCGGTAACTTTGCCGTTTTCACGGGTGATACGTCCATAACCGGTCGGATCATCCAGTTTCACTGTCAGCAGGCCAATGCCGCCCTGCGGTTTAGCATCACGCAGGCGCTGGAGTGTTTCAACAGAGATCAGCGGCACGTCGCCATAGAGCATTAAAATGTCTTCATCATCGGCAAAGAAAGGTGCGGCCTGCTGCATTGCATGACCCGTACCCAGCTGTTCTGCCTGAAGCACCCAGTTAAGGTTGTCATCTTTCAGCGCCTGTTTAAGCAGATCGCCGCCGTGGCCGTAAACCAGGTGAACGTGCGCTGCACCTAATTCATTCGCGGCATCAATGACATGCTGAACCATCGCTTTCCCGGCAAGGGTATGCAGCACTTTCGGAAGATCGGAATACATGCGAGTGCCTTTGCCTGCTGCAAGGATCACTACGCTCATAGCATTATTCAACATACGCGTCCTGACTGTAATTTGAGAACGAATTTAAACCGCTTCACATTGAAAAAACTACATTTTTTTCATCGTGAAATGGACAGGGGATAAATTGCTCAATAACGGATTATCCCCGCTGGCGAAAGAGCCATTTTCGACCATCGTCACGCCTTTTGTCTTCATAAATGTAAGACACCACCTTCATTTAAGCGTCAGGCTGATGTTTTTGCTCTTATTTCGATCAATGAATAAACAGGAAAATCAGCGAAGGATTTCGCGTAATTATAAAAATGAGTTTAATTGCGGGATATAAAAATGCGCAGGATATAGCAGAACCAATCTCGCTGCGGCGCGCGAAAAAAAAAGCCAGCCTGTTTCCAGACTGGCTTTTGTGCTTTTCAAGCCGGTGTTACATCGCTTTTTTGGTCAACTCGATAACGCGCAGCTGCGCGATCGCTTTGGCCAGTTCCGCAGACGCCTGAGCGTAATCTACGTCGCCGTGAGAGCTGCTAATGTGCTCTTCAGCCTTACGTTTCGCTTCCATGGCTCGCGCTTCGTCGAGATCCTGGCCGCGAATTGCGGTGTCGGCCAGAACGGTCACGTTGCCAGGCTGCACTTCAAGAATGCCGCCAGACAGATAGATAAACTCTTCGTGACCGTGCTGTTTCACGATGCGAATCATACCAGGCTTAATGGCGGTGAGCAGCGGTGCGTGGCCCGGGTAAATTCCCAGTTCACCTTCGCTACCCGTTACCTGGATTTTCTCGACCAGACCAGAGAACATTTGTTGCTCTGCGCTGACGACGTCCAGGTGGTAAGTCATTGCCATATCACCCTCCGATTAAGGCGTTAAAGTTTTTTGGCTTTTTCCACAGCTTCTTCGATGGAACCGACCATGTAGAACGCCTGCTCCGGCAGGTGATCGTATTCGCCTTCCATGATGCCTTTAAAGCCACGGATGGTGTCTTTCAGGGAGACGTATTTACCCGGAGAACCGGTGAATACTTCTGCCACGAAGAACGGCTGGGACAGGAAGCGCTGGATCTTACGAGCGCGCGCTACCACCAGTTTGTCTTCTTCAGACAGTTCATCCATACCCAAGATGGCGATAATGTCTTTCAGTTCCTGATAACGTTGCAGGATGGACTGAACGCCACGCGCAGTGTCGTAGTGTTCCTGGCCAACCACCAGCGGGTCCAGCTGACGGCTGGTGGAGTCCAGCGGGTCAACGGCCGGGTAAATACCCAGAGACGCGATCTGACGGCTCAGTACCACGGTTGCGTCAAGGTGCGCAAAGGTGGTTGCCGGAGACGGGTCAGTCAAGTCATCCGCAGGTACGTATACTGCCTGTACGGAGGTGATAGAACCGGTTTTGGTGGAGGTGATACGTTCTTGCAGAACGCCCATCTCTTCCGCCAGGGTCGGCTGATAACCTACCGCTGAAGGCATACGGCCCAGCAGTGCAGATACTTCCGTACCGGCCAGGGTGTAACGATAGATGTTGTCAACGAACAGCAGAACGTCACGACCTTCGTCACGGAATTTCTCAGCCATGGTCAGACCGGTCAGAGCAACGCGCAGACGGTTTCCCGGCGGCTCGTTCATCTGGCCATACACCAGGGATACTTTGTCGATAACGTTGGAGTCGGTCATTTCGTGGTAGAAGTCGTTACCCTCACGAGTACGTTCACCTACGCCCGCAAACACAGAGTAACCGGAGTGCTCGATCGCGATGTTACGAATAAGCTCCATCATGTTTACGGTTTTACCTACACCCGCACCACCGAACAGACCAACTTTACCGCCCTTAGCGAACGGACACATCAGGTCAATAACTTTGATACCGGTTTCCAGCAGTTCCTGAGAGTTTGACAGCTCTTCGTAGGAAGGTGCTGCGCG
This sequence comes from Escherichia sp. E4736, assembly GCF_005781225.1. NCBI lineage: Bacteria > Pseudomonadati > Pseudomonadota > Gammaproteobacteria > Enterobacterales > Enterobacteriaceae > Escherichia > Escherichia sp. E4736. The sequence goes on along the minus strand of NZ_VATT01000010.1, from coordinate 24,641 downwards.
GTGAATCGCCCAACGCTCTTCTTCACCGATCTCGCCTTTCATGTCGACCGGTTCGCCCAGTACGTTCATGATACGGCCCAGAGTCGCTTTACCTACCGGGACTTCGATCGGGTGTTCGAGGTCTTTTACATCCAGACCGCGACGCAGACCGTCGGAGGAACCCATTGCGATGGTACGCACGATACCGCCGCCGAGCTGCTGCTGAACTTCCAGCACCAGACGCTCATTACCATTTTGCACCTCAAGAGCATCGTACACGCGCGGTACGGCATCCTGAGGGAATTCGACGTCAACTACGGCGCCGATTACCTGGACAATCTTTCCAGTAGCCATCTTAAATCCTCTACGAAATAACCTGTTTAAACCGCGGCGGCCCCCGAGACGATCTCGGTGAGTTCCTGAGTAATGCTGGCCTGACGAGCTTTGTTGTATACCAACTGCAGCTCTTTAATCAGGCTGCCGCCATTGTCGGTCGCGGCTTTCATCGCCACCATACGGGCGGCCTGCTCGCTGGCCAGGTTTTCAACCACGCCCTGATAAACCTGAGATTCGACATAACGACGCAGCAGGGTATCCAGCAACGCCTTCGGATCGGGTTCGTACAGGTAATCCCAGGATTTGTGTTTCAGATCATCATCATCTGATGCCGGTAACGGCAGCAGCTGGCTGATGGTCGGAACCTGAGACATGGTGTTAATAAATTTGTTGCTGACAATGTAAAGCTTGTCCAGACGGCCTTCGTCGTAGGCCTGCAACATCACTTTTACCGGACCGATCAGTTCGGACAGGGAAGGGTTATCCCCCATGCCGGTGACCTGGGCAACAACATTGCCGCCCACAGAGTTGAAGAACGACACACCTTTCGAGCCGATCATTGCGAGGTCGCATTGAACGCCTTTATCGGTCCAGGTCTTCATTTCCGCCAGCAGTTTTTTGAACAGGTTAATGTTCAAACCACCGCACAAACCACGGTCGGTCGACACCACCAGGTAGCCCACGCGTTTAACGTCGCGTTCTTCCAGGTATGGGTGCTTATATTCCAGATTACCGTGCGCAAGGTGACCAATCACTTTGCGCATGGTTTCTGCATAAGGACGGCTGGCCGCCATGCGATCCTGCGATTTACGCATTTTGGAAGCGGCGACCATCTCCATCGCTTTAGTGATCTTTTGCGTGTTCTGGACGCTTGCGATCTTACTACGTATCTCTTTTGCGCCGGCCATGAGCTTCTCCTCAATGCCTTGCGGCCTGCCCTAAGGCAAGCCGCCAGACGTTACCAGGATTGGGTTGCTTTGAAGGAATCGAGGATGCCTTTCAGCTTGCCTTCGATTTCGTCGTTGTAGCCACCGGTCTGGTTGATCTCTTGCATCAACGGAGCGTGATCACGGTCGACGTAAGCCAGCAGAGCGGCTTCGAAGCTGCCGATTTTCGACAGTTCAACATCCGCCAGGTAACCACGTTCTGCTGCGAACAGAACCAGAGACTGCTGCGCAACGGACATCGGCGCATACTGTTTCTGTTTCAACAGTTCGGTCACTTTCTGACCGTGGTCAAGCTGCTTACGAGTTGCATCGTCAAGGTCGGATGCAAACTGAGAGAACGCTGCCAGTTCACGATACTGCGCCAGAGCGGTACGGATACCACCGGACAGTTTTTTCATGATCTTGGTCTGTGCTGCACCACCAACACGGGATACGGAGATACCCGGGTTAACCGCAGGACGAATACCGGCGTTGAACAGGTTGGTTTCCAGGAAGATCTGACCATCGGTAATGGAGATTACGTTGGTCGGAACGAACGCAGAAACGTCACCCGCCTGAGTTTCGATTATCGGCAGTGCGGTCAGAGAACCGGTTTTCCCTTTCACTTCACCTTTGGTGAAGGCTTCAACGTATTCGGCGTTAACACGCGCAGCACGCTCCAGCAGACGAGAGTGGAGGTAGAATACGTCGCCCGGGAATGCTTCACGTCCTGGCGGACGACGGAGCAGCAGGGAGATCTGACGGTAAGCAACAGCCTGTTTAGACAGGTCATCGTAAATGATCAGCGCATCTTCACCGCGGTCACGGAAGTATTCGCCCATTGCGCAACCGGCATATGGCGCCAGGTATTGCAGTGCAGCGGATTCAGACGCGGTTGCTACCACAACAATGGTGTTAGCCAGAGCGCCGTGCTCTTCCAGTTTACGTACCACGTTAGAAATGGTGGACGCTTTCTGGCCGATAGCGACATAGATACATTTGATACCGGAATCGCGCTGGTTGATGATGGCATCGATTGCCAGTGCGGTTTTACCGGTCTGACGGTCACCGATGATCAATTCACGCTGACCACGACCGATTGGGATCATGGAGTCAACGGCTTTATAACCGGTCTGTACCGGCTGATCTACGGACTGACGTTCGATAACGCCCGGAGCGATTGCTTCTACAGCAGAGAAGCCGTCGTGATCCAGCGGACCTTTACCGTCGATTGGTGCACCCAGAGTGTTAACCACACGGCCCAGCAGGCCACGGCCAACCGGAACTTCCAGGATACGGCCAGTACACTTAACTTTCATGCCTTCGGCAAGGTCAGCGTACGGACCCATAACAACCGCACCTACAGAGTCGCGCTCGAGGTTCAGTGCGATAGCGTAACGGTTACCCGGCAGGGAGATCATTTCACCCTGCATACAATCGGCCAGGCCGTGAATGCGGATAACACCGTCACTTACAGAAACAATAGTACCTTCGTTGTGAGCTTCACTCACAACATTGAACTGAGCAATGCGCTGCTTGATCAGTTCGCTGATTTCGGTGGAATTCAGTTGCATGCTCCAGTCCCCTTAAGACTGCAAGACGTCTGCAAGGCGCTCAAGACGACCGCGTACGCTGCCATCAATGACCATATCACCCGCTCGGATGATAACGCCTGCCATTACAGACTTATCGATTTTGCAATTCAGCTTAACTTTGCGTGACAGACGTTTTTCCATCGCAGCAGAAATTTTCGCGAGCTGTTGTTCACTCAATGCAGCAGCGGAAATGACGTCTACCTCAGCGGTAGCCTCACTCACGGCACGCAGGTGAATAAACTGCTCCAGAACATCCGGGAGCGCGTTAAGACGACCATTTTCAGCCATAACCCGAATCAGGTTCTGACCGTTTTCGTCCAGTTGCTCACCACAAACTGCGATAAACGACTCGGCGAGCGTTTCTGGCGCCAGTGCACCAGAGAGAAGCTCTGCCATCTGTTCGTTTTTGGTTACCTCGGCGGCAAACGCCAGCATGTCCTGCCAGCGTTCTACACTTTGGTGTTCGACGGCAAAGTCAAAAGCTGCTTTGGCGTAGGGGCGAGCTACCGTAATAAATTCAGACATCAGCCCCTCCCTCCTTACAGTTCAGCGACAAGTTTATCCACGATGTCGCTGTTAGCAGCTTCATCCACGGAACGTTCGATGATCTTCTCGGCGCCAGCAACAGCCAGGATAGCAACTTGCTTACGCAGCTCTTCACGGGCACGTTTACGCTCGGCTTCAATTTCCGCCTGCGCCTGGGCCACGATTTTAGTACGTTCCTGTTCTGCCTCAGCTTTCGCTTCGTCCAGAATCTGCGAGCGGCGTTTGTTCGCCTGCTCGATGATTACCTGGGCTTCCGCTTTCGCTTTTTTCAGCTGGTCGGTCGCGCTGGCCTTTGCAAGGTCAAGGTCCTTATGTGCTCGTTCTGCGGAAGCAAGACCGTCAGCAATTTCTTTTTGACGTTTTTCGATGGCTGCCATTAATGGCGGCCATACGTACTTCATGCAGAACAGAACGAACAGGACAAACGCGATGGCCTGGCCGAGGATTGTTGCGTTAAGATTCACAGCACAATGCCTCTATTTAGTTAACGTTCTGATATTGCTCTTTAAATAAAAGCAACGCTTACTACGCGACAGCGAACATCACGTACAGACCCAGACCTACAGCGATCATCGGGATAGCATCCACCAGACCCATAACGATAAAGAACTGAGTACGCAGCAGAGGAATCAGATCAGGTTGACGCGCTGCGCCTTCCAGGAATTTACCCCCGAGGATGCCGATACCGATCGCAGCACCGATTGCCGCCAGACCCATCATCACAGCGGCAGCCATGTACAGCAGATCCATATTCAGGTTTTCCATGACAGTCTCCAGTTTGTTTCAGTTAAAACGTAGTAGTGTTGGTAAATTAATGCTCTTCAGACGCCATCGACAGATAGACGATCGTCAGAACCATGAAGATGAAGGCTTGCAGCGTAATGATCAGGATGTGGAAAATGGCCCACGGCACATTCAGGATCCACTGTGACCACCACGGCAACAGACCAGCAATCAGAATGAAAATCAGCTCACCGGCATACATGTTACCGAACAGTCGCAAACCGAGTGAAACTGGTTTGGACAGCAGGCTTACCCCTTCAAGGATTAAGTTGACAGGAATGAACGCCCAGTGATTGAACGGCTGCAGCGTCAACTCTTTCGTGAAGCCGCCGATGCCTTTCATTTTGATGCTGTAGAACAGAATCAGGATAAATACGCCCAGTGCCATAGACAGTGTTACGTTCACGTCCGCAGACGGAACCACACGCAGTGCAGGCAGACCCAGTACATGTTCAGCAATGTACGGCAGCAGGTCGATAGGCAGTAAATCCATCAGGTTCATCAGGAACACCCAGACGAAGATCGTCAGGGCCAGCGGAGCAATCAGCTTGCTTTTGCCATGGTACATGTCTTTCACGCTACCATTAACAAAGCCGATCACCAGCTCAATCGCGGTCTGAAACTTACCTGGCACGCCGCTGGTTGCCTTTTTGGCTACGCTACGGAATAAAACCAGGAACAACAGACCCAGCACCACCGAGAAGAACATGGAGTCAATATTAATTGTCCAGAAGGTGGCTGGGGGGTTATGCGGATCCACCAGCGAGAATGTACGCAGGTCCAGCTGAAGGTTATTCAGGTGGTGTCCTATGTAATCCTGCGGCGTCATATTTTCTGAAGCCATGATGCCTTTTACCCTTTGTTGTTAATTACAGCCGGTGCCAGTATCTGAACCACCAGCACCAAAACCCACGTAACGATCAGCGGCAAGAATACCGCCTTTAAAACAGCCAACGCCACCACCAGTAACACCAACATAGCCAGAACTTTGAAAGCTTCGCCAAATGCGAACGTCCAGGCCACCCGGCCTTTCGCTGGTGTATGCGCCTGGTGACGCCAGGCAAATATCATAAAAAAAACGTTAGGCAGAAAGACTGCCAGGCCTCCACTTAACGCAGAGACGCCCCAGAAGGGGTCTTTGAGGCTGAACAGCAATCCACTTGCTATCACCACCAGTAACTGAACGAGCAGAAGCTTCCGAGCAACGTTTCGACTCAAGAGCGACACAGACATCACGTTTTTCACTCCTGCTCCCTTCGAGGTATGCCGCGTGTCGTATAAAACTTTCTTTAAGGCTTAGAGTCAAGCATCAAAAAGCGGTCAAATTATACGGTGCGCCCCCGTGATTTCAAACAATAAGTAGCCAAAAGGTGAATAAATGTTTAAATATTTTTCCAGTGCATACAATTGCGACTTTTCTGCTAACCGTGGTGGATCATGAAAAACTGTAAATAACGCGTAAACACTAGTGGTAAAGCGTGCTTCAGATCACATATCGAGCATGTTCACCCGTAGCATATTTATTTACTTGGCAAATGATGCCTTTGCAAGCTTCTGATATTTAAGTCTAAAAACAGATACTCTTTTCACAAATAGCATTTACACAACAAAAACCACCCATTGACATTCTTAATAAAACTTTAACAGACAATTATGGTTCTTAGCGCCGATTTTTAGCAGCCTGATATTTTCACTAATGACTTATTTTCTGCTTACCAAAAAAAGCCACGTTACTTTGTTGATACAAAATAGTGAACGTGGCGTTAAATGTAACCAGTTATATCAGTAGAAAACCTGGTTGTTGTTAACAGTCTAACCGGTCAATTTTTTATTATTTTTTTGATAAAAATTAAATTTTATTTGCTTTAATAACCACCAGATGACGTTCGCCATCCAGGGCTGGAACCTGAAGTTTAATCACTGATTCAACCTGATATTCTTCGGGCAACAAAGCGATTTCATCTTCCGGCATTTGCCCTTTCAGCGCGTAGAAACGGCCTTGCTCACCAGGAAGATGATGGCACCAGCTCACCATATCGTTCAGAGAGGCAAAAGCGCGGCTAATTACGCCATCAAATGGTGGCTCTGACGGAAACTCTTCTACCCTGCTTTGTACTGGCTCAATATTCTCCAGTTTAAGCTCATGTTGCACCTGACGGAGGAAACGCACGCGTTTACCAAGGCTATCCAGCAATGTGAAATGGGCTTCAGGACGCACGATGGAAAGCGGTATGCCAGGCAACCCCGGTCCGGTTCCCACATCAATAAAACGCTCACCTTGCAGATATGGAGCAACGACAATGCTGTCGAGAATATGGCGTACCAGCATCTCGTTAGGATCGCGGACCGAGGTCAGGTTGTACGCTTTATTCCATTTATGCAGCATATTTACGTAGGCAATAAGCTGATTTTTCTGGTGATCGGTAAGCGAAATTCCTGCGTCTTTCAGCAGTGAAGAGAGTTTGTTGAGCACGGTGATTACCTGTTCTTGATGCGTTGCCAGGTAAGCGGGTGCTTACCTGGCATTTTTAATGCGTTATGCGCTACGACGCAGCATACCCTGTTTTTTCAGCCACACCAGAAGAATGGAGATGGCCGCAGGCGTAACGCCAGAAATACGCGAAGCCTGACCGATAGAGGCCGGTTTGTGATCGTTAAGTTTGGCGATCACTTCGTTAGACAGACCGGATACCTGGCGGTAATCCAGCGTCGCAGGCAGCAGCGTGTTCTCGTTACGCTGTTGCTTTTCGATCTCATCTTGCTGGCGCGCAATATAACCTTCGTATTTAACCTGAATCTCAACCTGTTCCGCCGCCTGTTCGTCTGTCAACGCAGGGGAAAACGGCGTCAGCGTGGTTAATTTTTCATAAGTCATTTCCGGACGACGCAGCAGATCTTCACCGCTGGCTTCACGGGAAAGCGGCGCAGTCAGGTGAGCATTCACTTCGGCTGCAGCTTCCGCTGACGGCGTTACCCAAGTTGACTTCAGGCGCTGACGCTCACGCTCGATGTTCTCAAGCTTCTCGTTAAAGCGCGCCCAGCGTTCGTCATCTACCAGACCCAGTTCACGACCGATTTCAGTCAAACGCAGATCCGCGTTATCTTCGCGCAGCATCAGACGATATTCTGCGCGGGAGGTAAACATACGGTACGGTTCTTTGGTTCCTAAAGTGCACAGGTCATCAACCAGTACGCCGAGATACGCCTGAGAACGCGCCGGAGCCCAACCTTCTTTGTCAGCAGACAGACGGGCAGCGTTAAGACCGGCCAGCAAACCTTGCGCAGCGGCTTCTTCATAACCGGTAGTGCCGTTAATCTGACCAGCAAAGAACAGGCCCTGGATAAACTTACTCTCCAGCGTTGGCTTCAGGTCACGCGGATCGAAGAAGTCATATTCGATGGCATAACCAGGACGCACGATCTTCGCATTTTCCATCCCCTGCATGGAGCGGACGATTTGCATCTGCACATCGAACGGCAGGCTGGTGGAGATACCGTTCGGATAAATTTCGTTAGACGTCAGCCCTTCCGGTTCAAGGAAGATCTGATGCTGATTTCTGTCGGCAAAGCGCATGACTTTGTCTTCGATCGACGGGCAGTAGCGTGGGCCAACACCTTCGATCACCCCTGCGTACATTGGGCTGCGATCGAGGTTACTGCGGATCACATCGTGGGTTTTCTCGTTGGTATGGGTGATATAACACGGAACCTGCTGGGGATGCTGGGCCGCATTGCCCATGAACGAGAATACCGGCATTGGGTTATCGCCATGCTGTTGCGCCAGCACGCTGAAGTCGATAGTGCGCGCATCGATACGCGGCGGCGTCCCGGTTTTCAGACGACCAACGCGCAGCGGCAGTTCACGCAAACGGCGAGAAAGCGGAATGGATGGCGGATCACCAGCACGGCCACCGCTGTAATTATCCAGACCGATATGAATTTTACCGTCGAGGAACGTCCCAACGGTGAGCACGACGGCTTTGGCACGGAACTTCAGTCCCATTTGGGTAACTGCACCGACCACGCGATCGTTTTCGACAATAAGATCTTCAACCGCCTGCTGGAAGATCATCAGGTTCGGTTGGTTCTCCAGCGCCGTTCGTACCGCCTGACGGTAGAGCACACGATCCGCCTGAGCCCGGGTAGCGCGAACCGCCGGCCCTTTGCTGGCGTTTAGTATCCTAAACTGGATACCCGCCTGATCGATCGCTTTCGCCATCAGACCGCCGAGTGCATCCACTTCTTTTACCAGATGTCCCTTCCCAATACCGCCGATCGCCGGGTTGCAGCTCATCTGCCCCAGAGTGTCGATATTGTGTGTCAAAAGCAGAGTCTGTTGACCCATACGCGCCGCGGCCATCGCGGCCTCGGTGCCTGCATGACCCCCGCCAATGATGATGACGTCAAAAGGATCCGGATAAAACATGGTGATTGCCTCGCATAACGCGGTATGAAAATGGATTGAAGCCCGGGCCGTGGATTCTACTCAACTTTGTCGGCTTGAGAAAGACCCGGGATCCTGGGTATTAAAAAGAAGATCTATTTATTTAGAGATCTGTTCTATTGTGATCTCTTATTAGGATCGCACTGCCCTGTGGATAACAAGGATCCGGCTTTTAAGATCAACAACCTGGAAAGGATCATTAACTGTGAATGATCGGTGATCCTGGACAGTATAAGCTGGGATCAGAATGAGGGGTTATACACAACTCAAAAACTGAACAACAGTTGTTCTTTGGATAACTACCGGTTGATCCAAGCTTCCTGACAGAGTTATCCACAGTAGAACGCACGATCTGTATACTTATTTGAGTAAATTAATCCACGATCCCAGCCATTCTTCTGCCGGATCTTCCGGAATGTCGTGATCAAGGATGTTGATCTTCAGTGTTTCACCAATCTGTTTTGCACCGGAATTTTTGAGTTCTGCCTCGAGTTTATCGATGGCCCCACAAAAAGTGTCGTATTCACGACTGCCAATACCGATTGCGCCAAAGCGCACCGCAGAAAGATCGGGCTTTTGTTCCTGCAATGCTTCATAGAAAGGAGAAAGGTTGTCCGGAATGTCTCCGGCACCGTGGGTTGAGCTGATAACCAGCCAGATCCCAGAGGCAGATAAATCTTCTAACAGCGGACCGTGCAGCGTTTCGGTGGTAAAACCCGCCTCTTCCAGCTTTTCAGCCAGGTGTTCTGCTACATATTCGGCACCGCCCAGGGTGCTGCCGCTGATAAGAGTGATATCTGCCATAAACCGCCACCTTTATTAAGAGTGGCGTATTGTACGCTGTGAACGCGCTGGGATCTACCTGTGGAAAAGTATGGGATTAAAAAAGCTGATCATGGCTTGATGGTGCGCATGATCGGGTTCTGCAGGACGATCAGTGTCTCAGTGGACTGAATTTCATCAATTGTTTGGATCTTGTTGATAAGTACATGCTGGAGGGCGTCGATCGAGCGGCACATTACTTTTATAAAGATGCTGTAGTGGCCGGTGGTGTAATAGGCTTCGGTGACTTCGTCGAGACTTTCCAGCTTTGCCAGCGCGGAAGGATAGTCTTTTGCGCTCTTCAGGATAATGCCGATAAAACAGCCTACGTCATAACCGAGCTGTTTTGGGCTGACGTCGATACGGGCGCCGGTAATGATCCCCGCCTGCTTCATTTTCTCTACACGAACGTGAATCGTCCCCGGGCTTACGCCAAATTGTTTCGCCAGTTCGGCGTAAGCGGTGCGTGCATTGCCCATTAATGCTTCCAGGATGCCGCGGTCCAGATTGTCGATCAGATAATTTTCCATAGGATTTTCTTATGTGTATTGATGATTTGTTCTATTTTAGCCTTCTTTTTTAACGAATCAAAAGTGTGTGAGGCTTTTTGTTGAATGATTATTGCATGTGTGTCGGTTTTTGTTGCTTAATCATAAGCAACAGGACGCAGGAGTATAAAAAATGAAAACCGCTTACATTGCCAAACAACGTCAAATTAGCTTCGTGAAATCTCACTTTTCTCGTCAACTGGAAGAACGCTTAGGGCTGATTGAAGTCCAGGCGCCGATTCTTAGCCGTGTGGGGGATGGCACGCAGGATAACTTGTCGGGCTGTGAAAAAGCGGTACAGGTAAAAGTGAAAGCTCTGCCTGATGCCCAGTTCGAAGTGGTTCATTCACTGGCGAAGTGGAAACGTCAGACATTAGGGCAACACGACTTCAGCGTGGGCGAAGGGCTGTACACGCACATGAAAGCCCTTCGCCCCGATGAAGACCGTCTTTCCCCGCTGCACTCGGTCTATGTTGACCAGTGGGACTGGGAACGCGTAATGGGCGACGGTGAGCGTCAATTCTCCACTCTGAAAAGCACAGTAGAGGCGATCTGGGCGGGAATTAAAGCAACCGAAGCTGCTGTTAGCGAAGAGTTTGGTCTGGCACCGTTCCTGCCGGATCAGATCCACTTCGTACACAGCCAGGAGTTACTGTCTCGTTATCCGGATCTCGATGCCAAAGGGCGTGAGCGGGCGATTGCGAAAGATCTTGGCTCGGTATTCCTCGTAGGGATTGGTGGCAAGCTGAGCGATGGTCATCGCCACGACGTGCGCGCACCGGATTATGATGACTGGAGCACCCCGTCAGAGCTGGGCCATGCGGGTCTGAACGGCGATATTCTGGTATGGAACCCAGTACTGGAAGATGCGTTTGAGCTTTCTTCCATGGGGATCCGCGTGGATGCCGACACGCTGAAGCATCAACTGGCGCTGACCGGTGATGAAGATCGTCTACAGCTGGAATGGCATCAGGCGCTGCTGCGTGGTGAAATGCCGCAGACCATCGGTGGCGGTATTGGCCAGTCTCGTTTGACTATGCTGCTGCTGCAACTGCCGCATATCGGCCAGGTTCAGTGTGGTGTATGGCCGGCAGCTGTTCGCGAGAGCGTCCCTTCTCTGCTGTAATCGTTTATCGCCGCCAGCGTCTGAGCAGGCGGCTTCGCATCCCGGTATCAAAGCGCCAGATATGATCGAAAATGCGCATGATGCCGGGTTTGCCGTGTGCTGACATCGCCACGGCGTGAAAGCGATGCTGATGTACCCGCTGCAACTCTTTCACTTTACTCGTCACATCGTCAGGCAACCGCTGGGCGATAAAATCAGAAATCACCACCGCATCAGCGTCAAACCATTCCCGACTTTGTAAGCGTTCCATAATGGCGCGAAAACAACTGGCCAGATTGGTGCCGCCACGAAACTGCTGACTTAAAAAGCGGATCGCTTGTTCAAGACCTTGTGGGCCTGAAAGCTCGTAACGGACGATCTCGGTGGAAAATAACATAATATAGCAGCGTCGATTTTCAGCGAGGGCTATGCGCATCAAGGCCAGGCAGAACGCTTTCGCACACTGCTCATTAAAACCGCCCATTGAGCCGGAAGTATCTACGCAGACAATAAACGGTCCACGCGGTTGTTCGTCGTAATCTTTATGTACCACCGGGCGTTCGATCACTTTTTCACGCCATGATTCACCGTGCAGACGATAGGTGAGCAACTGTTTTTCCACCAGCCGACGATAAAATTCATATTCCAGTTCAGTGATGCCCAGTGTCGCCAGTTCCGGCGGCAGAAGGCGTAAAATATCATCGCTTTGTTGCAGGCCATCAACCTGCTCAGGAACGGTTGCCGGTTCGCGCACCATAGTGCGGAAGGTTTCCATCTGCGCATCGTTGCGGGGTATTGATTTGGCCTCCCGCGAACGTCCCAGCTGTTCCGCCAGACGTTTCAGTTCCGGCTGTTCGTTAAGAAATTCCCCGTATTTCACAATCAACTGATAGTCGCCGCGTTTAAGCTGACCGGCGCTCATATCCCACAGACGACCGGCTGCGGTGTTGTTATCTGCCAGAACTGGTTCGAGCTGTCCGCTTAATGTCATGCGTTCCTGAACTTCGCTCAACAGTTGTTCGCGTTCTTCTTCTAATAACTGCTGATTCAGGGTCGTCGCTTGCACAATCAGGCTTAAGCGCCAACGCTGGAGAAAAAGCGTATGCAATGACGGAGTGATAGTGCTGTTAGCATCAACCAGCTGTCGGGCTTGTTCGGCCCACGGGGAATTCAGACGATGCAGTAAGTCCAGAATCTGCGGCAGCTGCACAATAAACTGCGGCGTGGAGAGAAGCTGGCTTTGCTGATAGCACATGACCTCTTCAGTGAGTTCCGGCGGGACACGCGTATCTTTCAGACGGCTATGCAGCACCTCACGCCAGCGGGGAATATCATCGGTGATTGCCGCCTTGAGGCGCGGGAATTTTTCAAAGAATACCACCAGCTGCGGTGAGGCCAGCAGCGCGATGATCATCTCTTCGATCAATCCCTCTTCGCTGACGGCCAGCATCACATTGAGCGTATCCAGTGTTAGCATTGTTGCGCCTGGCGAATCTGGGCACCGACATCCTGTAGGCTGGCTTCAATGCGACCTAACCAGTCGCCAGGGATAAACAGACATTTTTGCTGTTCGCTGAATAAAATGTGTTGCTTACGCCAGTCGCTTTCAAGCTCTTCCAGTTGTTGTTTTATTTCATCTGGTAGACCTTCAGCCGATGAACCGGGGAGCGCCAGCATACTGCCTTGTAAACTTACATCGCGTACAACCAGATGTTGGGCGCTATCAACTTCCAGATTCAGTTTCTGGGCAAAGCCGATACCGTTCAGTTTGCCACGAATTTCACCACCTTTGCTCAGCCACTGTTCCAGCGCGCTACGCTCAAAGGAGATATGAACTACTTCCATATCATGCAGTTTTAACGGTTTTTGCAGCAGCAGAGTCAGATTGGAAGCTGTAACGTTGACAGGAAGCTGATACTGCTGACGACGGCTGAAAATGCCGCCCAGACGAATTACCGTTAAGGCTGTTTTATCGCTTTGTTGCTGCTGGAGTTGCAGACGACGTTGCACAATCGCGCCCAGGCGGGTCAACATCCCCTGCTGTTGCCAGGCATGACCGGTCATCAATAAATCAATTTGTTGTTGAATCAAATTCAGGCTTTGCGCGTCATACCACAGGCAATCTTTCAGCAAGATAAGATCAACCGGGGCAACAGCACTGCGACCACTAAAAAAAGCGCTGGCCTGCAATAAGCGGATCGCTTTTTTCCAGCGACGATCGGAGACGTAAGGCGCATCTGGTAATTTATCCAGTTGCTGGCGCAGCATAAAAATCAGCTCAAATACATGATCGGGCAGCGTAATTTCACTAATCTCTTTCTGCCAGCGTTCATATTCTTCATCAGTGACCTGCAAGGCGGCAGGAACCGGATTGTTATTTTCATCTTGTTGGCTGGTCAGCATGGAGCGGAAATTCGCTTTATCCTGCACTTTATCTAACCACAGACGAATCAGCATGCGGTCATATAACGCTTCCAGACTGCTGTCTGCTTCCGGCAGCTCGTTGGAGGCCGCCACGAGCAAGCGCATCGGGATTTTTTCGACATGAGCACCGTTACGGAATTGACGTTCGTTAATAGCGGTTAGCAGGGTATTAAGAATTGCCGGGCCAGCTTTCCAGATTTCATCCAGAAAGACGATTTCTGCTTCCGGCAGGTAACCGCTGGTTAAGCGTTCATAGCGTCCCTCATCTTTTAACGCCTGAATGGAAAGGGGGCCAAAAACTTCTTCCGGGGTGGAGAAGCGGGTCATCAGATATTCAAAATCGCGCGCATTCTGGAAGGCGAATTTTAAGCGACGGGCGATCAGACTTTTAGCAATACCTGGGGGGCCAAGCAGGAACACGCTTTCACCACTTAATGCCGCTAACAAACACAGGCGGATGGCGTGGCTACGTTCATAAAGCCCCTTTTCCAGCGCGCTGCTCAGGCGGGAAATTCTTTCCGCTAATAAATGAGGGTGAGCCATAATGAAGTGGCGTCCTTTCGTCAAAAGTTCTGCGTAAATTGCGAGTATAGACGTTTCTTGCTGGTGGCAAAAATAGTCTCAAAGAAGGGATATTTTTCTTTGAGCCAGGTTAATGTGGCCGCATTTAGGAGTACGATTTTGCCGTTAATCGTGCATACTGAGCGCTTTTTTGTGGGCCAAGGGACTACGCACACATTTCATATTTCAACGAAAGACTAGTCTATGAGCACTGATAATAAGCAATCGTTGCCCGCGATAACCCTCGCGGCGATTGGAGTTGTCTACGGCGATATTGGTACCAGCCCGTTATATACACTTCGTGAATGTTTGTCCGGCCAGTTTGGTTTTGGCGTTGAACGCGATGCCGTGTTTGGCTTTTTATCGCTGATCTTCTGGCTGCTAATCTTTGTGGTTTCCATCAAATACCTTACCTTCGTGATGCGCGCGGATAACGCCGGTGAAGGGGGGATCCTGACGTTGATGTCGCTTGCCGGGCGTAATACGTCGGCGCGAACCACATCAATGCTGGTGATTATGGGGCTAATCGGTGGCAGCTTTTTCTATGGCGAAGTCGTCATAACACCCGCCATTTCGGTGATGTCTGCCATTGAAGGTCTGGAAATCGTCGCCCCGCAACTGGATACCTGGATAGTTCCCCTCTCAATCATCGTTCTTACTTTACTGTTTATGATTCAAAAACATGGCACTGCTATGGTCGGTAAGCTGTTTGCGCCGATCATGCTGACCTGGTTTTTGATTCTGGCAGGGTTGGGGTTACGTAGCATTATTGCTAACCCGGAAGTGCTGCATGCGCTGAATCCGATGTGGGCAGTGCATTTCTTCCTTGAATACAAAACGGTTTCTTTTATTGCATTAGGGGCAGTTGTGCTGTCGATTACCGGAGTCGAGGCACTGTATGCCGATATGGGGCATTTTGGTAAGTTCCCGATTCGCCTGGCGTGGTTCACTGTCGTCTTGCCTTCCTTAACCCTTAACTACTTCGGCCAGGGAGCGCTGTTGTTAAAGAACCCGGAAGCGATTAAGAACCCGTTCTTCCTGTTAGCACCGGATTGGGCGCTAATCCCGCTGCTGATCATCGCTGCACTGGCAACGGTGATTGCCTCGCAGGCAGTTATCTCTGGCGTTTTCTCATTGACGCGTCAGGCGGTACGTCTGGGATATCTTTCGCCGATGCGTATCATTCACACCTCCGAAAGGGAGTCAGGGCAAATCTATATTCCGTTTGTGAACTGGATGCTCTATGTCGCGGTCGTGATTGTGATTGTCAGCTTTGAGCACTCCAGTAACCTGGCGGCGGCGTATGGGATTGCGGTGACCGGAACGATGGTACTGACGTCTATTCTTTCGACTACCGTGGCGCGTCAGAACTGGCACTGGAATAAGTATTTTGTTGCGCTGATCCTGATAGCCTTCCTTTGTGTCGATATTCCATTGTTCACCGCTAACCTCGATAAACTGCTCTCCGGCGGCTGGTTGCCATTGAGCCTCGGTACGGTGATGTTTATCGTGATGACCACCTGGAAGAGCGAGCGTTTCCGCCTGCTGCGACGGATGCATGAACATGGTAATTCTCTGGAAGCGATGATTGCTTCGCTGGAGAAATCACCGCCCGTTCGCGTTCCCGGAACCGCGGTGTACATGTCGCGTGCAATCAACGTCATTCCCTTTGCGCTGATGCATAACCTTAAACATAACAAGGTATTGCATGAGCGGGTGATTCTGTTAACTCTGCGTACCGAAGACGCGCCATATGTCCATAACGTCCGTCGGGTACAGATTGAACAACTGTCGCCCACTTTCTGGCGCGTGGTGGCAAGTTACGGCTGGCGGGAAACGCCAAACGTGGAAGAAGTCTTCCACCGCTGTGGCCTGGAAGGGTTAAGTTGCCGGATGATGGAAACCTCCTTCTTTATGTCCCATGAGTCGTTGATCCTCGGCAAACGCCCGTGGTACTTACGTTTGCGTGGCAAACTGTACTTGCTGTTGCAGCGTAATGCACTGCGTGCACCAGATCAGTTTGAAATCCCACCAAACAGGGTTATTGAACTAGGTACTCAGGTCGAAATCTAACGCCAGACGCCTCCTTTCTCCATAAAGGAGGCGTTTTTGTTTTTCATGCTTAATCACGATGTAAAACGTTTCGATGTTGATCACATTTCAGTAACGTTGCGATGGTTTTCTCTGTTCAGTCAGGATTAAACTGCTGGTCAGCGAAACGTTTCGCTGATGGAGAAAAAAATGAAAAAAGGCACCGTTCTTAATTCTGATATTTCGTCGGTGATCTCCCGTCTGGGGCATACCGATACGCTGGTGGTGTGTGATGCTGGTTTACCCATCCCAAAAAGTACAACGCGTATCGATGTGGCATTAACCCAGGGCGTACCTTCTTTTATGCAGGTACTGGGAGTTGTTACGAGTGAAATGCAGGTTGAGGCAGCCATTATCGCGGAAGAGATCAAACAACATAATCCGCAACTCCACGAAACGTTGCTCACTCACCTTGAGCAGCTGCAACAACACCAGGGAAACACCATTGAAATTCGTTACACCACGCATGAACAATTCAAACAACTAACCGCAGAAAGTCAGGCGGTAATTCGCAGCGGAGAATGTTCTCCGTATGCGAATATCATTCTCTGTGCTGGCGTGACGTTCTGAGGTCGTCATGGAAGCATTACTACAGCTTAAAGGCATTGATAAAGCCTTTCCGGGCGTAAAAGCCCTCTCGGGCGCCGCGTTAAATGTCTATCCGGGCCGCGTAATGGCGCTGGTAGGCGAAAACGGCGCGGGTAAATCCACCATGATGAAAGTGCTTACCGGTATCTATACTCGCGATGCCGGTACGCTTTTATGGCTGGGGAAAGAAACGACATTTACCGGGCCGAAATCTTCCCAGGAAGCCGGGATTGGGATTATCCACCAGGAGCTGAACCTGATCCCGCAGTTGACCATTGCCGAAAACATTTTCCTCGGTCGTGAGTTTGTTAATCGCTTTGGCAAAATTGACTGGAAAACCATGTATGCCGAAGCGGATAAATTGCTGGCTAAACTTAACCTGCGCTTTAAAAGCGACAAGCTGGTGGGAGATCTTTCCATCGGTGACCAGCAAATGGTTGAAATCGCCAAAGTGCTGAGCTTTGAGTCGAAAGTCATCATTATGGATGAACCGACAGATGCGCTGACTGATACCGAAACCGAATCCCTGTTCCGCGTCATTCGCGAGCTGAAATCGCAAGGGCGCGGCATTGTCTATATCTCCCACCGCATGAAAGAAATCTTCGAGATTTGCGATGACGTTACCATTTTTCGTGACGGGCAATTTATTGCCGAGCGTGAAGTGGCATCACTGACCGAAGATTCGCTGATTGAGATGATGGTGGGCCGCAAGCTGGAAGAGCAGTATCCACACCTGGACAAAGCGCCGGGAGATATCCGCCTGAAAGTCGATAATCTCTGCGGACCTGGTGTTAACAACGTCTCTTTTACCCTACGCAATGGCGAAATCCTTGGCGTCTCTGGTTTAATGGGCGCGGGGCGTACCGAATTAATGAAAGTGCTCTATGGCGCACTGCCGCGCACCAGCGGTTATGTCACGCTGGATGGGCATGAAGTTATTACTCGTTCACCGCAGGATGGCCTGGCAAACGGCATTGTGTATATCTCTGAAGACCGTAAACGCGACGGTTTAGTACTGGGCATGTCAGTAAAAGAAAATATGTCGCTGACTGCGCTGCGCTACTTCAGCCGTACTGGCGGCAGTTTGAAGCATGCCGATGAACAACAGGCAGTGAGTGATTTTATTCGCCTGTTCAATGTGAAAACGCCGTCAATGGAACAGGCAATTGGCCTGCTCTCCGGTGGCAATCAGCAAAAAGTGGCGATTGCCCGCGGTCTGATGACGCGCCCGAAAGTACTTATCCTTGATGAACCTACCCGTGGTGTAGATGTCGGCGCGAAAAAAGAGATCTATCAACTGATCAACCAGTTCAAAGCCGATGGCTTGAGCATCATTCTGGTGTCATCAGAGATGCCAGAAGTATTAGGCATGAGCGATCGCATCATCGTCATGCATGAAGGGCATCTCAGCGGGGAATTTACTCGTGAGCAAGCCACCCAGGAAGTGTTAATGGCTGCCGCTGTGGGCAAGCTTAATCGCGTGAATCAGGAGTAAAAAAATGACAACCCAGACTGTTTCTGGTCGCCGTTATTTCACGAAAGCGTGGCTGATGGAGCAGAAATCGCTTATCGCTCTGCTGGTGCTGATCGCGATTGTCTCGACGTTAAGCCCGAACTTTTTCACCATCAATAACTTATTCAATATTCTCCAGCAAACCTCGGTGAACGCCATTATGGCGGTAGGGATGACGCTGGTGATCCTGACGTCGGGCATCGACTTGTCGGTAGGTTCTCTGTTGGCGCTGACTGGCGCAGTTGCTGCGTCTATCGTCGGCATTGAAGTCAATGCGCTGGTGGCTGTCGCTGCCGCACTGGCATTAGGTGCCGCAATTGGTGCGGTAACAGGGGTGATTGTGGCGAAAGGCCGCGTCCAGGCGTTTATCGCTACCCTCGTGATGATGTTATTGCTGCGCGGCGTGACCATGGTTTATACCAACGGTAGCCCAGTGAATACCGGCTTTACTGAGAACGCCGATCTGTTTGGCTGGTTTGGTATTGGTCGTCCGCTGGGCGTACCGACGCCAGTCTGGATCATGGGGATTGTCTTCCTCGCGGCCTGGTACATGCTGCATCACACGCGTCTGGGGCGTTACATCTACGCGCTGGGCGGCAACGAAGCGGCAACGCGTCTTTCTGGTATCAACGTCAATAAAATCAAGATCATCGTCTATTCTCTTTGTGGTCTGCTGGCATCGCTGGCCGGGATCATTGAAGTGGCGCGCCTCTCCTCCGCACAACCCACGGCGGGGACTGGCTATGAGCTGGATGCTATTGCGGCGGTGGTTCTGGGCGGTACGAGTCTGGCGGGCGGAAAAGGTCGCATTGTTGGGACGTTGATCGGCGCATTAATTCTTGGCTTCCTTAATAATGGATTGAATTTGTTAGGTGTTTCCTCCTATTACCAGATGATCGTCAAAGCTGTGGTGATTTTGCTGGCGGTGCTGGTAGACAACAAAAAGCAGTAATAACGACTACAGGACATCTTGAATATGAACATGAAAAAACTGGCTACCCTGGTTTCTGCTGTTGCGCTAAGCGCCACCGTTAGTGCGAATGCAATGGCAAAAGACACCATTGCGCTGGTGGTTTCCACACTCAATAACCCGTTCTTTGTATCGCTGAAAGATGGCGCGCAGAAAGAGGCGGATAAACTCGGCTATAACCTGGTGGTGCTGGACTCCCAGAACAACCCGGCGAAAGAGCTGGCGAACGTGCAGGACTTAACCGTTCGCGGCACCAAAATTCTGCTGATTAACCCAACCGACTCCGATGCGGTGGGTAACGCCGTGAAGATGGCAAACCAGGCTAACATCCCGGTTATCACCCTTGACCGTCAGGCCACGAAAGGCGAAGTGGTGAGCCACATTGCTTCTGATAACGTACTGGGCGGCAAAATCGCCGGTGATTACATCGCGAAGAAAGCGGGCGAAGGTGCCAAAGTTATCGAGCTGCAAGGCATTGCCGGTACATCCGCAGCCCGTGAACGTGGTGAAGGCTTCCAGCAGGCTGTTGCTGCTCACAAATTTAACGTCCTTGCCAGCCAGCCGGCAGACTTCGACCGTACCAAAGGTTTGAACGTAATGCAGAACCTGTTGACCGCTCATCCGGATGTGCAGGCAGTGTTCGCGCAGAATGATGAAATGGCGCTGGGCGCACTGCGTGCGCTGCAAACTGCTGGTAAATCGGATGTGATGGTCGTCGGATTTGACGGTACACCTGATGGCGAAAAAGCAGTAAATGATGGCAAACTGGCAGCGACTATCGCTCAGTTACCCGATCAGATTGGCGCGAAAGGTGTCGAAACCGCGGACAAAGTTCTGAAAGGCGAAAAAGTTCAGGCGAAATATCCGGTTGATCTGAAACTGGTTGTTAAGCAGTAGTCTTAGTCGGGTTTTATAACCTGATAGTGGCATCAATACGTCATCGACAGATGAACGTGTAATATAAAGAAAAGCAGGGCACGCGCCACCCTAACCCGGTGGCGCATTTTATGGACATCCCGAATATGCAAAACGCAGGCAGCCTCGTTGTTCTTGGCAGCATTAATGCTGACCATATCCTTAATCTTCAATCTTTTCCTACTCCAGGCGAAACCGTAACCGGTAACCACTATCAAGTCGCATTTGGCGGCAAAGGCGCGAATCAGGCGGTGGCAGCAGGGCGTAGCGGCGCGAATATCTCGTTTATAGCCTGCACGGGCGATGACAGTATTGGCGAGAGCGTACGTCAGCAGCTCGCTACTGATAACATTGATATTTCACCTGTAAGCGTGATCAAAGGTGAATCAACAGGTGTGGCGCTGATTTTTGTTAATAGTGAAGGCGAGAACGTCATCGGTATTCATTCCGGTGCTAACGCTGCCCTTTCCCCTGTGCTGGTAGAAGCACAACGCGAGCGTATTGCGAATGCCTCAGCATTATTAATGCAGCTGGAATCACCACTCGAAAGTGTGATGGCAGCAGCGAAAATTGCCCATCAAAATAAGACTATCGTTGCGCTTAACCCGGCCCCGGCTCGCGAACTTCCTGACGAACTGTTGGCGCTGGTGGACATTATTACGCCAAACGAAACGGAAGCAGAAAAGCTCACCGGTATTCGTGTTGAAAATGATGAAGATGCGGCGAAGGCGGCGCAGGTACTGCATGAAAATGGTATCCGTACTGTACTGATTACTTTAGGAAGTCGTGGTGTATGGGCTAGCGTGAATGGTGAAGGTCAGCGCGTTCCTGGATTCCGGGTGCAGGCTGTCGATACCATTGCTGCCGGAGATACCTTTAACGGCGCGTTAATCACGGCGTTGCTGGAAGAAAAACCATTGCCAGAGGCGATTCGTTTTGCCCATGCCGCCGCTGCGATTGCCGTAACACGTAAAGGCGCACAACCTTCCGTACCGTGGCGTGAAGAGATCGACGCATTTTTAGACAGGCAGAGGTGACGCTTGGCTACAATGAAAGATGTTGCCCGCCTGGCGGGCGTTTCTACCTCAACAGTTTCTCACGTCATCAATAAAGATCGCTTCGTCAGTGAAGCGATTACCGCCAAAGTTGAAGCGGCGATTAAAGAACTCAATTACGCGCCATCAGCTCTGGCGCGTAGCCTCAAACTCAATCAAACACATACCATTGGCATGTTGATCACTGCCAGTACTAATCCTTTCTATTCAGAACTGGTGCGTGGTGTTGAACGCAGCTGCTTCGAGCGCGGTTATAGTCTTGTCCTTTGTAATACCGAAGGCGATGAGCAGCGAATGAATCGTAATCTGGAAACTCTGATGCAAAAGCGTGTTGATGGCCTGCTGTTACTCTGCACCGAAACGCATCAGCCTTCGCGTGAAATCATGCAACGTTATCCGACGGTGCCTACCGTGATGATGGACTGGGCGCCGTTCGATGGCGACAGCGATCTTATTCAGGATAACTCGTTGCTGGGAGGCGATTTAGCGACGCAATATCTGATCGACAAAGGTCATACTCGTATCGCCTGTATTACCGGGCCTCTGGATAAAACGCCTGCACGATTGCGGCTGGAAGGTTATCGGGCGGCGATGAAACGTGCTGGCCTCGACATTCCCGATGGCTATGAAGTGACTGGCGATTTTGAATTTAACGGCGGGTTTGACGCGATGCGACAGCTGTTATCACATCCTCTGCGTCCTCAGGCGGTCTTTACCGGAAATGACGCAATGGCAGTGGGTGTTTACCAGGCGTTGTACCAGGCTGGATTGCATGTCCCGCAGGATATCGCGGTGATTGGTTATGACGATATTGAACTGGCACGTTATATGACGCCACCGCTCACCACTATCCATCAACCGAAAGATGAATTGGGAGAGCTGGCGATTGATGTACTCATCCACCGAATGGCGCAGCCAACCTTACAGCAACAACGATTACAACTTACTCCGATTCTGATGGTGCGCGGCTCGGCTTAGATTTTTGCTGGCGTTTAATCAAATTATTACCATCAGTTGCCTTCAGGAGCATGAACATCGCTGCTGAAGCAACCGTAATCATCCCCATCGTAATAAACGTATAGTGGAATTGTTCAACAATCGTCGTACCTTCCATCCCTTCGTAAACGCGAAGAACGGCTGCGCTAACGGCTACACCTAAACTGATCGACAACTGTTGCGTGACAGCCAGAACGCTATTACCACTGCTGGCGTTGTCATCGGTCAGATCGGCAAGTGTTATGGTATTCATCGCGGTAAATTGCGTCGACATCGCCATCCCTAAAATAAACAACGGCAAAATTAGCATCCAGATCGCCATTGCCGGAGATTGCAATGAGAACTGGGCGATCATCAAACCAATAATCACCGTAATTCCCACTAACGTATGGCGATAGCCCAGACGCCGTAAAACCTGCGTAACCATCGATTTCGCAATAATGGAGCCTAACGCTATCGGTGCCATCATGCAGCCAGCAATAAACGCCTGATAACCAAATCCTACCTGTAACATCAATGGCATAAGGAACGGTACACAGCCGGTCCCCAGACGGGTTGCAATATTGCCTACGATACCGATCGAGAAAGTGTGGGTTTTAAATAAATTTAATGAAATTAATGGGTTTGGCGTTCGTCGCGCATGGAGGATATAGAGAAGCAGTAACACTATGCTGGCCACAATGACCGTCAAGGCTATCCAGGTTTCAACAATTTTCTCACCAAACAGCTCTATTCCACTTGAGAAGAGCACAAGGCTAAGACCAAACAGTAAGAAACCAGTGATATCAAATTTTCGACGTGCTGTGGTGAAGTTGGGCATATGTTTGCGAGCGTAAAGAAGGCCCGCAATACCAATGGGAATATTGATTAAAAAGATCCAGTGCCATGTTGCCCACGTGACTAACATGCCCCCAAGAACGGGCCCTAAAATCGGCCCTACCAGACCCGGCATAGCGACAAAATTCAGTACAGGGAGGAGTTCATTGCGTGGGTATGCGCGTAGTAACGCCAGGCGAGCAACCGGCATCATCATTGCGCCGCCTATCCCCTGAATAACACGGAAGACAACCAGTTGTGGCAGCGAGTTTGAGAGTGCGCAGGCCAGAGAACCCAACGTGAACAAGCTAACGGCAATGGTAAAAACGCGGCGTGTGCCGAAGCGATCGGCCAGCCATCCGCTGACCGGAATAAGCATCGCCACCGTCAGCGTGTAACTGATGATGGCCGATTGCATAGCGAGGGGGGAGCGATTAAGACTATGAGCGATATCGGGGAGGGCTGTATTCAGGATAGTGGCATCAAGTGCCTGCATGAAGAAAGCCATCGCCGCAATCCATGGCAAACCCGCCATACTGCGCTTCTTTTTCTCGCTCATTCAATGTCCCTTTGTCTGGTTATCACTTATCCGGAGTGTGTAGTAGCGCCTGACAAGCCTTAAATGCCGCGTTGCCATCGCTTTGGATAATCGCATCGACGATCGCCTGGTGCAGATCCAGCTTTATCACGGTGTCACTGGTTATTGACGTGAAGTAAGTGTGATAAACCGAATGGAATAGCGAGGCGAAAGAGGTCAAAAACGGATTGGCGCTCATTTCATAGATGTGCTCATGCCAGGCCATATCGACCTCAACCCAACGTTCTCGGCGAAAGTTATCTTTTAATGCGACCATTTCGGCCATTAGCGTGTTGAGATGCGCCTTCTGTTCTGCTGTTCCTACCGTTGCAGCCAGTAAACAGGCTTGCGGCTCCAGACAGATACGCATAACCAAAAAGTGATCAATGACCTGATGAAAGTTCTCTTCTGTCATCCACCAGGTGAGTAATTCCTGATCAAGAAAGTTCCAGTTGGATTGTGGCATGACCCGAGTACCAATTCGTGGACGCGGTAAAACCATCCCCTTTGCTGTTAACGTCTTGACCGCTTCGCGTACCGCAGTACGACTCACACCAAATTGCTCACCCAGTTCAATTTCACCCGGCAAAATGGTGCCAGGTGCGTATTCACCTTTTAAGATTCGTTGTGCCAGCTTCTCAGCCAGAACATATGAAAGGTTTTTCTGTGCAGCTAACTGTTGTGCGCTTAAAGGCATTACTTATCTTCCTTTTTCTTTTTATTCCTCTTTAGTATGCCACCTGGAAGTGTGATTGCGGTTGCAAAAACGGCAAATTGCTTGTTTTATGGCACGCTCACAGGTGTTTTGCTGAAAAAACGCGCATTCGGAAAATTATTTTAAATTTCCTCTTGTCAGCTCAGAATAACTCCCTATAATGCGCCACCACTGACACGGAACAACGGCAAACACGCCGCCGGGTCAGCGGGATTCTCCTGAGAATCTCAACAGAGAAAAGCAAAAAAATGCTTGACTCTGTAGCGGGAAAGCGTATTATGCACACCCCGCGCCGCTGAGAAAAAGCGAAGCGGCACTGCTCTTTAACAATTTATC